>NZ_WKZG01000031.1:0-13833 GCF_009679665.1 Faecalibacterium sp. BIOML-A4 | reverse complement strand
GAAATACCATCCTTCTGCCACAGCACATAAAGAATACGCCCTTGGGCTCCATTAAACGCATCAATATTCTTTTCACTAAGAATCTTCTCGAAAATCCGGTCTCCAAGCTGTTTTATTTTGGTGACAAGAAATCCTCCATTCGTTTCCATACAAAAACTCCTATATAGTAGTTTTTTAAATAATACTATATAGGAGTTTTACTGTCAAGAGTTTGTATGTTCCGAGTTGTCGAGTTCAATATACCATACCAAATAGCATTGTAATAGAGCTTATGTACGCCGCCCACAGGCGGCAAAGATCAGTCCAGTGGAAATTCCAGTTCGGCAAACTCGGCATCGGTCAGCAGTTTCAGCTTCTCGATAACACCTTCCGACAACTCCCGCAGGGCAGTCTCATCGGGCATCAGGTAGCACTGCATGAGCCGCAGTTCATGGATAAGCCCCAGCCGGGTGCCGGTGTTGTAGAGCATAATCAGCATGAGTTCCTCATGGTTAAAGTTCATGTTCAGCCCTCGCTTTCCGGCAGGCGGTAGGATTGCACTCCGGGGCATCGCACTTTTCCTTGAGATTCATCAGCACCGAAGGGCGTTCCGGCTGCTTGTCCAGAAACCCCTGTAAATCTTTGAAGCCGATGCTGTCCACATAATGCACAGACACCTCGCCATTGCGTTTAAGTGCGATCACATCGCTAACCGACAGGCTGTGTCCCTCAAAATCCTGCGGACGGGAGAGGTTGAACACCTGAAACAGTTCTTCCAAAACCTCGTTGCTCGGCACATCCTGCCACATGGCGGGCAGATCAGCATAGTAGGTGACCTCGTAATGCTCCGGGTCGGGATTTTTGCCTCGACGATTCAACTCCCGCATAGAAGCAAATCTTTCATCGAAGATTTTTTCGTCATGCCGCAGCTGCATCACCATATAAACATCGCACCCTGCGTTCAGAAACTTCTGCGGGATGTCCGTCATGGGTTCACCGTCAAAATTCTGGTTCCATTTTTGCTGCATCGTCCACCTCACAGTTCTGGCGCAGAACGTGCAGAGGATTTTGGCGCAGACGTATCACTTGCCAGTTCTGCCAGCTTTTCCAGTGTGGAAGAGCGATGGTCTGCGCTCCGTTCCTCGGCTTCCGCAACTTTATCCATAACGGCATCGTAGTCCTGCAACAGCCGCCGCCCCTTTTCCATGTGGTGCGCTTCCAGAATCTGCTCACGGGCTTCCTGAATGGTCAGTTCCGGGGCATCCAACTGCCCGCCGTCCATCACGGAATAATCGCTGTGGTAGAGGGTGTAGTCCCATCCATCCTCACAGGACTGGATGGCAAGGTAGCCTTTGCCGCCCAGTTCCCACGTCGCCTGCTCGTCCTGTGTCTGAATCTCCGGGTAGAAGTCTGCATGGTTTCGTTCCATGACTTCGGCAAACTGGCAGATGTGGAACACATTGCCCAGACCGCCCATGTCAAAGTGATAATCATCCAGATGTTCCAGTCGTGCCGTAAAGCTGCGCCCATCCGGGTAATCCACCTGTACAACTCCGCCATCGGGAATGCGATAGAGGTCGTCATAGTGGCTGTTGATGAGACGAATATCCTTCGGCAGCGTTTCCGGCTCCCAGATGCGCCGTCTGCCGATGCCCGCCTGCGGGATGTTTTCGAGGATCTTTACGCTTTCCTGTTGGATGACCTTGCGGTCATCGTCCGAAAGTTCAAACAGATACCAGTTCCGGGCGGCAGGGATGATGTTTTGTCCATCTGGCGGCAGATTCTTTTCCGAGATCTGCCCACTTTCCAGCGGCTCGCCAGTTACCTTGTTATAGGTGGCAAAGCCAACCCCTGCACCGTTTTCCCGGAGATGCAGATAGCGTTCATCGTTGATAAGGTAGACCGCTTCTTTTATCTGCTCCATCAGCACCCACCTTCAAATTCCAGCGAAAACTTGCTGCGGCCATCGGCCTCGGTGCCCAGCAGCACAGTGGCATTGTAGGTCTTGCCCTTGGCACTGCGGCAGTCCTTCAGGCGAACCCGGCCATCCCGCAGCAGCTTGTCTGCCACATGAGCGTCCAGCCGCTTGCCCAGACGCTTAAAGAACGCATTGTCCTTCCACAGCACGAAGCGGCACTCCCGGTTCTCACAGAACCAGCCCTTTTCACGCTCCACAACATTTGCACCACAGTTCGGGCAGACACCAATGATTTTGTTTTTCATAAGCGCATTCGCTCCTTTCGCAGCCTCAGTGGTTTTTACCAGCGAGGAGATCATCGTATTGATTTCGATCATAAATTCATTCGGCTCCATTTCGCCACGTTCGATTTGCAGCAATTTCGTTTCCCAGTCAGCAGTCATATCTGCGGACTGGATTTCTTCGGGCATCACAGTAATCAACGCCTTGCCCTTGTCGGTGGGCAGCAGCACCTTGGTTTTCTTGGTGCCCTTCCGTTCCAGAAAGCCCTTCTGCACCAGTTTTTCAATAGTTGCGGCACGGGTTGCCGGAGTACCGATGCCCTGACGTTCTACGCCCTCCGGCATACTGTCTGCACTGGCGGTTTCCATCGCATGAAGTAGAAGGTCCTCGGTGAAATGCTTCGGCGGAGACGTTTGACCCTCCTTTAGTTCGGCGTTGAGAATGCCGCACTCGTTTTCCGCTGCATTGGGCAGGGCTGTGAGTTCCTGCTTCCGGTTCAGGATGTCCGCCAGCACCTTGCGCTCCACCGCTTTCCAGCCTTCCTCCAGAACCTCCTTACCCTTGGCGGTAAATTCCTCCCCGGCACATTCGGTGGTCAGCAGGGTTTCCAGATACCGGAAGGGCTTGCTCACCGCCATCAGCGTCCGGGCGATGATGAGCTTCAGGACGTTCTGCTCGCCCTTGGGCAGTGCGTCCAGATCGGCTTGCAGCATACTGCGGGTGGGCAGGATGGCGTGGTGATCGGTGACTTTTTCCCTGTTGACGGTGCGCCGTGTCCGGGGCACAGCCTCGTCCACATCTGCCGGGGTAATGTCGAGAAAAACCTCCAACTCCTCAGTCAGTTCCTCCAGCATTTCCTCGTCATCGTCGGTGATATAGCAGCTATCAGTTCTGGGATAAGTGGTAAGTTTCTTCTCATACAGGCTCTGCACATAGTCCAGCGTCTGCTGTGCGCTGTATCCCAACAGGCGGTTGGCATCTCGCTGAAGGGTGGTCAGATCGTACAGCGGCGGCGGATTTTCGGATTTTTCCTTGCGGGTGATGCGCTGGATCGTTGCTACCATCTCCTTTCGGCAGGCTTCCAGCAGGTTTTCGGCAACGGCTTTTTCAGGAATGCGGCGGCTGGATGCCGTGCAGCCGCTGGTCAGTTCCAGATCCACCGTGTAGAATTTTTCCGGGGTAAAGGCACCGATGGCGGCTTCCCGCACCACCGTCATGGCAAGCACCGGGGTCATAACACGCCCCACCGCCAGCGGTTGACCGTACAGACACGAAAAAAGCCGGGAACAGTTGATACCAACCATCCAGTCGGCACGTTCCCGGCAGAGTGCTGCATTGTACAGCGCATCGTATTCAGTTGACGGTTTCAGGTGGGCAAACCCTTCTCGGATGGCGTTTTCCTCCATGCTGGAAAGCCATAGGCGAGAGAACGGCTTTTTGCAGCCCGCTTGCTGGTACACCAGCCGGAAGATGAGTTCGCCCTCACGTCCGGAATCGCAACTGTTCACGATGCTATCCACATCCGGGCGGTGCATCAGCTTTTGCAGGATGCCAAACTGCTTTTTGGTGGACGCAGACACCAGATACTGCCACTTTTGCGGCAGGATGGGCAAGTCTGCGATGCTCCACTTGACGTACTTGGCATCGTAGATATTGGGTGGAGCCAGTTCTACCAGATGCCCGATGCACCAGCTGACGAGATAACCGTTGCCCTCCCAATAACCATCCTGTCGATTGGTCGCACCGAGAACCTTTGCGTAAGCTGCCCCGACTGAGGGTTTCTCGCTGACCACAAGCTGATAAGACAATAAGCATCAACTCCTGTTCTTTTCAGATTTAGATATGTAAGGCGGCAAATGCCGCCTTGAAATCAGATAGGTTCGGTATCTTCCTCACCGGGTTCCTCCGGCTCGTCCTCGGTGGGAATCTCGAAGTCGCCCTTGTCCTCGGTGTAGTTAGCATCGGGGTCAAGGGCTTCTTTTTCTGCCTGCTTTTTCTGCTTCTGCTTCGCAAAAGCATAGAAGCCGCCGCCTGCCGCCAGCGCAATCAGCACGACTACGCCCAGAAAGCCGGATGCGATTTTTGTGACCTTGTTTTCCTTGGGCTGTTCCTCGCCGGATGCCGCCGCTTCTTCTGCGGCTTTCTTGGCTTCTTCCTCGGCTTTCAGCTTGTCCTGTTCCGCCTGCGCCGCTGCTTCTTTTTCAGCGGTATAAGCATCGGCAGCATCTTCCTCCATCAGAGCCAGAAGGTCTGCTTCGTCCACAAGGTTCATAAAGTGGACGGTCTGCTGCCCCTTGGCGTTGCGGTCAATCACCAGATAGAAAGTTGCACCCGACTTCGACACCAGCGTAATGAACTGCTGTCCGCTGCCATCGGAATAGTCGGTGTGGTAATCATCCACCAGCGTCAGGTTGCCCTCCGGGGTCAGGGCACCAGCGGTTTCATCCGTGACTGTGACAACATCTTCCTCCACGACTTCCGGCAGAACCGGCTGCTCCACCGGGGCAGCTTCGCCCTCAAAGGCAAAGGCGGGAGCCGCCATGCCAGCGCACAGTGCCGCCGATACCAGCAGCGCACCCAGTTTCTTAATCTTCATCTGCATCGACCTCCTTCTCAAAAGTTGCACCCACGGCAGACAGCGCAGCCGGGTTCGGGGTGGCGGTAGCCGACTGCCGCAGCAGAGCAGCAAGCTGTTCCGGCGTGACCTTTGCAGTCCGCACCATCTCGTTGACCTCGGCGGAATCCTCCTCCTGAATGCGCCGTTCCAGAATCTCGATGCGGTTATTCAGTTTGATGCGGCGCTCCTTCTCTTTTTCCAGCATTGCCCGTAGCTTATCCGATTTTTCGCTCATAAAACTCCTCCAATCATTTTGAAAGCCGTCCGAACCCGGCGAGATGCTTCTCCCAGTAGGACGAGTGAATGTTTGCGTACTTGATGGGGTCTCCGGCACTGACCATCATGCCATTGCCCAGATAAATCCCGGTATGGCTCATGCCGGGGGTGTCGTAGGTTCCTTTGAAAAAGACCAGATCTCCGGGCTTTGCTTCGGCTTCGGAAATGTGCTGGCTCTTGTTCCACAGACCGTTGGCGGTGGTACGCCCCACATTGTAGCCGTTCTGGTTGTAGACCCAGCAGACATAACCGCTGCAATCGAACCCGGTTTCCGGGGTAGAACCGCCCCACACATAGGGCGTGCCCACATACTTTTGGGCTTCCTTGTAGATGGCGGCAAATTCGCTGTCGGTCAGGGCTTCTGCCGGAATCTGATAATCAATACCCGGTGCGCCGGAGCCGTCCGAACCACCGGGCGGCAATCCGCCGTTGAACAGATAAGGCCGACCACCCAAGGTATCTTGGAAAATCTCGTAACGTTTCCATTGGTCGTTATTCAGTTCTTCCCGAATGACCACTTCCAAGCCACGGTTCACCAGCTTGGTGTGGAAGATGCGGTACTCGTAGGGCACCTGCGTGGGGACTGGGATTCCTGCGGGAGTCATGACCCACACAGTCATATACCGGGTCTGCACCTCTACCCATGTGGTCAGCTTGTACTGTTTTTTGAAGGTCTCCTTCAGCTTGCCCTGTACCTCCGAACGGGTGTAATCGTCATACAAGGTGGTCAGGAACGAGGTCAACTGCCACGGGTCATGCTCGATGGGGTCGAGATGGTACTGGTACTCGTTGTAGCCGGGGTGGTCGGTAGGAGTGCGCTTGATCTTTTTATCCAGTTCCTTTTCCAGCTTCTTATAGTCCTGCTCTGCACCTCGGATGTCCCTGTCCTCGGCAGAGTACATGGTCTGCCCGGACACCTGTGTGCCGCCAGAAAAGAGGATGCCGCAGGAAGAAAAGCCGGACATCACCATGAGGATGAGCAAAAGAAAAACGCCCACGATCACCAGAACGTGTGCGTTGCCTTTGGCGGCGTTCATCAGCCCTTTTACGGCGGTGCTGACGGCAGTTTTGCCTTTTTCTACGGCCTGTTCCACGCCAGACCGAGCGGCAGATGCGCCGTTGGATGCCGCTTTGCCGCCTGCGGTCTGCGCCGCCGTGCCCGACCGGGCGGCGGTATAATAGCTTTTGTGAATTTCTTGCCGCTGTTTCCAACGTGAAAGCCAGTTGGAGCCGCCCTCGCCGGTGCTGGATGCGCCTGCATCTTGTGGCGCAGTCGGCTCCTGTGCAGAAGATCTTGCGGTTTTTGTGCCTTTCTTGCCCTGCATCTTGGCTTTCTTCTTGAGTTTACGGGCGTAGCGGCTCTTGGAAATATCCCGGACATTTCCAGCCGTTTTTTCGCCCTCGCTCAGAGCCTGCACACCGACGTTTTCATCCTCGTACTGGTCAACTTCCCGGTGCACCGCAGAGCGGGCGGCATGGGCGGCGTACATTTCCCGCTTCTGTGCCTTGCTCAACCGGCTCAGTTCGTCCGGGGTCAGTTCCGCCTTGCCGAACCGCAGGTGCTGTGCCTTTTCCGCAGCTTTATCTGCATCGGTTTTCAGCTTTTTCTTTTTTGGCACCGTCTGCTCTACCTTGGCTTTTTTCGGGGGAGAACGGGTCTTTTTGGTAGACGATTCCTCTTTGATGTTCAGTTTCGGTTCACTCATTTCTGCGCGCCCTCCGAGACTTCACCCAACTTGGTGGTCATAATGCGGTAGAGTTCCAGATCGGTGGGGAAACGGTCCACAAACGGCAGAATGACATTGCCGAAAAACAGCAGCCCCTCGCCCTCGCCGGAGTGGGTCACGTAGGAAAGCTGATGGGGCGAAATATTGAGCTGCTTTGCGAGGATTTGCCGGTCTCCTGCCGCCTGATTCAGCATGATGATCATGTCGCTGTTCTCGAAAATATTCTCGACTTCACGGGAAGAAAGCAGGTCTTTCACGTTCTGGGTCAGCCCTGTGGGAATACCGCCCCACTTGCGGAAACGCTTCCAGATTTCCACGGAATAAGCGGCGGTCTGTTCCTCTTTTAAGAGGAGGTGCATCTCATCCATATAATATCGGGTGGACTTGCCGCTGCTGTGGTTTGCCGTGACACGTCCCCACACCTGATCCTGTACGATGAGCATTCCCAGTTTTTTCATCTGTTTGCCCAGTTCCTTGATGTCGTAGCAGACGATGCGGTTATTGACGTTCACGTTAGTGCGATGGTTGAACAGGTTCAGGGAGCCTTTCACATAGATTTCCAGTGCGGTGGCAACGTGGTGGGCTTCCTTCTCGTCCTGCTGATGCAGGGTAGTGCGGTTAGGTGACTCAAGAGAAAGAAAAAAGAGACCTCATCTCGTCAAAAATCAAATTTCAAAATCATTAAAGGAGCTATTCAAATGAAACGAAATCAGAATTTCGACCATAATCACTCTCAAAAACTGCTTTCCTTCCGCTACAACATAGACACCAACCGAGTGGAAGCCCGGTTCACGGATGGCTCTGCCGTCGCCAACAGGATGCCCAACTGCCTCAGAACATCCTCAACCCGCTACTTTACAGTGGGGTTGACACGGAGGATTGAGTGTCATCGTTTTTTCATGGCTACCGCCGAAAATCATTGTAACGTATTTTGTGCTACAAATTGGTCAAGCGAATGATTATGATTAAAATTCTCTTACTCGCACAATAAGTCATTTGATAAACTGGTTAAAATGCCAAATAATTTCAAATCATAGTCCAACACACAACAAATGTGGTATAATAACAATATATTTAATGCTTTAACTGTGTTTGCAAAAAGGAAAAGAAGATAAGTATGGAGATTACATGGTTGAAAAATGAAGATAATGCCATTCAATACGTCTATGCCTCTGCTGTTCCCCAAAAAATACCATTAGACATTTTTAAAGAAATTGTTCAGAGCAGTAAAGAAAACTGTCTACCTGAATTTTATGTGATATCTGAACAGGGAAAGTATATCGGATATATTTTATTATTGGCCGATAAAAAAGAAGACATCCCTAAACCTTTTACATTTCTTGCATGTCATAATGGCGATACTCTGCCAAAAGAAACTCACAAAAAAATATTGGAATTTATCGGCAAACGGTGTCGTGTAAACAACTGGAATAAACTCGCTTGGTTGGCCGAACAAGAAATCCAGCAATTGTGATATCATCGTTTTTTAAGCTATCTCTCTATAAAAACTCCTTAAAGACATAAAGGCAAACTTGAATAAATAAATTTATCTAAAAGCCCCACCTACAATAGATATTCCAAATCGAAGAATCTACTGCAGGTGGGGCTTGTTCTATGTGATAAGCTATTTTGTAAAAATCAAATACGTAGATTATATGGCAGAATCATTTGGTGACACTGAAAGCTAATGTTGCGCCATCAACGACACTATACATATCGCCGTTAGCCGCAGTAGCAATTCCAGTAAACTCAACCTCCCATTTTCCTTTAGAGAGTCCATATTTTACATCTTCCGTACCGATTGTGCCGTATGCAGAAATGGCATGATCAAAGGTTCCAAAGGGTGTACCAAGTTTATTGAAATGCAGGTTACCTTCAAAGGAAACAATTACTGCACCCGGAACGGTAATCGTCCATTGGATATACCCTTCAGACAGATAATCAAGTGTACATGAACCAGCATCGCCCCAGAAGGTTTCGCGAGAAATTGGGACAAGTTTGAATGTTGCAGAGTTTACAGTTGTTCCTTTATCAATTTCGATACTAGATTTTTTGGAAGAAAGTGCTACAACGCCTGGTTCAACTGCAACAGCAGCAGGCATCAAAACTGTGTTGAAAACAACCAACGCAGCACTCGTTCCAGCCATTTTAAGGAATTCATTTCGGGTCATCTTTTTCATGTCGATTTGCTCCTTATATTTTATTGACTGTTACAAGTCACCCAGCTACAATTTGGATTCTTTTTCGCTTAATTCTGCACTGGAATCACCTCTTACAAAATTTTAGTATATTGGCATCATCGTGATCAAAAGCAATATCACTAACAGCCACCTCATCACACTATAAAGCCGCAAATTTTCAACTCAGGTGTATGCTCATCGGCAAATAAATGTGAACCATACGAATGCCGCTGTTAAACAACCTGCCAAAACCACTAAAATACAACTTGCCAACTTTGGCTCAATAGCAACTTTTTGATTTTCGCACAGCGCAAATTTCTGAAGTTCCTGAAATGTTGTTTGATTGACATTGCCGTGTATTGCTTTCCATGCAACGAAATGATTTGTAATCAGAAGATAATCTGAAACGATTCCTACAAAAACAATGGCAAAAAATGCTGCGGAAAAGAACCACATTCCATCGCATTGATTCACCGTCAGGATATCCTGAAGGCTTGCTGGCTTCAATGCCCATAAAGCCACAACATATAGCAATACTTCGCAGAAATCTCTTTGGAGTGGCCCTTTTTGCTTAAAGAATCCCATTACATGTTCTCCCTGTTCTTTGAAGTCACTATCAGCCACCAATGGCCTGATAATAATCCGTTTTAGACCGAATCAAAGAGCCATTTGACTTATATTCCTTGACAGTTTGATGATAGCAATGTGTATAGTAGCTATTGTCATAGGAAAATAGGACTTCATACGTAATAGAAGATATTGTCACTTTATAGCAGTCCGAGGACATACTCTGAAGCATCTGATCGAAAATAAACGATGCTGTAGAAGAAATAACTGCTGCTGGTGTGCTTCCCCATGCAGTTGCTAAAATACTGGCTACATCAGATGCTTTTTTGCATTTACGCAAATCACTAGCATAAACCGTATCGGTTGCACTTGTGCCAACATAGCGGTGCTTGAACTGCGACCCTGTCACCTCGCTTCCAGTGAGTGCAGGAATTTGTGCCAGCTGTCCGTTTTTGTAATTTTGCTGATCTTGATAAATTTCATAGAACAAGCTATAGTCACTTCTTGCAGTTGATGTTGTTGATTCACCAGATGCACCTACAACAACAATGTCCATCACATCATTAGGATGCACCGTACGCGTAATTCGTGTGATACCTCCATCACGAATTGTAAGCTGTTCAACAACATCTTTTCCATTCATCGAGTACGAAACAGAATAATTTGATCCTGTCAAAAGAGATTCGCTATTGCCATGATTTGTTGAATCTGCAAAGGCAATGGGCATAATGGAAGCAACACAAAGCAGCACCGCTAACACGCAGGAAATATAACGCAAATATGTTTTTGTTTTCATTTTGTTTTTTCCTTTCATGCATTCCTATAGAACAACGGACTCTCATCTGTGCATCGGAAACACCTCCGAAGTACATTGATTATCGATGCTCTCACTTTTTCAAGAGATATTTTCCAAATGCAAGGACGCCTAGAATATAGAAAAGCTGACGAACAATCAACATAATGAATGAAAGCAGCTCCAACATAATCGAACAGTTCCTTTTAGAAAATTATCAAGAAATATATCCCGTAAGAGTATCGCTATCTTACCTTTCATATGAATTTCAGTCATGCTCAAGCGATTCCGGGACATCCGGCTGATATGCCGTAAAGCCACAGGTGCTGTTCACGCTCAAGACTGCGAGAGCCATTGCCATAATGCAAGTGACCTTGCTCAAGAGCAACATAATCTTTTTCATTTCTGTTACCTCCGTTTGATATTTTTTAGAGCATTCATCTTCTGAAAACACATGAACGCCCTCGTACCTTAGGATATCTTCGCTTGTTTCTGAAAAAACGGAATGATTGCAAAAATCACTAAAACCCATTTTGAAATGTAGTATACCGTTATACTGCGGGTGTCCGGAAGCACATTGAAAATGGCAAACAGGAAATCTATTGACGAAAGAACAGATGCGACCATCTTATAGCTTAACCGCTTCTTTTTGCCTAAAGGCTTATTCGTTGCTTCTATCGGAGAGAAAAAGATAGCGATGCCCATAAGAGCTGCTGTTGTCAGGATACGAAAAAGGTGATTGGCTGCAATTACTTTACTCAGCAAAATGCAGATAAGTGCCAGTCCGGTAAATGCCAGATAGCATCTGGTGTGCGACGTTGCATGATATCCACCAATGTAGATTCTCTGCGGGATAAACCCAATCAAAAATGAAAGTGAGTATCGAACATCACCACACACGGCAGAGACGAGGATGACAAGCAAAACACTTACAACAGACGATATGAGCAACTCGTACCCATAGACATACGCATCCGCTTTTGATTCGTCTACCACTTTTTGTTCGCAGAAAAGACGGACTAATTTCTGAGACAGCGTGCGTTCCCACATTGCAGTTGCGCCACCTTATCTTCTGATTTTTGCTTCACTGTATCATAAATTTCAACAAAATCAAGAGGTTTGGCAAAACTGGTCGTTCTGGTGACAAAAGTGGTAAGTCAGGCTACTTGTAAGGAGCCTTTGCACAGTCTATAATAGTATCAGAACATTATTTTGTGGAGGTTGTCGAAATGCTGAAGTACCACGTTGCAGTCTGCGATGATGAGAAGTCAGACCTTGATGGTATTGTTCAAAGCGTCCAGCGATACGATGTGCAAGGTTGCTTTGACATTGAAACTTACATGGACGGAAACGAACTTCTGAGCGAATTGCAAATGCAGAAGAAATCCTTCGATTTGCTGCTGCTCGACATTGAGATGCCATCCAACGGTTTTCAGCTGGCACAATCCCTGATTCAAATGGAGAAGCATCCCTTGGTGGTATTTGTCACGAAGCGGCACGAGTATGCTGTGCAGGGATATGGCATTGCATTCCGCTACCTTGTCAAACCTTTGGATCAGACGCTGTTCGCTGCGGCGATGGACGCTGTCCTTCAGGAACTGAACTCCAAACATTTCACAATCGAATACGATGGTGTCACCATGTCCTTGGAAACATCAGATATTTACTTTCTGGAAAGCCACGGACATAAAGTTCTGATCCACTGCAAGGAGCAAGACCTTACATTGAGAATGAGCATTCCTGAAGCCTTGGAGCAGCTTCCCAAACGATGCTTCGTGTCGCCACACAAAAGTTATCTTGTCAATATGGAACACATTGTTTACGCTACTGGAACCGCTGTTTTTCTTTCCAGCGGACATCAGCTACCGATCAGCAGGAGGAAGCGTCAGGAGTTCAATCAGAACTTTAACGCTTATTTGGGAAGATGATACTTTATTATTTCATTATTTCGTTGAGTTTGCAGGGAGCTTTGCCAACATCGCTCTGTTGCTGCTTTTTATCGGTCGGCTATTTCCTAAAAAGGAGCCCGTTTCAAAATGGTTCTATGTGTATGTTGTGCTTATGATCGCTGGCCAGTGTGCACTAAGCTTATTCCCGGACTGGGTAACGCAGCGCACGATCTATCTTTTAGTTGGCGGATTTTTCCTCGCACTGCTGTTTTACGAAGTGCGACCATGGCAGGCGGTTTTTGCAAGCGGAGCTTTCTTTACGCTGATTGCTTTGGTGGAAGTGCTTGCAATGCTCCTGATCGGGCTGCGCATCCCTGATACCGATATTCTGATGCAGGCTGGGGCAGCACGGTTGGTTTATGTTGTTTTTTCAAACCTGATTCAAGTTCCACTTGTAGTCCTGATCTCACATTTTTTCAGTCGAAAGGGAAATGCTCTGCGCATCCTATGGCTGTTGCCAATTATTGCGATTCAAATCGCAAGCATCGCTGTCTGTTATGTGGCACAGTATCATGCTGCGGATGAGTATTTCCCGGATTATATGGTCGGCCTTATGGCTGTGCTTCTCCTTATAAACATCCTGATCGTGTTCTATGTGGAAGCTCTCCGGGAAAATGAACTGGAAAAATTCAAAGCCAAGTTCAATGAGCAGCAGTACAATCTTCAAATGGAATACTACCAGCAGCTCAAAGAACGTCAGGAAGAAGTCCGTTCTCTACGGCATGATGTGAAGAAATACATTCTGGCGATGCAGGCAGTTGCAGAACACGGCGATACCGAAGAACTTCACAAGATTGCACAAGCTGCCACGGATATTTTTGAGCGTTCCACAAATGTTTCTGCTGTCGGAAACCCTGTTGTTGATGCTCTTTTGAATTATTACCTACGCATCGCAGAGAAGAATAACATCAAGGTCAAACTGGATGTGACGATTCCTGAAGTTCTGACGATCTCATCGCTGTCTTTGAGCATCATCCTCGGAAATACATTTGACAATGCCATTGAAGCCTGTTGCAGTCTGCCAGCGGAACAGCGAACCATCCATTTACAGCTGCGCAAACAATATCGGAGCCTTTTCTATCGGCTGGAAAACCCATACAGTGATACTTCTCGCGGAATCCGCATCGGAGAACATCATGGTTACGGGCTAAAAAATATAAACCGTATCGTTCAGGAAAACCATGGTGACTTCTACACGAAAAAGAAAGACGGTGTATTTACGGTTCAAGTTCGCTTGAACTGCGAAAATTAAATATGTTTCCACAGCCAAATGATCAGCCTTTATACTGATTGTTTGGCTCTTTATTTTGTAAAGGAGCGTGATGCTATGACCCAGCCCAAATCCGACCTTGCCTATCTCCGCAGCGAAAAAGCCAAAGCGGAGCAGCAGCTACGCTACTACAAGCACCGTGAGAAAATTCTGGAACATCAGATACCGGAGCTGACCCGCAAAGCCCGTGTGCATCGTCTGTGTACCCGTGCCGGAATGCTGGAAAGTTTTCTGATTGCGCCGGAAGAACTCACCAACGATCAGGTGATGGAGCT
>NZ_WKZG01000030.1:0-15344 GCF_009679665.1 Faecalibacterium sp. BIOML-A4 | reverse complement strand
ACAAATTTTCAATTCTTGAAAATTCTTGCCCCTTTGGGACAGCTTCTTGTTGGGGCGTGCCTGCCCCAAACCCTGCTAGGAACGAGTACAGCAAACTGGAATTTGACTAATCCTACATGTGCATCATATTACACTCATGTAATTATCCTCTACATAAACAGCTTTTCCATCAGCAAGCTTAATCTCATCTTTGCCGTTCGGTAATACTGTTGTTTCAGAACCATTCCAATGGGGGATAATAGGATTGTCAATAATATGTAATCCATCTGTTAAATTTCCCGCCGCATACATACTTCCTGCACTGATTCCGACATATATAAGTCCGTTTTTAATTGCATTATTAAGTATTCTATCAAAACCAGTTCTAGACATTTCACGACAAAGCACAGATACATCACCACCACTGACAAAAACAGCATCAAATTGGTTTAATTCTTCAAAAGTTAATAGCCTTGTAAGCATAAACGGGGTTGTAACATACGAAGAATAGGTTCTTTGATAGTCTTTTGAAAGAATTAATTCCAGATTGTACACTAATATATTTTCGTACTGAATTCCCATTAGAAAGAGTTCATGAAAACATATTGCAAGCGACTCTCTTGCACCATCTGTTTCAATGCCAGCTGTTGGAATATAAAGCACTTTCACATCCTTCGGACACTTTCCAATAATATCAAAGAATTTCTCTTTCATCTTATCGGTCAACCCTGCAGATGTAAGAAATAGATGTTTTCCATTCATATTCTTTTACCTCGTCAAATTCCGATTTACTGGGCTAAGCCGAGTATACCACACTCCACCATGAAAGAACACTCCGATATAGTGAAATTTTGCCATTTTTCTGCGTACGTGCGTACACGCTCCGCAGGGATTCTAAGGGGCTTGACCCCTTGGCACACAGACTTTGGCACAAAGTCTAGTGTGTTACACCTTGTCAGAGGTGTACAGGCTCCCGGTACGCACGTACGCAGCGACTACTCCCAAACGCGCCATATAGGGGGACGACCAAGTTCGCACAAAGCGAACTTGATTCCGCAAAGCAAAAGGCAGGATACCACTATCATAGTGATACCCTGCCTTTGCTCGTTTACCGTTCCGAGTAGTCCTTCCGCAGAACATCCGATAAACAAAAAACGTACCCAAACCCTTTTTCATAAAGAATCGGGTTCGAGTACGAACTGTATGGTGGACGGTACAGGACTCGAACCTGTGACCTCCTGCACGTCAAGCAGATGCTCTACCAGCTGAGCTAACCGTCCATATTCTGTTTTGCCGAAATCAGCTTGATTATATTACCATACCTTCTGCCAAAAAGCAAGTGCTTTTTCAAAAATTGTAAAACTTTTTTAAAGGCAGGGGCGCTGACTGCCCTTTTTACGCGCCAGCGCACATTTGGCGGCGGCAGGCGAAAGGTTTTCTGTTGCTCACACTGTTTTGTTGTGATATAATAATAAAGTTATAATAGGAATAGTATCGGAAGGTATTTGCAGCATGAGAGTTTTGGGCATCGACCCCGGCTACGCTATCGTGGGCTGGGGCGTGGTGGATTACGCAGGCAACCGGTTTGCGCCGGTGGACTTCGGTGCGGTGTGCACCGACGCGGGCGTGCCGTTCGAGCGCCGTCTGGACGAGGTGTATGCAGGCATCAAAGAGGTGATCGAGCGCACCCGGCCCGAGGTGCTTGCCATCGAAAAGCTGTTCTACCAGCACAATCAGACCACGGTCATCGGCGTGGCAGAAGCCCGCGGCGTGATCCTGCTGGCGGCAGCGCAGGCAGGCCTGCCCATCTACGAGTACACCCCCATGCAGGTAAAGCAGGCTGTTACCGGTTACGGCAAGGCCGTGAAAAAGCAGGTGCAGGAGATGACCCGCGTGCTGCTGCATCTGCCCGCCGTGCCAAAGCCGGACGATACCGCCGATGCACTGGCTATGGCCATCACCTTCTGCCACACCAACGGCAACCAGCTCAACCGCTTTGTCCGCCGTGTGGCCGGGCCGATCTGACCCTCTCACCGGTTCCGTCCGCCTGCAGCGGCGCGGCACCGGAGCTCTCCCGAAGGGCGAACTGAACAGAGGAAAATTGGCCGACACAGAAACTGAGAGGGCTTTAAATGATCTACTGTCTGACAGGAAAAATCGTCAAAAAAAGCATGAACGCGGTGGTGCTCAGCTGCGGCGGTGTAGGCTACTATGCCCAGTGCCCGGCCAGCGTGGCCGGGGCCTTGCCCGGCGTGGGCAAGGAAGCCACCATTTATACCGTGATGAGCGTCACCGAGAACGACGTGAGCCTTTACGGCTTTGCCACCGAGGAGCAGCAGGCCTGCTTTGAGATGCTGACCGCCGTGTCCGGCGTGGGGCCTAAGGTGGGTCTTGCCATCCTGAGTGTGATGGAGCCGGACCGCGTGGCACTGGCAATCTCGGCGGGGGACCACAAGGCGTTCAAGGCGGCTTCCGGCGTGGGGCCGAAGCTTGCACAGCGCATCGTGCTGGAGCTGAAGGACAAGGTCGCCAAGGGCTTTGTGGACGGCATCTCGCTGGAGGATGTGGCAGGCGCTTCCGCCGACACACAGGCTTCTCAGGGCAGCAGTCAGGCCATAGCGGCGCTGGTGTCGCTGGGGTACAGCCAGAGCGAAGCAGCGCTTGCCGTTTCCAAGATCGACGCGGCATTGCCCGTGGAAGAGATCATCAAACTGGCCTTGCGCAGCATGGCAGGCAGGAGGTAAAGAATGCAGGACGAAACTGCGCTGTACGGCGCAAAAATGATGCAGCCCGGCATGACGGCGGCGGACAGCGAGGAAAACAACCTCCGCCCGCAGCATCTGGAAGACTATATCGGGCAGGAAAAGGTCAAGCAGAACCTGAAAATCTATCTGGAAGCTGCCAAGCGGCGCGGCGAACCGATGGACCACATCCTGCTCTACGGCCCGCCGGGCCTTGGCAAGACCACACTGGCAGGCATCATTGCCAACGAAATGGGCGTACAGATCCGTATTACCAGCGGCCCGGCCATTGAAAAGCCCGGCGACCTTGCCGCCCTGCTCACCAATCTGCAGGAGGGCGATGTACTGTTCATCGACGAGATCCACCGCTTGTCCCGTCAGGTGGAAGAGGTGCTGTATCCGGCACTGGAAGACTATGCGCTGGATATCATGATCGGCAAAGGCCCCAGCGCCCAGAGCATCCGCATCAACCTGCCGCGGTTCACGCTGGTGGGTGCCACCACCCGTGCAGGCCAGATCACCGGCCCTCTGCGCGACCGCTTTGGCGTGCTGCTCAAGCTGGAGCTGTACAGCCCGGATGAACTGAGCAAGATCATCCAGCGCTCGGCAGGCATCCTCGACCAGCCCATCACGCCGGAAGGCGCTTACGAGCTGGCCAAGCGCAGCCGCGGCACGCCCCGCGTGGCAAACCGCTTTTTGAAGCGCATCCGCGACTTTGCCACCGTGCTGGGCGACGGCATCATTGACCGGGATGTGGCCCTGATGGGCCTCAAGCGGATGGACGTGGACGCACTGGGTCTGGACGAACTGGACCGCAGTATGCTGCGTGCGATCATTGAAATGTACAACGGCGGCCCGGTGGGTCTGGAAACGCTGGCGGCGGCCCTCGGCGAGGAATCCGTCACGCTGGAAGACCTGTGTGAGCCGTATCTGATGCAGATGGGCTTTCTGACCCGGACACCCCGGGGCCGCTGCGCAACGCGGCTGGCCTACGAACATCTGGGCCTGAAAGCGCCGGAGGCCGCTGCGCCCGAGGACAACGGGCAGCAGAGTTTGTTCTGACCCTCTCAGGCCGCTTCGCGTCCAGCTCTCCCGAAGGGAGAGCTTCATGAGCGAAAAACCAAAAGATGCCAAAAAGCTCCCCCTTTTGGGGGAGCTGGCAATGCCGCAAGGCATTGACTGAGAGGGTTCTTCTTTCTATAGAAAGTGGGGTTTTATTATGGGAAAATACTTTGGAACCGATGGCGTGCGCGGTGTTGCAGGCGCAGACCTGACCTGTGAGCTGGCAATGAAGATCGGCCGCGGCGCTGCTGCGGTGCTGACCGGCAGCACCGGCCACCGTCCGCGCATCCTGATCGGCAAGGACACCCGCCAGTCCGGCGATATGCTGGAAGCAGCCCTGACCGCCGGTCTGTGCAGCGTGGGTGCGGATGTGGAAAGTCTGGGCGTTCTGCCAACGCCCGCTGTGGCCTATCTGGTGGGCAAGTACAATGCCGATGCCGGCATCGTGATCTCTGCCTCCCACAATCCGATGGAGTTCAACGGCATCAAGATCTTTGCCGGTACCGGCTATAAGCTGCCGGACGAGGTGGAGAACGAGATCGAGGTCTACATTGACAACGACTGCGCGGGCATTGAGCTGAAGACCGGTGCCGAGGTGGGCCGTGTGTACCGCCGCGATGACGGCCTGCAGGACTATGTGGATCACCTGTACGAGTCCATCCACGGCGACCTGACCGGCCTGAACGTCTGCATCGACTGTGCAAACGGCGCATCCGCAGCAGTGGCACAGAAGCTGTTCCCCCGTCTGGGCGCAAAGTGCACCTTTATCGGCATTGAGCCTGACGGCCAGAACATCAACAAGGGCGTGGGCAGCACCCACCTCGACAATTTGGAAAAGGCTGTTGTAGAGGGCGGCTTCGACTGTGGCATTGCCTTTGACGGTGATGCCGACCGCTGCCTTGGCTGCGACGAAAAGGGTCACGAGATGGACGGCGACAAGATCATTGCCCTGCTGGCCATGACCATGAAGAAAAAAGGCCGTCTGGACGGCGACACCGCCGTGGTTACGGTCATGTCCAATCTGGGCTTCATCAAATATATGGAGAGTCAGGGCATCAACACCGAAAAGACCGCCGTGGGCGACCGCTACGTGCTGGAAAACATGCGCGAGAACGGCTTTGCCATCGGCGGCGAGCAGAGCGGCCATGTGATCCTGCTGCACCATGCCACCACCGGCGACGGTGAGCTGACCGCCGGCAAGCTGCTCAAGCTGCTGGCTGAGAGCGGCAAGAAGATGAGCGAGCTGAACGGCATCTACGCCCAGTATCCGCAGGTGCTGGTGAATGTGACCGCCAACGCCGCCCAGAAGCAGGCATACAAAGAGGACGAGGTGCTGGCCGGTTTCATTGAGAACGAGCAGCAGAAGCTCATGGGCATGGGCCGCGTGCTGGTGCGGGTGTCCGGCACCGAGCCGAAGATCCGCGTGATGGTGGAGGGCCAGGATCTGGACGCCATCCACCGCTGCGCCGACCGCATCGTGGATAAGATCAACAAGCGCATTCTGGGCCAGTAAGAAACGGATAAAAGAGAAGGGAGGACGCTATGCGCCCTGCAGATACCTGGAAAGACTATGAACTGCTGGATGCCACCGACGGCAACCGTCTGGAGCGCTGGGGTGAGACCATCCTCATCCGCCCGGACCCGCAGGTGGTGTGGAAAACGCCCAAGCAGAGCCCGCTGTGGGCAAAGGCAGATGCTGTTTATCACCGCTCCAATCAGGGCGGCGGCGAGTGGGAGTACAAGCGCCGTCTGCCCGAAAAGTGGAAGATCAGCTGCGGCGAGGGCGAGGATAAGCTCACCCTCATCGTCAGCCCCACCGGCTTCAAGCACACCGGCGTGTTCCCGGAGCAGGCTGTCAACTGGGCATGGTACGCCAAAAAAATCCGTGCCGCAGGCCGCCCGGTAAAGGTGCTGAACCTGTTCGGCTACACCGGCGGTGCCACGCTGGCCTGTGCGGCGGCAGGTGCCACCGTCTGCCATGTGGATGCCTCCAAGGGCATCGTGGCGTGGGGCAAGGACAATGCTGCGGCAAGCGGCCTTGCCGACCGGCCCATCCGCTGGCTGGTGGACGACTGTGCCAAGTTCGTTGCCCGCGAAAAGCGCCGCGGCAACACCTACGACGGCATCATCATGGATCCGCCCAGCTACGGGCGCGGCCCCGGCGGTGAGATCTGGAAGCTGGAGGACTGCATCTACGACCTCATCAGCCAGTGCGAAGAGGTGCTGAGCGATACGCCGCTGTTTTTTGCAGTGAACAGCTACACCACCGGCCTGTCCCCGGCGGTCATGGAATATATGCTCAAGACCACGCTGGTGCCCCGCTTTGGCGGCGAGACCAGCTGCGACGAGATCGGCCTGCCGGTCTCTGCCACCGGCGGCGTGGTGCCCTGCGGCGCAACCGCCATCTGGGAAGAGTAAAGCGATTTTAAATGGCCGCCGCGTGCGCTTTGGCCATGTTCAGAAGAAAATAATCTTTTAGTTTCGTGTTTGTCGCGGCCTGCGGGCCGCTCCAAACACATTTTCACAGGAAGACTTAAGAATGGGGTACAGCCCCTTTCAGAGGGGCGCACCACCAGAAAGAGAAACACAAATGGAAGAGACGATTTTAACAGCACAAAATCTGAAATTCCGCTACGACAGCGACCAGCCGGTTTACGCACTGGACGGTGTCTCAACGGAAGTAAAGCGCGGCGAATTCGTGGCCGTGCTGGGTGCCAACGGCTGCGGCAAGTCCACGCTGGCAAAGCACTTCAACGCTATCCTGCTGCCGGAGAGCGGCAAGGTCTACGTGGAGGACATGGACACCGCAGACGACGACAAGCTCTATGATATCCGCCAGACCGTGGGCATGGTGTTCCAGAACCCGGACAATCAGATCGTTGCCACCGTGGTGGAGGAAGACGTTGCCTTTGCACTGGAAAACCTCGGTGTGCCGCCGGAGGAGATGCGCCGCCGCGTGGACGACTCCATGAAGATGGCCGGCATCTATGAGTACCGCGAGCGCGCACCCCACAACCTTTCCGGCGGCCAGAAGCAGCGCGTTGCCATTGCAGGCGTTGTTGCCATGCGGCCGGACTGCCTGATTTTGGACGAAGCCACCGCCATGCTGGACCCCCGGGGCCGTGAGCAGGTGATGCAGACCATCCACTACCTGAACAGGAATATGGGCATCACCGTGGTGTCCATCACCCACTACATGGAGGAAGCTGCGCAGGCAGACCGTGTGCTGGTGATGAGCAAGGGCCATGTGGTGATGGAGGGCACCCCCAAAGAGGTGTTCAGCCAGACCGAGAAGGTGCGCTCCCTGCATCTGGATGTGCCGCAGGCTGCAGAGCTGCGGGACGAGCTGGTGAAGGCCGGCATCCCGATGCCGGAGGGCATCATCGACACCGGCGAATGCGCACAGGCTCTGTACGAGCTTTTGCAGTAAGGGGGGCAGACGCAAATGGCAGATATCATCAAAGTAGAACATCTGAGCTACGTCTACAACCCCGGCATGCCCAATGCGGTCACTGCGCTGGACGATGTGAGCTTTACGGTGGAAGAGGGCGACTTTGTGGGCATCATCGGGGCCACCGGCTCCGGCAAGAGCACCCTCATCACCCACATGAACGGCCTGAACAAGCCTACCAGCGGCAAAATTTATATCGATGGCCGCGACCTGTGGGAAGATCCGGAGAAGATCCGAGACTTCCGCTTCCTCACCGGTCTGGTATTCCAGTACCCGGAGTACCAGCTGTTCGAGGAGACCTGTTATAAAGATATCGCGTTCGGCCCCAAGAACATGGGTTTGGACGAAGCCGAGATCGACCGCCGCGTGCATGAAGCCGCCGATTTCGTCGGCCTTGACCCGGCCCTGCTGGAGCGCAGTCCCTTTGAGCTTTCCGGCGGCCAGAAGCGCCGGGTGGCCGTGGCGGGCGTTATGGCCATGAAGCCCCGCATTCTGGTGCTGGACGAGCCTGCTGCGGGCCTTGACCCGGAGGGACGGGACGACATCCTCAGCGAAGTAAAGGAATACCACAAAAAGACCGGCACCACCGTGCTGCTGGTGTCTCATAGCATGGAGGACATTGCCAAGTACGCCAACCGCGTTCTGGTGATGAGCAACAAGAAAATTGCCATGTACGACACGGTGGAAAAAGTCTTTGCCCGCGCTCCGGAGCTGCTGGAGCTGGGGCTTTCCGTGCCGCAGGTGACGAAGATCTTCCTCAAGCTGCGGGAGATGGGTGTGGATGTGCCCGCTGATGTGTACACCATCCCCTATGCGGTCAAGATGATCCTGGAGGCCAAGCGCCGCCGGGAGGCAGGCGAGAGCCTTGTGCTCCCGCGGGAAGCAAAGAAGGAAGGAGGCGCTGCCGGATGCTGAGAGATATCACCATTGGCCAGCACTTCCCGGGCAACAGTCTGGTGCACCGGTTCGACCCGCGCCTGAAACTGGTGCTGACCATCGCCTATATCGTGCTGCTGTTTGCAGCTTCCAATCCGCTGGGCCTTGCCCTTTCCATTCTGTTCCTTGCAGCAATGTACAAGGTGGCAAAAATTCCCGGCAAAATGATCCTCAAGAGCTTAAAGCCCATCCTGCCCATCGTGATCTTCACAGCAGTGCTGAACCTGTTCTTTGTGTCAGGCGAGGGCGAACCGCTGGTGCACATCTGGTTTTTGACCATTTATGCCGAGGGTGTGCGCTATGCTGTGCTGATGGCAGTGCGCGTCATGGCGCTCATCGCGGGCACCAGCCTGCTCACCTACACCACCAGCCCCATCGTGCTCACGGATGCCATCGAGCAGCTGCTCAAGCCCTTGGGCAAACTGCACTTCCCGGTGCACGAGCTGGCGATGATGATGAGCATTGCCCTGCGCTTCATCCCCACCCTCATTGAGGAGACGGATAAAATTATGAACGCCCAGAAAGCCCGCGGTGCCCAGCTGGATACCGGCAAGATGACCGACCGGGTAAAAGCCTTGGTGCCGGTGCTCATCCCGCTGTTCATTTCGGCCTTCCGCCGCGCGGACGAGCTGGCCATGGCCATGGAATGCCGCTGCTACCGGGGCGGCGACGGCCGCACCCGCCTGAAGGTGCTGCGCTGCGAAAAGCAGGATTATATCGACCTTGCCGTGTGCATCGCCTGCTTTGCAGTGATCCTTGCTTCCCGGCTGGTGTTCCCGAATTTTTAAAGAGGGACCCTCTCAGGCGCTTACGCGCCAGCTCCCCCGAAGGGGGGAGCTTTATGCGCTATAAAGGGGAAAATGTACTTCTGTTAAAAAGAACAAACTTTATCGTCCGCAGAACAAAAGCTCCCCCTTTGGGGGAGCTGGCAATGCCGGAAGGCATTGCCTGAGAGGGTTTTAGACTATGAACTTTTTACTTACCCTTGCCTACGACGGCACGAACTACTGCGGCTTTCAGGTGCAGCCCAATGGCCGCAGTGTGGCCCAAACCTTTCAGGACGCGCTGCAGGCCGTGCTGGGCAGCCGCCCCGATATCAAGGGCTGCAGCCGCACCGATGCAGGGGTGCACGCGCTGGGCTTCAAGCTCAACTTCCACGCCGATACCCGCATCCCGGCGGCAAAGCTCCCGCTGGCGCTCAACCAGCATCTGCCGCCGGACATCCGGGTGCTGGACGCGCAGGTGGTGCCGGAGGATTTCCACGCCCGGTACGCGGCCCATACCAAAACCTACCTCTACCGCATCCACAACCACCCCATCGATTCGCCTTTTGACGCGGCTTATTACACCCGGGTGCCCCGGCATCTGGACGAAGCCAGAATGCAGGCGGCGGCACAGCAGTTTGTGGGCAGGCACGATTTTCTGGCCCTGTGCGCGGCGGGCTCTTCCGCTGCAGCCCATGGCGATACCGTGCGCACCATCACGGACTGTCATGTTACCCGCAAGGGGGACGAGATCGACATTGAAGTGACCGCCGACGGCTACCTGTACAACATGGTGCGCATTCTGGCGGGCACTTTGTGCGAAGCGGGCGCAGGCCGGCTGGACCCGGCGGAAATTCCCGCCATTCTGGAAAGCCGTGACCGCAGCCGCGCCGGGCCGACCCTGCCCGCCAAGGGCCTGTTTTTGAAGTGTGTGGAGTATGATCTGTAAGGAGAACCATTCATGAGCAAAATTCGCCGCGGCGGACATTCCGCCGAAGGGGAGACGCTTTCTGCCGGACGCGTCGAATATCTGGAAGCCGCCCGGGCCCGGGTGCGCACACGGCGCATCCGCCGCACCGTCGTCATCGTAGCGGTGCTGACCATCCTTGTCCTGTTTGCCACCGGCGCAGTGGGGTCTTCCATTGCGCGCGCAAAAGACCTTGTGGATACTGCCGTCATCGCGCTGGCACCAGCCGCAGGCTGGCCGCAGCAGACCGGCATCACCGACCCGGATGCGGTGGCGCAGATGTCCGGCAGCTTTGTGGAGATGGGCGGCGACAGTTGCGTGGTATACAGTCTTGGCGGCACCCGCCTGAACAGCATCCAGAGCGGCTATGCCCGCCCGGCCATTGCTGCAGGCAAGACCCGCTTTGTGCTGTACAACCGCTCCGGCAATGAGCTTCGGGTGGAAAGCCGCACCCAGAATCTTTATACCAAAACCATGGACAGCACCATCTCGCTGTGCGCCGTGGCAGATGCCGGACAGGTGGCTGTTGTGACCGACAGCACCGACAGCGTGGCAAAGCTGACCGTTTACAATTCCAGTATGCAGCAGCAGCTGGTGTGGAACCTGACCAGTGAGCAGGGCACCCCGCTGCGCATGGCCTTTGCGCCGGACAGCCGCCGCCTTGCCGTGGCCGCTGTATCGGCGGTGGGCGGCCAGCTGACCACGAACCTTTATGTACTGCCCCTCTCGCAGGGCGACCCGGTATGCCTTGGCTCCGAGAACAGTGTGCCCCAGTGGATGGGCTGGATGTCCAACGGCTTTTTGCTGGTGCTTTATGAGAACCGCGCCGTGTTGTACAACACGAGCGGCGGCAGCGCAGGCGAACGCGCCAGCTACGATTTTGGCGGCGGCACCCTCGTCAGCGTGTCCAACACCGGTAACGGTGCGGCCCTGCTGCTGAGCAATGGCCAGACCAGCACGGCGGTGCTGCTGGACGGGGAACTGACTGTGGGTTACAGCGGCAGCGTGCTCTCGGCCAGCCAGATCATCCGGGCAAAGAACGACGGCTTCTACCTGCTCACCGACAGCACGGTGGAGCGCTTCAACAGTGTGGGCGAGTTCCAGTGGAGCCAGCCGCTTTCGGCCCGGCCCCGGGCGCTGATCGAGGGTAGGCAGATCATGGTGTTCACCGGCAACACGGTGCAGGTGGTCACACCGCCGGAGCAGACAGCTTCCAGCGGACAGTGATTTTTGGGTGAGAAGATCATGCGTAAATAGCACTCTTGCGGGGAAAGTGATAAAAATAACAGGGAAAACAAGGTATGTTCAAGAATCCGTCATTTCTTTTTGATATCATATGCACGGCAGCATGGATCATTCTGGTGGTGCGCTATGCGCGCAAGGGCTTTCTTTCGTCCATTGTGCAGCTGGTGGGCAACCTGTTCAGTCTGCTGGGGGCCAAGGAGCTTTCCGCTGCCTGCGCCGGCTGGGTGTTCGAACACATGCTGGCAGGCGGCTTTCGCACCCAGATCGCAGCAAACATTGCTGCGGGCGGTGCGGTAGACCTTTCCGGCATTGCGGAAAAGTATGCGGGCTTCCTGCCTGCTTCTTTCCGCGCTTCCATCGTGGCAGCCTGCGAGCGCTCCATTGGCGCTGTGCTGGCCGATAACGCGGTGGTGCTGGCCGATTCCATTGTGGAAAACGTGCTGCAGCCGCTGCTCACACCGGTGATCACGCTGGTGCTGTTCTTCTTGTTCTACGCGCTTTTGCGCCTGCTGGTCAGTATGCTGGTCACGGTGCTGGGCCTTGTGAACAAGCTGCCGGTCATTGGCACGGTAAACCGCGGCCTTGGCTGGCTTGTGGGCGGTGCCACGGCGCTGCTGGATATCTATTTGGTGCTGTGCATCCTGTGGGGTATCATCGTCATCACAGGCGGCAACCTGAATGTGCTCAACGATACGGTGATGAGCAGCAGTCTTTACTACAAAATCTTCAATCTCTTCAACCCTTTCCTGTAAAGGGTTTTGCATAAAGGAGGAACTATGGTCTGTATTCGATGCCAGAAACGTCCGGCGATCATCTTCATCCAGCGGATGGACAATGGTCAGATGAAGCAGGAGGGCTACTGCCTGCACTGCGCCCGTGAGCTGCACATCAAGCCGGTGGACGATCTGATGAAGCAGTTCGGCATGTCGGATCAGGATCTTGATAACATGGAGAACCGCATGGAAAGCATGATGGAGGAGATGGGCGATGCAAACCCGCTCTCCATGATGATGAACATGGCGAACGGCGGCGAGGATGCTGACCCGGACAGCATGGACGAAGATCTGATCCCCGGCAGCAATGCCACCTTCCCGCTGGGCTTTACCAGCAGCGAGAAGAAGGATGGCGACAAAAAGGCCGACCGCAAAAACGGCAAAAAGCCGCCTAAGCGCAAATTTTTGGATACCTATTGCGAGAATCTGACCCGCAAGGCCCGGGAAGGCAAACTGGACGATATCATTGGCCGCGACCGCGAAATTTACCGCACCATCCAGATTTTGAGCCGCCGCCAGAAGAACAACCCCTGCCTCATCGGCGAAGCCGGTGTGGGCAAGACCGCCATTGCCGAGGGCATTGCGGAGCGCATTGCCAAGGGGGATGTGCCCATCGGCCTGAAGGATAAAGAGATTTATCTGCTGGACCTCACCAGCCTTGTGGCAGGCACCCAGTTCCGCGGCCAGTTCGAGCAGCGGGTCAAGGGCCTGCTGAGCGAGGTGAAGGCCGCAGGCAACGTGATCCTGTTCATCGACGAGATCCACACCATCACCTCTGCCGGTGAGAGCGAGGGTGCCATGAACGCGGGCAATATCCTGAAGCCCGCCCTCTCCCGTGGTGAAATTCAGGTCATCGGTGCCACCACCTTCAACGAGTACCGCAAGTATATCGAGAAGGATCAGGCGCTGGAACGCCGTTTCCAGCCCGTGCGGGTGGAAGAACCCAGCGTGGCCGATACCCTTGCTGTGATGAACGGCATCAAGCACTACTACGAGCAGCACCATCATGTGCAGGTGCCTGCCGATGTGCTTTCCGCCACTGTCACCCTGAGTGAGCGCTATATCACCGACCGCTTCCTGCCCGATAAGGCCATCGACCTGCTGGACGAAGCCTGCGCCTGCTGCAATCTGGCCCACCCGGTCATTTCCGAGTATCTTGGGATGCAGAAGGAGCTGGATGCCCTCAAGCAGGAAGAAGCCGAGATGGAGAATGCGGATGTGAACGAGCCCATCGACTACGAGCGCGTGGCCGAGCGCAAGACCCGCATTGCAAAGCTCGAAGCCGACCTGCCCGCAAAGCAGGCTGCTGCCAGCGAGATCCAGGTGACCATGGACGATGTGGCCAAGGTCATCGAGCTGTGGACCGGCATTCCGGCGGTCAAAATTCGGGAGACCGAGTTCGCAAAGCTGGCAAACCTTGAGGGCGAGCTGAAAAAGAAGATCATCGGGCAGGACGAGGCCGTGCATCTGGTAGCGCAGGCCATCAAGCGCAGCCGCGCCGACCTTTCCGGCCGCCGCCGTCCCGCAAGCTTTATCTTTGTGGGCCCCACCGGCGTGGGCAAGACCGAGCTGGTCAAGCAGCTGGCAAATCAGCTGTTCGACGGCCCGGACCCGCTCATCCGTCTGGACATGAGCGAGTATATGGAAAAATACGCGGTGTCCCGCATGATCGGTTCGCCTCCGGGCTATGTGGGCTACGAGGAGGCCGGTCAGCTCACCGAGAAGGTACGCCGCCGCCCCTACAGCGTGGTGCTGTTCGATGAGATCGAAAAGGCGCACCCGGACGTGATGAACATTCTGCTGCAGATTCTGGACGAGGGCAAGATCAACGATGCGCAGGGCCGCACGGTGGATTTTTCCAACACGGTCATCTGCATGACCTCCAACGCCGGCAGCAGCGACCAGAGCACCGGTGGGCTTGGCTTCAATAAGAGCGAGGAACAGCTCAGCGAGGAAAAGACCCGCAAAGCACTGGCCCAGTTCCTGCGCCCGGAGTTCCTTGGCCGCGTGGATGAAGTGATCGCCTTCAAGCCGCTGAGCCAGCAGACGCTGGAGGGCATCGCGGCCCTGATGCTGGACGAGTACAAGCCCGGCATGGAGGCCAAGGGCATCGCATACAGCTATACCCCGGCAGCCCTCAAGGCTCTGGTGCAAAAGAGTCAGGGCGGCAAGTTTGGTGCGCGCGATTTGCGCCGCGTCATTCGCAAAGCCGTGGAAGACCCCGCCGCAGAGCGCCTGATCGACGGCAGCCTTGCTTCCGGCGGCACCCTTGTGGTGGATGCTGGTGAAAACGGCGAGATCATCTTGAAGTAAACAAAGAGAAAGCCCCTGCATCCGTTTTGGAATGCAGGGGCTTTTCTGCTGTTCAGTGCTGTACGGCAAACTGGAACTTGTCGGGGCGAGGCCCCTCCATCTTGCTGCCGCAAGACCGTTCTGTCGCTTAAAAGCCCCACTGGGGCTTTCATTGCTCCGCTTCGCTGCGCAAACGCGAAGTTAGCGATTTCTTTTTCCGGTATTCTCTGTCCCACGGATTTCCTCATGATAGAAATAATCTACGATCACCGGATGCCCCTGCGGGACTCTGCCATAAGGCATTTCATTATCCACAAAGGCACAATCATACTTCTTAGCCATTTCCGCAGCTTTTACTTCAAGTGCTTCAAAGTAGCTGCGGTTATGCTTGTTATAGATCTCGTCGTAAAGTGGTACAAGATCAGGATATTTTCCGGTAATATAATCCATAATTGTCTTTTTGAAACCGCCTCGAAGATTGAGATTTTCGAGCCAGAACAGATCGCACTGATCCTTTACCCGCTCAAAGATTGCTTCAAAATCCGTGATACCGGGGAATACCGGGGATACGAAACAGACCGTACGGATACCTGCTTCATATACCTGCTTCATAGCAGAGATACGGCGCTCAATGCTCGAAGCAGAGTCCATATCGTTCTTGAAATTTTCATCTAGTGTGTTGATCGACCATGAAACGGTTACACGTCCAAGCTTCTTCAGCAGATCAATATCCCGTACCACAAGATCCGACTTTGTGCAGATCAGAATATCTGCGTCACTGCCGATCAGCTGCTCCAGAAGTTTTCTGGTATTCCCGAATTGCTCCTCCTGTGGATTGTAGCCATCTGTCACAGAACCGATGACCACCCGCTGTCCGGCATATTTCTTCGGATTTTTAATTTCCGGCCAATGCTTCACATCAAGGAATGTGCCCCATTCTTCCGTGTGCCCGGTAAATCGCTTCATAAAAGAAGCGTAGCAATACTTGCAGGCATGTGTACAGCCCACATAGGGATTGACCGAGTAACCGCCTACCGGCAGACTAGACTTCGTCATAATGTTCTTTGTTTCCACCTCACGAATGAGGATTCCATTTATTACTTCTTCCATGATTTCTGTACCTCTAACACTTTA
>NZ_WKZG01000002.1:0-226611 GCF_009679665.1 Faecalibacterium sp. BIOML-A4 | reverse complement strand
GAACACAGAAGTTAAGCTCACTTGTGCCGAAGATAGTTCGCTGGAAACGGCGCGTGAAAATAGGTAGTCGCCGACTTGAACAGAAAGCTCTGAGAGAAATCTCAGGGCTTTTTTGTTGCGTTTTGGGGCAGAAAATAGTATCATAAAGAAAAAACTTATACTTTCTACAGATTTTCCTGCTACACTGAACGTATAGAGAAAGGAGATTCCGTATGGATAAACTGACGAAAAAAGGGCTGGACGGTACCCAGCTCAAGACCATTGCACTGGTGCTGATGGTGCTGGACCACATTCATTATTTCTTCGAGTTCACCGGCTGCATCCCGACGGTGTTCAGTATGCTGGGGCGGCTCAGTGCGCCGCTGTTTCTGTTCTGCACGGTGGAGGGCTTTGCCCACACCCATGACCGCAAGAGGTATTTTATCCGCATCTGGGCCATTGGCACTGCCATGGCGGCCCTGGAATTCTTTATGATCTACGCCAAAGCCTTCCGGCGCGGGGATGGCTTCTACCCGCTGAACGCGATTTTTCAGGATCTGATGCTGCTGTGCATCGTCTGGCAGGGCATCGACTGGCTGCGGGAGAAAAAGCTTGCAAAAGGCATTGCTGCCATTGCCGCCGTTTTGTGCTGGCCGTATGTGGTGGTAGTATTTCTGCTGCTCTTCCCCGGGGTACAGGAGATGCCCATTGCTTCAACGATCGTGGCCTTTGTCATTACAAGCCCGCTGCCCATGTGGACAACCATCACGGACGGCGGCTGGAGCTTTTTGCTGGGAGGTGTGCTGCTGTATGCCCTGCGGGGGCATCGCCGCGTACAGCTGACGGCATGGGCCGTGCTCATTTTCCTATGTGATTTTGTGCTGACCTTTGGGATGGCTTGCCGACAGGATGGCTTTGTCTGGACGCAGATGTTCACCGACTACTACGAGTGGTTCGGGGTGGCGGCGGTGCTGCTGATGCTGCTGTACAACGGGCAGCGCGGCAGCGGGCACAAGCAGTGGTTCTATTGGTTCTACCCAGCCCATGTGTATCTGCTTTACGGCGCTTCCTGCCTGCTTTATAACGTGTTGAGGTGATCTTGTGGCAAATATTCTGACGCTGGATGACAATCTGGAGCTCTGCAAGCTGATCCGCACCGCCTTGGAGCGGGACGGACACCGGGTAGAAACGCGGCAGGCAGGCGGGGAACTGACCGAGGCGCTTTGCCGCTGGGCAGACTGCATCCTGCTGGACGTGATGATGCCCGGAGAGGATGGCTTTGCGGTCTGTCGGCGCATCCGCAGCCTGACCGAAGTGCCCATCCTGTTTCTGAGCGCCCGCACCGATGAGGCCGCTGTGCTGGAGGGGCTGGGCATCGGGGCAGACGACTTTTTGTCCAAGCCCTTCCGGGTGGCTGAGCTGCGGGCGCGGGTTGCGGCACATCTGCGGCGGCAGAGCCGCACCCCGGCGCACCGGATGGTGCGCAACGGCGTAGCCTTTGACCTGACCGCTCGGAGCGCGGCGGTGGAGGGGAAGATGCTGCCCTTGACCCGCTCGGAGTATGCCATCTGTGAGTATCTGGCGCTGCACGCAGGGCAGACCTTTACCAAGGAACAAATTTACGAAGCAGTTTTTGGTATTGACGGCACTGCGGACGACACCGCCGTGACCCAGCACATCAAGAATATCCGGGCAAAGCTGCGGGCGGCGGGCGTGCCGGAGCCGGAAAAGCTGCTTAATACCGTATGGGGCGTGGGGTACCGATGGAAAAGCGAAGACTGATTTCTCTGCGCAGCGTGCTGCTGCAATATCTGGTGCGCACGGCGCTGGCCTGTCTGCTGGTCGCGGTGGGGTGGCTGCTGGTGCTGCTGTTGTGGATCCAGAACAGCGGGTTGTTTCTTCCCGCGAATCAAGCTGCACAGGCCTGCCAGAAAGCCGCACAGGACGTTTTGCCGGGCATGACCGCCGCTACTTTTGACGAGACGCAGCTGGACTCCTTGTGCCGTTACGCCCTGTTTGCCGCGCCGGACAGCAGCGAGGTGCTGGCCACCAACATGGATGCCGGGCACTTGCAGCGGGCAATGGAGAACCGGCAGGGGAAAACCCGCTGGCATTTTGGTTACACACAGTATTATATGACGTCGAAATTGCAGGACGGAACGGTTTGCCTGCTGCAATTTGACTATGCCGTGCCCTACTCCGACCCTGCGCTGCGGGGCGTGCTGCCGGATATGCAGACCGTGCACTGCATTCTGGGCATTCTGCTGCTGATAGGGGCAGTGGTGTGGAGCACCCACAGGACAGGGCGCTTCCTGACCCGGGAGACCGAAAAGCTGACCGCCGCAGCACAGGCGGTGGCACGGAAGGATCTGGACAGCGCGGTGTTTTCCGGCGCGAAGGTGCGGGAGTACGAGAGCACTTTGCAGGCGCTGCAAACCATGGGCGATGAACTGACCGGTAGCCTGCAGAAGCAGTGGGACATGGAGCAGCGGCAGCGGGAGCAGATCATTCGGCTGTCCCACAAGCTGAAAACGCCGCTGACCATCATCAAGGGCAACGCGGAGCTGCTGGCGGAGGATGACCTGACTGAGGAACAGCGGGCGCAGGTGGAAGCGATTCTGCAGGGCGCAGAGCAGACCCGCGCCTATCTTGGCAAGATCCGCGCCGAAGTGCAGACACCACTGAAATACAAAACGAAAAAGAATGACAAAACATGCCGAATCGTAGAAAACTGAACGGCAAACGGCAGCCCCGCCCGGAGAATGTTCCGGGCGGGGCTGCTTCGGGATTGCACGATGAGGCAGAATCTGGTATGATGGAAAAAAGCGGAAGAACCGCACGAAAAGGACGTCCCAAATCGTATTCCGAGTGAGGTGAGGAAGATGAAACTGCTTTTTAGACAGCGTGCATTCAGCTGGTTTGACAGCTACGACATCTACGACGAAAACGAAAACACCGTGTATGTGGTCAAGGGGCAGCTGTCCTGGGGGCACTGCCTGAAGATCTACGACCCGGAAGAACAGCAGGAGCTGGGCACCGTCAAGGAAGAGATCCTGACCTGGCTGCCCAAGTTTGAGCTGTACGAGGGCGAGACCTGCATCGGTACCCTGAAAAAGGAGCTGACCTTCTTCAAGCCGAAGTACAACATCGACTTCAACGGCTGGCATGTGGAGGGCGATGTATTCGAGTGGGACTATACCATCACCGGCCCGGACGGCGGCACGGTGGCTGCCGTGTCCAAGGAACCGTTCCACTGGACGGACACCTACGTTCTGGACATCACCGACCCGAAGGATGCGCTTTATGTGCTGATGTTCGTGTTGGCCATCGACGCGGAAAAGTGCTCGCGGAACTGACCCGGATCAACGAAAAAAAGAGGAACGACAGCTGTCGTTCCTCTTTTTGTATAGCAGATTCTTTACTTATTATCAGCCACCATCATCTTGCTGGCCTTGTAGATGTCGCCGCAGCCGAGGGTGATGACCAGATCGCCCTCCCGGGCGTTCTGCTTGACCCACTCGGCGGCCTCCTCCAGACTGTTCACCAGAACAGAGCCGGGAATCTGAGCGGCCAGTTTTGCACTGGTAATGGTGGGATCGTTGGGCTCACGGCTGCCCATGATCGGGGTCAGCACAGTGATATCGGGGATCTTGAGCACATCCACAAAGTCGTTGAACAGCAGCTTGGTGCGGCTGTATGTAAACGGCTGGTGGACGGCGATCAGACGCTTGTAGCCCATCTCCTTGGCAGTGGTCAGGGTAGCGCGCAGCTCGGTGGGATGATGTGCATAATCGTCCACGACCAAAGCGCCGTTACACTCGCCGTAGACCTCAAAGCGGCGGCCGGCACCCTTGAAGTTCAGGGCTGCATCGGCGCACTGCTCCACGGTCAGACCGACGAAGCGGCAGACGGCACACATGGCAAGCGCATTGTAAATGTTGTGGTAGCCGGGCACAGCCAGACGAATATGGCCGGTGACCTTGTTCCACTCCTTCAGGTCGAACTCAAAGAAGCCGGGCTTGTATTCGTTCACGTTCAATGCCTGATAATCGCCGTCGTTCTGGATGCCAAAGGTACGCACGCGGCGGTCTAGCGTGTACATGACATCCATGGTGTTCTTGTCGTCCGCATTGGCAAAGATCATGAACTTGGTCATCAGGGCAAAGCGCTTGAAGGCAAACTTCAGTTCGCCCATGCTGCCGTAGTAATCCAGATGGTCGTTGTCGATGTTCAGCACAACGGACAGATAGGGGGTCAGCTTGAGGAAGGTCTCGGCGAACTCGCAGGACTCAATTACGATATCGTCGCCCTTGCCAGCCTTGCCGTAGCCATTGATCAGCGGAAGCTTGCCGCCGATGACGGCAGACGGGTCGCGGCCTGCCAGCTCCAGCGCAGTGGTGATCATGGAAGTGGTGGTGGTTTTGCCATGGGTGCCGGAGACGCAGATGCTCTGCTTGTACAGGCGGCTCACATAACCCAGCAGAACGCTGCGCTCGATGGTGGGGATGCCGTAGGAGGCAGCGGCATTCAGTTCCACGTTATCTTTGGAAATGGCGGCAGAGTAGACCACCATGTCGGTGCCGATCACATTATCGGCGCTGTGACCCAGGCTGACCTTGACACCCATCTCACGCTCGTAGCGGATGATGCTGCCATCCAGCACATCGCTGCCGGAGATCTCGTAGCCTTTTGCGGCAAGGATCTGGATGAGCGGATACATGCCGCTGCCGCCGCAGCCGATGAAGTGGATCTTTTTTACATTGTCCAGCAGGTGCTGGTTGTAATCGGTGTACATGAACATATAAGGCAACCTCCAAATAAATAACGGCCGCAGAGCAGACCGATTCAATCCATTCTATTAGGATACATCTTATTATATAATTTTTGGCGGACAAAATAAACAGGTAAACCCGAATTTTCGGAAAGAACCATAAATCCAATTCGGAATTTGTGATAAGTGTACAAGAAAACCGAAACCGGGAACTTCTTCATAAAAGATTTACATTTGCCTTTACAAAATACTTAACAACTTTGAATCATCTGTGGTAAAATAGAAAAGGACAATTTTTTAAGGGATCGTCGGTGCAGCCGACAGAGGATGCAGAACGGTTTTATAAAAGGAGAAATAATGTGAGAATCAAGATCACAGCGGACAGCACCTGCGACCTGTCCGAAGAGCTTTTGGCACAGTGGGACATTGCCCTGATGCCCATGCACATTCTGATGGGCGAGGATAGCTATCTGGACGGCGTAACGATCCACCCGGCAGATGTGTTTGCCTATGTGAATGCGGGCGGCAAAATGCCCAAATCCGCCGCCGCAAATCTGGTGGAATATACCGAATTTTTTGAGCCGTTTGCCAAAGAGTGCGATGCGGTGATCCATATTTCGGTCAGCAGCAAGCTTTCGTCCTGCTTCCAGAATGCGAAGCTGGCGGCAGGCGAATTCGAGAATGTCTATGTGGTGGACAGCCAGAATATCTGTACCGGGCAGGGCTATCTGGTGCTGAAAGCGGCCAAGTGGGCTGCAGATGGCCTGACCCCCCGCAACATTACGATGCGGCTGCAGAGCCTTGCCAAACGGGTAGAGCTGAGCTTTGTACTGGACCGGCTGGACTTTATGGCCAAGAGCGGCCGCTGCTCCGGTGTGCTGGCCTTCGGGGCAAACCTGCTGGGCATCAAGCCCGCACTGGAAGTGATCGACGGCGAACTGAAGGTAGTCAAAAAATACCGCGGCAGCCTGCCCATCTGCGTGGGCAAGTACATCACCGACCGTCTGGTGGAACGCGACGACATCGAGGACAGCCTTGTGTTCATCTCCTCCTGCCAGCCGAAGCCCGGCTGCATGGACGCAGTGAAGGCGGGGCTGAAGAAATACGGCAGTTTCAAGGAATGCCACGAGACAAACATCGGCACCACCATCGGCGGCTATTCCGGCCCGGGTACCATTGGCATCGTGTTTGCACGGAAGGAAAAATAAAAAAGTGGCTGTTGCACATGCGACAGCCACTTTTTCTCACTGGGAACGGCGTTTTAAAATTTCATCCAGAATGGCATCGGCCACATCGGCCTTGCTCATCAGCGGCAGCTCACGGGTGCCGTCCGGGGTAATGAGGGTGACTACATTGGTGTCCACACCAAAACCGGCACCGGCCACTTTCAGGTTGTTGGCAACCACCATGTCCAGATTCTTTTTGGCCAGCTTTGCAGAGGAGTTTTCCACAAGATCGCGGGTCTCCATGGAAAAACCGCACAGGAACTGGTGGGTCTTTTTGGGGCCGATGGTGCCCAGAATATCCGGCGTGCGTTCCAGAGGGATGGACATGTCGCCGTCCTTTTTTTTGATCTTGTCGTTTGCCACGGCAGCGGGGCGGTAGTCGGCCACGGCAGCGGCCATAATGAGCACATCCGTAGCATCAAAGCGGCTGGTGACGGCTTCGTACATCTGCTGAGCAGTGGTCACGGGCACATCGGTGGTAAACTTGACCGGCTGCAGGGCAGTCTCGCCGTGGATGAGGGTGACATCCGCGCCGCGCATGGCGGCGGCACGGGCAAGGGCATAGCCCATCTTGCCGGTGGAATGGTTGGTGAGGTAGCGCACCGGGTCCAGCGGCTCCTGCGTGGGGCCGGCGGTGACGGCAATGCGCAGACCGGCAAGATCTTTGGGCCGGGCAATGGCATGCAGGATATACTCGATCAGCACATCTTCCTTAGGCAGACGGCCGCTGCCAACATCCTTGCAGGCCAGCACGCCGCTCTCGGAGGGGATCACCGTGAAGCCGTAGCGTTCCAGCGTGGCGATATTATCCTGCGTGATGGGGTTTTCCAGCATTCCGGTATTCATGGCCGGAGAAACGAGCTTGGGACACTTCGCAGCCAACACTGTGGTGGTGAGCATATCATCAGCGATGCCGTGGGCCATCTTGGCGATGACGTTGGCAGTGGCCGGGGCGACAAGGATCACATCGGCTTTTTTTGCCAGCGAGATGTGGGTGACTTCAAACTTGAAATCCCGGTCAAAGGTATCCACCATGCACTTGTGGCCGGTAAGCGTTTCAAATGTAACAGGGGTGATGAACTGGGTCGCATTTTTGGTCATGATGACCTCCACATCGGCTCCCAGCTTGCGCAGTGCGCTGGCCACGTTGGCCATTTTATAGGCGGCAATGCCGCCGCTTACGCCCAGAAGGACGCATTTTCCGTTCAGATCCATTGGTAAAACCTCCTGCAAAAACGTACTGTTTCCACATTTCTTACCTTAGTATAATGCAAAAGTTCCGCCAGCACAACAAAATCTTTGTACAGGCTTGTAATTGGGGACAAAATGCGGTAAAATACAGCTTGACAAAGAATAGATGAACAACCCGTTAGGGTCGGTGTGCCGGCAGCTTTCTCTTCGGACACGAGTCGGGCCATTCCATCGCCCGCCCTATTGCCTGACGGCAACAGGGTCCCACCCCAGCGGACGGTCCTCAGAGAAACTACCGGCCCGCCGTCTGGATAAGATGCCGGCCTGCCGTTACTCAAACCTTTAAAAAGGAAAACAGAATTATGATCTTAGCCATTGATATAGGCAACACCACCGTCGCCCTTGGGGGCATTCGGGACGGACGTGTATGCTTTGTGGCGCGCATGGACACGGTGCGCACCCGCACGGCTGCAGAATATCGTGTCGAAATGGATAAAATTTTTGCGCACCGCCGCCATCCTGAGCGCCCCATGCGCTTTGAGGGCGCTGTGCTCACCAGCGTGGTGCCCCAGATCACCGGGGCACTGGCCGAGTGCGCCCGCCATTATACGGGCAGGAAGCCGGTCATCGTTTCGCCGGAGATCCGAACCGGACTGACCATGGGCGTGGATGAACCCCACGCTGTGGGCAAGGATCGCCTTGTGGATGCGGCTTATGCGGCGGCAAATTTTCCGCTGCCGGTGGTCACGGTGGACCTTGGCACTGCCACGACCTTTAATGTGGTGGACGAGAACCGCGTGTTCCGGGGCGGTGTCATCTGCCCGGGGCTTTCCACCGGGCTGCGGGCACTGGGCGACCGCTGTGCCCAGCTGCCGCAGGTGCATCTTGGCTCGCCCAAAAGCGCCATTGGCACCAACACCGAAAAATGCATGCTGTCCGGCTCCGTGATGGGCACGGCTGTGCTCATTGACGGCATGGTGCAGCGCATTGAGGAAGAGCTTGGCCGTCCGGCCACTCTGGTGGTAACAGGAGGACTGGCAAAGTATGTGACACCGCTGTGCCGCCACCCGCTGACCTACGACCCGGAGCTGCTGATGAAGGGACTTGCCCTTTTGTACCAGCTCAATGCGTCCCAGCCGCAGCACCACGGTGCGGGCGGCGGCAGGCACTATGGCCGGCAGAACCAGCACGGCCATGCAAAACAGCGCACCTACTCCCAAAAGCGCACCCGCCGCGAGCCGGAAGCGCTGGTAGGCTGACCAACGACAGGATGGGGAGAAAAATCAGATGAAATTAGGCATTCTTGGCACGGGCAAGATCGTGCGGGAATTTTTGCCATGGCTTGCAGAGCACACGCCTTTTACGGTGCAGGCCATCTGCAGCACCGAGCGCAGCGCCGAGCTGGCTCAGAGCCTTTGCGGCCAGTACGGCGTGCCGCAGCACACCACCAATTTTCTGGAACTGCTGCAGTGGGTGGATGTGGTGTACATTGCAGTGCCGAACCTGCAGCATGTGCGCTATGCCCGCGTGGCGCTGGAAGCAGGCAAACATGTTATTGTGGAAAAGCCGCTGGCACCCACGGCGGCCCAGACAGAAGAACTGGTAAATCTGGCACGGCACAAAAAGGTGTTCCTGTTTGAAGCCATCACCACCCAGTACCTTGAAAACTACGCAAAGATCCGGGAGCTGCTGCCCCGCATTGGCACCGTGAAGCTGGTACAGTGCAATTTCAGCCAGTATTCCAGCCGGTACGATGCCTTCTGTGCAGGCGATGTACAGCCTGCCTTTGACCCGGCCTGTGCCGGCGGTGCCCTGATGGATCTTGGCGTATATAATGTAAGCTACATCGTGGGCCTGTTCGGGGAGCCGAATCAGGCCAAATATACCGCCAACATGGAGCGCGGCATCGACACCAGCGGCATCCTGACCATGGATTACAGCGGCTTCAAGGCCGTGAGCATCGCCGCCAAGGACTGCGCGGCCCCGGCCCGGTACATCATTCAGGGCACGAAGGGCTATATCCTGCAGAAGTCCACCGCCAACTGCTGCGGCGGCATCACCTTCCACCCTAACGAGGGCAAGGAAGAGCACTATAACCTGAATGGCGGCAGGCCCCGGCAGGCGGCAGAGTTTGAAGCCTTTGCCCGTGCGCTGGAGAGCGGAGATCAGGAGCTGTGCGGCCGGATGCAGGATACCACCATCGCGGTGAGCCGTGTGCTCACGGTGGCCCGCCGCAATGCGGGCATCCGCTTCCCGTGCGACCACTGAAAAAGCTTTTCCCATTGGAACACGCCCTGACAAAAACGCGCTCCAAATTGTTTGAATATTTACTTTAAAACCCGCATAGAGCGGGCAGGTTTGCGCCGTATCCGACGTATAGGGCGGAACGGCAGCAGGAGGAAAACTGAATATGAAAAATACGAAAACTCTTACCCGTGTGGCGCTGCTGGTTGCCATTGAGCTGGTCATGAAGATGGTGGGTCTGGGCAGTGTGCCTGTGGGCCCGCTGTACATGAGCTTCCTGACCCTTCCCATTGCAGTGGGTGCCATCACCATGGGCCCGGCGGTGGGCGCACTGCTGGGCGGTGTGTTCGGCGCAGTGAGCTTCTATGACGCTATCACTGGTGCTTCCGCCATGACCGGCGCACTGTTTCAGGTGAGCCCCGTCAACACCTTTATCCTGTGTGTGGGCATGCGTGTGCTGATGGGCCTGTGCTGCGGCCTGATCTTCAGCGGCCTGAAGCGCTTTGATAAGCCCGGCACTTGGAGCTACATCCTCAGTGCCATGAGCGCCCCGTTCCTGAACACGGTGTTCTTCATGGGCTGGATCGTGCTGGCCTTCTACGGCTGTGACTACGTGCAGAACCTCGTGTCCGTCAAGGGCGCTGCGAACCCCTTCATGTTCGTGGTGCTGCTGGTCGGCGTGCAGGGCGTGGCCGAGTTCCTTGTCTCCGGCATTCTGGGCGGCATCGTAGCCCGTGCCGTGGCAAAGTTCGTAAAATAAAAGATGTGCCGGATGTCAGGGCGGCGCATTCTATAATCGTGATAAAAAACTCCTCCGGCGAAAGCTGGAGGAGTTTTTTCACAACAAATATTTCTCCTGCATAGGATGGCCCACGAGCAGGCAAAGGGGGATGCGGCATGGAAGCGAAAAAGCTGTTTGCGGTGGTGGGCACCGATGCCCGGCAGGCGGCGGCAGGCCGGGTGCTGGAACGGGCAGGTTATGCGGTGGGCGGAGCCGAGCAGGTTGCACTGGCAGATTATATCCTGCTGCCTCTGCCGCTGGATGCGGCCCGCACCCCGCTGGCAGAGCTGCTGCGGGCCGCAAAACCCGGCGCGGTGGCACTGGGCGGCAGGCTCTCAGTTCAGGCAAAGACCATCGCACAGAAAGCTGGCGTGGAGCTGGTGGATTACTTTGCCCGACCGGAGCTGACGGTGTACAATGCCATCCCTACGGCGGAGGGCTGCATTGGCATCCTGCTGGCCGAGCGCACCCGTACCCTGTGGGGCACAAACCTTCTGCTGCTGGGCTTTGGCCCGGTGGGGCAGGCGCTGGGGGCGCGGCTGGCGGCACTGGGGGCAAATGTGACTGTCTGTGCCCGGCGCGCCGAACAGCGTGCGCTGGCCGAGAGCCTTGGTCTGCGGGGTGCAGAGCTTGCCCGGCTGGCCGCGCTGGCTCCGGCCTTTGATACGGTGGTGAACACCATCCCGGCCCCGGTGCTGACCGAGCCGGTGCTGGCGGCTCTGCGGCCCGGCAGCCTGATCGTAGATCTGGCATCAAAGCCCGGCGGCACCGACTTTGCTGCGGCGCAGCGGCTGGGCTGCAAGGCCATCCATGCGCTCAGCCTGCCCGCCGCCTGTGCGCCGGACACGGCTGGGGAAGCGGTGGCGCGCACCGTGCTGACCATTTTGCGGGAGCGGGAGGAACACACATGAGCACGCAGAAAAAAGGACGCATTGCATTTGCAGTGTGCGGTAGCTTCTGCACACTGGAAGCGGCGCTTGCGGCAGCGCAGCAGCTGACAGAACAGGGCTGGGAGCTGCTGCCCATCATGAGCTTTGCCGCAAAGCAGGATACCCGCTTTGGCACCGGGCAGTTTTGGCAGGAACGGCTGGAAGCCCTTACCAGCCATGTAGTGCTGGACACATTGCAGGCCGTGGAGCCGCTTGGCCCTAAAAAGCTGGTCAGTGCACTGGTGATCGCGCCCTGCACCGGGGCCACGCTGGCACGGCTTGCGGCGGGGCTTTCCGATACGCCGGTGACGCTGGCGGCAAAGAGCCTGCTGCGGGTGGGGTGCCCGGTTCTGGTGGGCGTTTCCACCAACGATGGGCTGGGAGCGTCGGGGGAGAACATCGCTCGACTTTTCCAACGCAAGCATTACTACTTTGTGCCCTACGGGCAGGATGACCCCACCCACAAGCCCAACAGCCTGAAGGCGGACTTTGCCCGTCTGCCCGCTGCACTGGACGATGCGCTGGCCGGGCGGCAGCTGCAGCCCGTTCTGCTGCAAAACAACGTCTGAATGGCTTTTCAGCCGGGGTAAAGTGTGGTATACTATTATCTGATGCTTTGCCGGTGCAGTACGACGGGCAGAAAAACGCTCAATGGAGAAAAACCAGATGAAAAAACTGACCGCAGCGCTGTGTGCTGTGCTGCTTGTGTTCTGTATGTTTGTGCCAGGGGCAGCGGCGGCTGGCCCTGCCCTTGGTGCCACCCGCGCTTACTGCATCATCGATGCAGACACCGGCCTTGTGCTGGCACAGCAGAATATGAACGAAGAGCTGCACCCGGCATCCATCACCAAGGTGATGACGCTGGGCCTTGCCTGCGAAAAGGCGCAGGGAAACTGGGATGATATAAAGCTCACCGTGACCCACGAGGATGTTTACTCGCTGGCAGGCACCGATTCCAGTCACATTGCCCTGCGCGAGGGCGAAGAAGTGCCCCTGACCGATGCACTGTATGCCACCATGATGGCCAGTGCCAACGACGGCGCGAACCTGCTGGCCGAATATGTGGGAGAGGGCACCATCGCGGACGGCGTGGCAAAGATGAATGCGCGGGTAGAAGAGCTGGGCCTTGCGCACACCCACTTTGCAAACCCCCACGGCATCAGCGACGAGGACCACTACACCAGTTGCTACGATATGGCGCAGATCCTGCGCTGGGCACTGGAGCAGCCGGGCTTTGAGCAGGTGTTCACCCGCAATGAGATGTACACCATGGACCCCACCAACATCCAGCCCGTGACCCGCTACTTTTCCCAGCAGGACAAAATGCGCATCGGCTCCAGCCGGTACTACATCTCGTCCATTCTGGGTTCCAAGCTCGGTTATACCAACACGGCCCGCTACAGCTACGCCTGTCTGGCGGAGCAGAACGGCATCCGGCTCATCTGCGTGACCATGCAGAGCGAGCTGAGCACTGATAAATACAACGATATGCGCACCCTGCTGGATTATGCGTTCAGCACCTTTACCGGCTACACCGACCTGCCCGCGCAGGGCATCACAGCACCGTTAAGCGTGGTGGGCGGCGGCGGGAGCCTTGGCACCGTGACCGTCTCCGACCCCGGCGTGCGGCTGCTGCTGGCCAACGGCCTGACTGCCGACGATGTGGAGGTGACACTGGAACTGCCGGAAAGCTATGTCCTTGGCTCCGACCCGGAGGTGTACGCTGTGTACACCGTCCACGGCGGCGAAAAGCAGGAGAGCACCAGCGTGCGTGTGGATGCGGAAATTTCCGGCCTGCCTGAACTGCTGGAAAACAGCACCGGTCAGGAGTTGGAAGCGGCCAAGGCGGTAAAGCCCCAAAGCCATGCATTCTGGCTGCTGGGCATCTCGCTGGGGTCCACCGCAGCGGCAGCGCTGGTGACCTTTCTGGTGGTGCGGTTCATCACTTGGCGGAAGAAACGCCGCAGAACGCGCACGGAACAGGGACAGACCCGCCGTGGCAAATAAGCGCAAAAGCCTGCGTCGAACAGACTTTTCCAGATAAAACAAACATGCTTCACAAAAGAGAGGTACAAAATATGGGCAAGTTTACGTTTACTCAGACCGAGATCCCCGGTGTTGTGGTCATTGAGCCGCAGGTGTTCGGCGACGACCGCGGTTACTTTATGGAGACCTACCAGAAGGATCAGTTTGCCGAAGCCGGCATCGATAAGGAATTCGTGCAGGACAACCAGAGCCGCTCCACCCGCGGCGTGCTGCGCGGCCTGCACTTCCAGAAGAACCACACGCAGGGCAAGCTGGTGCGCGTGACCAAGGGCGAGGTGTTTGACGTGGCCGTGGACTGCCGCCCCCACAGCGCCACCTTCGGCAAGTGGGTGGGCGTGACCCTTTCCGAGGAAAACAAGAAGATGTTCTACATCCCGGAGGGCTTTGCACACGGTTTTCTGGTGCTGAGCGATGTGGCAGAGTTCTGCTACAAGTGCACCGATGTGTATGACCCCACCAGCGAGGGCGGCATCCCCTACGATGACCCCACCGTGAACGTGCAGTGGCCGGACTGCGGCTGCGAGCACAAGACCAGCGCAAAGGACAAGCTGCACGAGCCCTTTGCTGCACAGAAGTTTGAATATTTTGAAAAGTGGTGATCGCCTGTGGCAAAATTCAAAGCAATGTGGAACGGCTTCTGGTGCTACCGCTATCTGCTGTGGAACCTCGTCAGCCGTGACTTCAAGCTCAAATACCGCCGCAGCGTGCTGGGCGTGGTGTGGAGCGTTCTGAACCCGCTGCTCATGTGCCTTGTGTACTGGGCCGTGTTCAGCAGTCTGATGGACATGCGCGGCAGCGGCATCGACAACTTTGCCGTGTTCCTGATGTGCGGCCAGCTGCTGTTCAACTTCTTCAACGAGGCCACCTCCACCGGCATGAGCAGCGTGCTGGGCGCTGCGCCCCTGCTCAAAAAGGTGTATATCCCCAAGTATATCTTCCCGCTGGAAAAGTGCTGCTTTGCCATGGTGAACTGCGTGTTCAGCTTTGTGGCGCTGCTGCTGGTCATGATCTTTACCGGTGCACCCTTCCACCTGACCCTCATCGAGGCGGTCTACCCGCTGGTGACGCTGTTCTTCTTCAGTCTGGGCGTGGGCCTGCTTCTGGCAGCGGCTACCGTGTTCTTCCGGGATATCATGCACATCTGGAGTGTGTTCATCACCGCATTGCTGTATTTTTCCGCCATTTTCTACGACCCCACCCAGATGACCTTTTCCATCGGCGGGTTCAACATGCAGCAGATCATCAAGCTGAACCCCATGTACTGGTACATCACAGGCTTCCGCCGTACCGTGATGTGGGGCATCCCGCTGGATTTCAACATGTTCGCGGTGTGCGGCTGCTGCGCCGTGCTCTCCATGCTGGTGGGCGTGTGGGTGTTCCGCAAAACGCAGGACCGCTTTGTGCTGCATATTTAAGGAGGAAGAACAATGGAACCGATCATCAAAGTGGACAATGTTTCCATGTGCTTCAACCTCTCCAAGGAAAAGCATGAGAGCCTGAAGGAATACTTCCTTGCCATGGTGCAGGGCCGCCTGCAGTACGATGAATTCTACGCCCTGAAGGACGTGAGTCTGGACATCATGCCCGGCGATTTCTACGGCCTTGTGGGCCTGAACGGCTCGGGCAAGTCCACCCTGCTCAAGACCATTGCGGGCGTGTACAAGCCCAGCAAGGGCAAGGTGACGGTCCGCGGCTCCATCGCCCCGCTCATCGAGCTGGGCGCGGGCTTTGATATGGACCTGACTGCCCGCGAGAACATCTATCTGAACGGCACGGTGCTGGGCTTCTCGCCCAAGTATCTGGACGAAAAGTTTGATGAGATCGTGGAGTTCAGCGAGCTGCAGAACTTTCTGGATGTGCCGCTCAAGAACTACTCCTCCGGCATGGTGGCCCGCATCGGCTTTGCCATTGCCACCATCACCAAGCCCGATATCCTCATTGCGGACGAGGTGCTTTCGGTGGGCGATTTCCTGTTCCAGCAGAAGTGCGAAAAGCGGATGCAGGAGCTGATGGCGGGCGGCACCACGGTCATTCTGGTGTCTCACTCCATTGAGCAGATCGAGCGCATGTGCAGCAAGGTGGCATGGCTGAGCCACGGCCACCTGAAAATGAATGGCGATACGGCAACGGTCTGCGCGGCCTACAAGGCAACGCAGCGCGGCGAGGCCTGATATGAATGTACGACTGAAACGTGCCAGAGAACTGGCAGGCTATGCGGTGCAGCTGACGAAGGACGAGGGACTGCCCACTATGCTCAAACGGGGCGCGGGCTTTGTCAAGCGCCGCTGCTTTGGCAAGCGTGCCCGCTATCTGCCCGCCAAAAAGGTGCTGGAAGCCCAGCGGGCTGAAATGGCCGGCAAAACGGCGGCAGACTGCGGCCTGCCCACCATCAGCATCCTGACCCCGCTGTATAATACACCGGAAAAATACATGCGGGAATTTCTGGATTCCTTTGTGAACCAGACGGCCCCCAACGGTCAGCTCTGCCTTGCGGATGCTTCCGATGCAGAACATGCCGATGTGAAGCGCATCGTGGAGGAATATCAGACAAAGAATCAACGCATCGTATACCAAAAGATCGAAAACAAAGGCATTGCGGCCAACACCAATGCTGCGGCAGAGCTTGCCACAGGGGAATATCTGGCCCTTGCCGACCACGATGATATCCTTGCGCCCCACGCCATGTACACCATGGGCAAAGCCATTCTGCAGCTGCGGGCGCAGGGCGAGCCGGACGGCTTCCTCTACAGCGATGAAGCACTCTTTTCCAAGAGCATCCAGCGGCCCATGGTGGCCCACTTCAAGCCGGATTACGCCCCGGACTATCTGCTGTGCTGCAACTACATCTGCCACTTGGCGGTGTTCCAAAAGGCGCTGTGGGATGAGATTGGCGGGGAGCGGCCGGAGTGCGACGGCAGTCAAGACCACGACCTGTTCCTGCGCCTTGTGGAAAAGACCAGCGGCGCGGCCCATGTGCCGCAGGTGCTGTACTACTGGCGGGTGCACGCAGGCTCCACCTCTGGCGGCACCGATGCCAAGCCCTATGTGGCGGCAGCAGCCAAAAAGGCGCTGGCCGACCATCTGGCCCGCACCGGACGCACTGGCACCGTGGAGGATGGCCTGTTCCCCAGTACCTACCGGGTGAAGTGGGATATCGTGGGCGACCCGAAGGTGAGCATCCTCATCCCGAACAAGGACCACACCGACGATCTGGAAAAGTGCCTGCACAGCATCTGGACCAAAACCAGCTGGGAGAACTTTGAGGTCATCGTCATCGAGAACAACTCCACCGACCCGGCCACCTTTACCTATTATAAGGAAGCCCGGCAGCGCTACGACGGCCTGCAGGTGGTCAGCTACCCGCAGAAGGGCTTCAACTTTTCCGGCATCAACAACTTTGGCCGGCAGTACGCCAGCGGGGATTACCTGCTGCTGCTGAACAACGACGTGGAGGTGCGCAATGCGGATTGGCTCACGGAGCTTTTGCGGCAGTGTGCTCACCCCGGCGGCGCGGCCATCTGCGGTGCAGAGCTGCTTTACCCGGACGAGACGTTGCAGCATGCGGGCGTTGTGACCGGCCTTGGCGGCTACGCGGGCCACAGCCACAAATACCGCAAGGCGGGCGGCAGCGGCTACATGTTCCGCGCTGCAACGGTGCAGGACTTTTCCGCCGTCACCGGTGCCTGCCTGCTGGTAAAGACCAGCGTGTGGGACGAAGTGGGCGGTCTGGACGAAGCCTTTGCGGTGGCCTTCAACGATGTGGATTTCTGCCTGCGGGTGCGGGATGCAGGATACCGCATTGCGTGGACACCCTATGCTCAGCTGACCCATTACGAGAGCAAGAGCCGCGGCGGCGATGAAAAAGACCCGGTGAAAGCCCGGCGCTTTGCCGCCGAGCAGCAGCGGCTGTATGCCGTGCACGGCAAGGCGAACATCCTGCACGACCCCTACTACAACCCCAACCTGACCATGGACCGGGAGGATTTTTCCGAAGGCAATGATCTGCGCGGGCTGAAAGAGGGACGTATCACGGTGCAGTGGAGGGGATGAACCCTCTCAGGCGCTATCGCGCCAGCTCCCCCGAAGGGGGAGCTTTATGCGCTGTGGAGGAAAAGAAAACCTTCTGTTTGCAGGAAAAACTTGCCGATTCGCAGGGAAAAAGCTCCCCCTTCGGGGGAGCTGACATCGCGCAGCGATGGCTGAGAGGGTTATTAGGAGGAGCACCAAATGAACATCAAGGGCCATTTTGAGACCATCACCCGGCACAAGCTGCTGGTGATGAAATACTGCTTTGCCTGCGGGCTCTATGAGCAGGGCCTTGCCCACGACCTGAGCAAGTACAGCCCTACCGAGTTCATTCCGGGCTGCATCTATTATCAGGGTGACCACAGCCCCAACGAAGCGGAGCGCGCGGCACGGGGCTATTCCTCCGCGTGGCTGCACCACAAGGGCCGCAACAAGCACCATCTGGAATACTGGATCGATTACAGCACCCGGAAGGTGGGCCTTGCCGGCATGAAGATGCCCCTGCGCTATGTGTGCGAAATGGTGTGCGACCGCGTGGCTGCCAGCCAGATCTATCTGGGCGACAAGTACACGGACGCTTCCCCGTGGGAATACTACGAGCGCAGCAAGACCCACTACCTGCTCCACCCGGAGACCCGCGCTCTGCTGGAAGAACTGCTGAAAATGGTGCGTGACCTTGGGCATGACCGCACCTTTGAGCACATGAAATACCTGCTGGGCTGCGAAAAAGATTACTAAAAGGAATATTTTGCTTAAAAACACCGCTGAGGGAGACACGGCGGTGTTTTTTGTATGCCATAAAACAACACATCCCCCAGCCCGTGCGGCGCTGCCGTTCAGGCTGGGGGATGCTTTTTGTGCAAGACGGGTGTTACTGCTCGTTCTCGTAGATCTGGATATAACGGGGTGCATTCTTATCCTGAATGAACAGCAGCGCGGCGGTCAGGGCCACCGCCAGAGCAGTGAGGACGGCGAGCAGTGCTTTGAGAACCTTCATCGTTTCAAGCCTCCTTGGTAAGTCTGGCGCGGAGCGGGGGACGTTCCGCAGTTTTTGGTTGCCCTTAGTATAGCATAATCCGCATACAAAGGCAAACACCGGATACAGGAAGAAAAATACGGTGGTTAGTTGTATATAACCACGAAAAAATGAAAAGAAAGTTCAGGAAAATACATCATTTTTGTGCCATTGTCGTTGACTTCCCACGCCAAAATGATACAATAAACATGTTAAGCAGCTGCTGCCCCTGTACCAGTGCGCCTGCATGGGCGTGGGGGCGGCAATTCAAGCAGAATGGGGGATTTGAATTCCATGTTGAACAAGCTGAAACGTGCGGCGCTTGGCGCGCATACGCCGCATGACAAGGCAACTGCTGCAAGCAAACCGGTCCCGATGCCTCTGCCCGCGCAGGTACGCATCCTCATGAGCCAGCATATCGGCGCTCCCGCCAAAGCTCTGGTCAAAAAGGGCGACGAGGTATTCGTTGGCACTAAGATCGGCGAGGCTGGCGGCTTCGTCTCTGCAAACATCCACTCCAGTGTCTCCGGCACGGTTGCCGCAGTGGAGCCCTTCCGTCTGTCCAATGGCCGCATGTGCGACTCTGTCGTCATCAAGACCGATGGCAAACAGACCGTGGACCCGGCTGTCAAGGCACCGGAAGTGACCGATAAGGCCAGTTTCCTCAAGGCTGTGCGTGAGTGCGGCCTGGTCGGTCTGGGCGGCGCAGGCTTCCCGACCGACGTAAAGCTGCAGCCCAAGCAGCAGGTGGATACCCTGCTGATCAACGCTTCCGAGTGCGAAGTGTGGCTGACCAGCGATACGCAGGAGATGCTGAACTGCAGCGATGATATCATCCGCGGCATCAAGGCCGTGCTGCAGTACACCGGCATCCCGAAGTGCGTCATCGGCATTGAGAACAACAAGCCCGAGTGCATCGACCTGCTGTGCAAAAAGACCAATGGCGACAGCACCATCGAGGTCAAGCCCCTGCCCAGTGTCTACGGCACCGGCGCAGAGCTGATCCTTATTGAAAAGTGTCTGGGCCGCGAAGTGCCCCACGGCGGTCTGCCCGCAGATGCCGGTGCCATCGTCATGAACGTGACCAGCGTTTCCACCCTTGGCAAGTATCTGGCTACCGGTATGCCGGTGGTCGAGCGCACCATCACCGTGGACGGTGATGCCTGTGCAAAGCCCCAGAACATCGTTGTCCCCGTGGGCACTGCCTATCAGGACATCATTGATTTTGCGGGTGTCAAGGGCGAGCTGGGCAAAGTGGTTGCCGGCGGTGCCATGATGGGCCCCGCTGTGGAGAACCTGAGCTACCCCACCACCAAGACCACCTCCGGCCTGATCTTCCTGAGCAAGGCCGCTGCAGAGCCTGCACCGGTGAATCCCTGCATCCGCTGCGGCCGCTGCGTGGAGTACTGCCCCATGGGTCTGGAGCCTGTGGAGGTCAATCAGGCATACGCTGCACGCGATGTGCAGGAGCTGGGCAAGCTGCATGCAGACTACTGCTTCAACTGCGGCAGCTGCTCTTTCGTCTGCCCGGCAAAGCGCCCTGTTACCCAGATGATGAGTCTGGCAAAGGCGTTCTACCTTGGTGAAATCAAAAAAGGAGGCAATAAGTAATGGATACGAAGCTTATTGTTTCGGCTTCCCCGCATGTGCGCAGCGAAGAGACCACCCAGAGCCTGATGGCCAACGTGATCGTCGCCCTGTGCCCCTGCGTGGTGGCCTCTGCCATCATTTTTGGTATGCGCGCACTGCTGGTAACAGCCGTGTCCGTGGTGGCCTGCGTGGCCTTTGAGTGGCTGTACTGCAAGCTGCTCAAGAAGACCAACCCCATCAGCGACCTGTCCGCCGTCGTCACCGGCATCATTCTGGCCATGAACGTGCCCGTGGGCATGCCCATCGGCCAGCTCATCATCGGTGATCTGGTGGCCATCGTCATCGTCAAGCAGCTGTTCGGCGGCATCGGCATGAACTTTGCAAACCCCGCTCTGGTGGGCCGTATCGTGCTGTTCATCAGCTTTGCCGGTTCCATGAACAAGTGGGTGTTCCCGGATGCAGCGGTGGACCAGCTGTCCAGCGCTACCCCGCTGGCTGTGGCCGATAAGTCCAAGCTGAGCCTGCTGGATCTGTTCATGGGCATCCACGGCGGTGTGCTGGGCGAGACCTGCGCACTGGCCATCGTGCTGGGCCTGATTTATCTGGTGGCCACCAAGACCATCAGCATCGCCATCCCGGCTTCTTACGTCGGCAGCATGTTCGTGTTCTACCTCATTGCTACCCACAGTGTGCACGAGGCTCTGGTTGCCGTGCTGAGCGGCGGCCTGCTGTTCGGTGCCGTGTTCATGGCTACCGACTACGTTACCAGCCCCTTCACCCTGAAGGGCAAGCTGGTGTACGGCGTGGCACTGGGCATCGTCACCTTTGCCATCCGTTACTGGGGCAGCTACACCGAGGGCGTGTCCTTCGCACTGCTGTTCATGAACCTGTGGGTTCCCTACATCAACGATCTGACCCGTCAGACCCCGTATGGCTACATCAAGCCTGCAAAGAAAGCAAAGGAGGGTGCTGGCAAATGAGTAAGTCTTCCAACTGGGAGAGCACCATCAAGCCCATCGTTGTGCTGAGCGTTATCTCCCTGATCGCCAGCCTGCTGCTGGCACTGGTGAACGGCATGACCGCCCCGGTCATTGCCGAGAACACCAAGCGCACCACTCTGGCCGCTTATGTCGGCGTGCTGCCCTCCGTTTCGGATGCCAGCGAGCTGGAAGAAGTGACCGATTACACCACCGCCGGCATCACCGGCGTGGTCAAGGCTCCGGACGGCAGCACTGCCATCAAGGCCGAGGAAAAGGGCTTTGACGGCGGCATCCTGACCGTCATCATGGGCTTTGATGCCAACGGCGCCGAGACCGGCATGTGGGTAGACGCTTCCACCCAGACCAAGGGCATCGGCTCCAACGTGAGCAGTGACGACTTCCTGGCGCAGTTCGACGGCATGGATGGCACCCAGAACATTGTGATGAATCAGGATTACGATGCCTACAGCGGCGCAACCATTTCGTCCACCGCTCTGTTTGCTGCCATCAATGACTGTGTCAACTGCTACAACGAGCTGGCGTAAAGGAGGTTGGTAAGAAATGGCACAAGAAAATAAGTCCAAGGTAAGCATCCTTACCAACGGCATTATCAAAGAAAACCCCGTTCTGCGTCTGGTTCTGGGTACCTGCTCCATTCTGGCAGTTACCACTGCAGTTTCCAGCGCTCTGGGCATGGGTGCCGCCTTCACCTTCGTGCTGGTGTGCTCCAATATCATGATCTCCCTGCTGCGCAAGGTGATCCCCGGCAAGGTGCATCTGCCCTGCTACATCGTCATTATCGCAAGCTTCGTGACCATCGTTCAGATGTTCATGCAGGCTTACATGGAAAGCCTGTACAACGCTCTGGGTGTGTTCCTGCCCCTGATCGTTGTCAACTGTATCATTCTGGGCCGTGCCGAGATGTTCGCCTGCAAGAACAGCATCGTGGACTCCGCACTGGACGGCGTGGGCATGGGCGTTGGCTACACCCTCACCGCTACCCTGATGGCATCCATCCGTGAGATCCTGGGCAGTGGCACATGGCTGGGCTTCCAGGTGATCCCGGAAAGCGTTGCCAAGGTCTCCATCATGACGCAGGCTCCCGGCGCATTCTTCTGCTTTGGCCTGTTGATGGCCGGCTGTGTGTGGCTGGAAGGCAAGCTGGATGCCCGCATCGAGCGCAAGAGCTGCTGCGACCTTGATAACCTGAAGAAGGAGGCAGAATAAGATGTTAGTAAAACTCGCTGCGATCTTCTTCAGCATGATCCTGGTCAACAACTACGTGCTGGTGAAGTTCTACGGTATCTGCCCGTTCCTGGGCGTTTCCAAAAAGCTGGATTCTGCGGTTGGTATGTCCGGCGCCGTCATCTTCGTCATGTTCATGGCAACGGCCGTTACCTTCCCCATCCAGATCTTCATTCTGGACCCGGCTGGTCTGAGCTACCTGCAGACCATCGTGTTCATTCTGGTCATTGCTGTTCTGGTGCAGTTCATCGAGATCTTCCTCAAGAAGTACGTGGTTGCACTGTATAACTCTCTGGGCGTTTATCTGCCCCTGATCACCACCAACTGCTGTGTTCTGGCGGTCACCATTCTGGTCGTGGGCGACTACGGCGCAGATGTGGCTGCTATGGGCTTCGGTGTTGCTTACATTGAGGCTCTGGTCTGTGCCATCGGCGCAGGCTGCGGCTTCATGCTGGCCATGGTCATGTTCAGCGGCGTGCGCAAGCGCGTGGAAGCCTGCGATCCCCCGGCACCCTTCAAGGGCCTGCCCATCACCCTGATCGCAGCAGCAATCACCAGCCTGTCCTTCATGGGCTTCGGCGGCATCGTCGAAAACCTGTTCAATGTCACGCTGTAAGGGAGGAACAGGATTATGAATATTGTATCTGCTGTTATCCTGTGTACCATCGTGGGCGCAGTCGGCGCGATCGTTCTGGTCGCAGCGTCCAAGTTCATGGCGGTGGAGGAAGACCCCCGCATTGAAGAAGTTACCAACTGCCTTGCCGGTGCAAATTGCGGCGGCTGCGGCTACGCAGGCTGTGCGGACTACGCAAAGGCTGTGGTCATGGACGGCGTGCCCTGCGACAAGTGCGCACCCGGCGGCCCCAAGGCTGCCGCTGCCATTGCCAAGATCATGGGCGGCACGGCCAGCGCTGTGGAAAAGAAGGCGGTTGTCCAGTGTCAGGGCAATTCCGAGCACTGCAAGCCTGCTTATGATTACAAGGGCATCCAGACCTGTGCAGCCGCTGCTGCACTGTACGGCGGCCCCAAGACCTGCTCCTTTGCCTGCATTGGTCTGGGCGACTGCACCAAGGTGTGTAAGTTCGATGCTATCCACATTGTGGACGGTGTTGCCAAGGTGGACAAGGACAAGTGCACCGGCTGCGGTGCCTGCGCAAACATCTGCCCCAAGCAGGTCATCATGATCGACGTGGGCGGCCCGCGCAAGCCGGTGGTCATGTGCTCCAACAAGGACAAGGGTCCTGTGGCCATGAAGGCCTGCACCACCTCCTGCATTGCCTGCGGTATGTGCGAGCGCACCTGTAAGTTCGACGCTATCCACGTGGTGGACGGCGTGGCCCGCATCGACTATGACAAGTGCAAGGGCTGCGGCATGTGTGCCCAGAAGTGCCCCAAGCACATCATCCTCTTCCCGCTGAAGGATGACCCCAATCCCCCGAAGCCCGTGGTGAAGCCCGCCGCTCCCGCTGCTGCCCCCGCAGCAAAGCCGGAAGCCAAGGCTGAGGCAAAGCCCGAGACCAAGGCAGAGTAAACTGTAAAAACCAAAGCCCGCCGTGCAGAAATGTCCGGCGGGCTTTTTGCAACTTTTTGTAAGAAAATCCGGTTGCAATGATGCGGAATTATGGTTAAATAGAAGGAGGATATTTTCACAGAAAGAGGACGATTATGGAACAACAGTCTGCACGCCTGCGGAATACAGGCTTTCTTACTTTCTTCTTCAGTGGCATCTGTGCCATCAGTGCGGGCGTGGTGGTCAGCCTGCTGCAGGAGCGCTACGGCTTTGCCTACGGCATGACCGGCACCCTGCTCTCACTTATGAGTGTGGGTAATCTGCTGGCAGGCCTGCTCATTGGTATGCTGCCCAGTGTACTGGGCATGAAGCCCAGTGTGCTGCTGCTCACCATCGGCTATGCGGTGGGCTACGGCATCATGGGCCTGACCGGTGTAGAGATCCTGCTGGCAGTGGCTTTCTTTGTGGTGGGCATTGCCAAGGGCAGTGTTATCAACACCTGCACCATTCTGGTCAGCGATCACTCTGCCGACCGCACCCGCGGCATGAACCTGATGCACAGCTGCTACGCCTGCGGTGCGCTGCTGTGCCCCTTCCTCATTGCGGCAGCGGCGAAGGTGAGCACTGAGCTGGCGGTGTTCCTGCTGGCGGCACTGGGACTTGTGCTGTGGCTGGTATATGCCTTTACCCCGCTGGGCGGCGGCAAGACCAAGAATGCCAAGGAAAAGCAGGCCATTGACTGGAGCTTTCTGCGTTCGGCACGATTCTGGATGCTGACCGGCCTTTTGTTCTTCCAGAACGCTGCAGAGCAGAGCGTCAACGGCTGGATGGTCACTTACTTCAAGGGCAGCGGCATCATTGTGGGCACACTGGCGGCTTACACCGTCACGGTCATGTGGGGTGCCACGCTGGTGGCCCGTCTGCTGATCGCATTCGTGTTCCCGTTCAAGAGCCCGCGCAAGGCCATGGTGGGCATGAGCGTGCTGTGTACGATCTTTTATGTGCTGCTGGTCATGGCCCACACGCAGGGCATGGCCATCGTGCTGCTGTTTGCGTTTGCGTTCTCCATGGCGGGCCTGAACCCCACCGCTGTGGCCAGCGCGGGCCGCATGACCAGCGTGACCAGCATGGGCATCATGCTGCCGGTGGCATCCAGCGGTGCCATCCTCATGCCGTGGATCATTGGCATCGTAGCCGAAAAGGCTGGCCTTGCCGCCGGTATGGCTTCCAACATCGTGCCCTGCGTGGGCCTGATCGTGTTCACCCTGCTGGTGGCTAGATTGCCGGAGGAATAAACCCTCTCAGGCGCTATCGCGCCAGCTCCCCCGAAGGGGGGGAGCTTTATGCGCTAAAACCGTTTGGTATTCTCTTTTCAGTAAAGAAAATAACCGTTGGGAAGTAGAAAAAGCTCCCCTCTCGGGGGAGCTGGCATTGCACAGCAATGACTGAGAGGGTTATTTCTCAATGCCACGTGCTTTCGCGCTGAACTCGCACCCGCAGTAATCCTGCCGGTACAGGCCGTATTCCTCCGAAAGCTGCAGGCTGCGCAGATAGCCGTTGTGCTTTTTGAAGTCCGAAGGCAGATGCTTTACGCCGAACTCGGCTTCCAGCTCCTGCCCGATGGCATTGATGCGCTTGGCATCTTTATGCGGGCTGATGGACAGTGTGGTGGTGAACCAGTCGAAGCCGTTCTCACTGGCGTATTGCGCCGCCCGGCGCATCCGCAGCCGGTAGCAGATCGTGCACCGGCTGCCCCGCTCCGGCTCGTTTTCAAGGCCGGTGACAGCAGAGTAGAACTCCTGCGGGTCGTAGTGGTCCTCCACCACGGTCACGCCCAGAGGATGGGCTGCTGCCACGAACTTCTTCAGCTCTTCGCCGCGACGGTGGTATTCCTCTGCAGGCCATGTGTTGGGGTTATAGTAAAGCACTGTGATCTCAAAATACTGGCACAGCTGTTCCAGCACTGCGCTGGAGCAGGGGCCGCAGCAGGCGTGGAGCAAAAGGCGCGGCCGGGTGCCGTCCAGCGTTTTGAGCACGGCATCCATCTGCTGTGCAAAATTCAATTGAGTTGCCATTTTTATCATCCTTTGCTATACTGATTGAGAAAATTCCTTAAAAAGCTCGCCCTTTCGGGGGAGCTGGCATTGCACAGCAATGACTGAGAGGGTTTGCTTTCTTATTATAACATATTCCGCTTGAAAATACAGGAGGCACCATGACACAGGAAAAGATCGCCCGCATCAACGAGCTGGCAAAAAAGAGCAAGACCACCGGCTTGACCGAGGCCGAAAAGGCAGAGCAGCAGGCCCTGCGCCGCGAATACATCGACGACATGAAGGCCAGCCTGCGCGCGCAGCTGGCCAACACCTCCATTCAGGAGCCGGACGGCACCATCCACAAGGTGACCCGCCGTGCCGACCTTGAGAACCCCCGCAGCTGAACGCACAATTTTGCGCACACTTTTTTGGAGGAAAACGCAGCCAAAAGCTGTGTTTTCCTCTTTTTTTGCACGGCGATCTGTGCTATACTATACTTGCATTGGTATGTGTTTTGTGTATGCCTGCTGATGTGTTTTCCCAAGGTGGCGTATCCCGGGCAAGGTGCACGGAAAAGGCTGTCTTTTGAAAAAATGATAAAGAGGTCATTTATTATGCTTACTGCAATTACGGGTATCAACTGGGGCGATGAAGGCAAGGGCCGCATGGTCGACCTCATCAGCCAGGAGTATGACATCGTTGCACGTTATCAGGGCGGCAACAACGCCGGTCACACGGTCAAGAACGAGCGCGGCAAGTTCGTGCTGAATCTGCTGCCCTCCGGCATCCTGCGTCCGAACGTGGTCTGCGTTATGGGCAACGGCATGGTCATCGACCCGCATCATCTGGACGGCGAGATCAACAAGCTGCGGGAGCAGGGTGTTGAGATCAGCCCGGCAAACCTGAAGATCTCCGACCGTGCAACCATCACCATGCCCTACCATGTGGAGCAGGACGGTCTGGAAGAAGCACGTCTGTCCAAAACCGGCGCACAGTTCGGCTCCACCAAGCGCGGCATTGCCTACGCTTACGGCGACAAGTACATGAAGAAGACCCTGCGCATGGGCGACCTGCTGCATCTGGACGACGCTGTGAAGAAGCGCCTCGTCACCATGGTGGATTCCAAGAATCTGGTCATGGAGGGCAGCTACAACGCCGCTCCCATCAGCGTGGATGAGATGTGGGCATGGCTCGAAAAGTATGCCGCCATCTTCAAGGATTACATCTGCGATGTGGGCCAGTATCTGGCCGATGCAGACGCTGCAGGCAAGAAGGTCCTGTTCGAGGCTCAGCTGGGCGCTCTGCGCGACATCGATTTCGGCATTTACCCCTATACCACCTCTTCCAACGTCATCGGTGCTTACGCCCCCATCGGCGCAGGCATCCCGGGCCACAAGCTGCACAACTCCATCGGCGTGATGAAGGCTTACTCCTCCTGCGTGGGTGACGGCCCCTTCACTGCCGAGCTGGCTATGACCGAAGAGGAAAAGCACGACCTGCGTGAGGCTGGCCACGAGTACGGTGCAGCCACCGGCCGTCCCCGCCGCGTTGGCCCCATCGATCTGGTGGCAAGCCGCTACGGCGTGTTCTGCCAGGGCTGCGATGAAGTTGCTCTGACCCTGCTGGACGTGCTGGACTACATGGAAAAGATCCCCATGGTCACTGCCTACAAGCTGACCGATGGCAGCACCACCACCCGCTTCCCCATGGGCGAAGCTCTGGACACCGCACAGCCCGTGGTGGAGTACCTGCCCGGCTGGCACTGTGATATCACCGCAGCCCGCAAGTGGGAAGACCTGCCCAAGGAAGCACGCGATTACGTGGAATATCTGGAAAAGGCTGTCGGCTGCAAGATCACCTACATCTCTGTGGGTGCCGAGCGTGAGGCTTATATCCACCACGTATGATCCCCTGCAAAGCTCCTGAATGATTCAGAAAAGGAAGCGTCACAGATGTTTGATATCATTACCGACAGCGCATGCGACCTGACGCTGGACACTGCCAAACAGCTCCAAATCGAGGTCGTGCCCTTCTATGTCTCGCTGGACGGCGAGCACTACCGCAAAGAAGGCAAGGAGATCGCCGTGCGGGACTTCTACCAGTTCATGGTGGACAACCCTTCGGCCTACCCCAAAACCAGCCTTGCTTCCATTGAGGACTTTGAGCAGGCATTCCGTGCCCATGCTGCTGCTGGCCGGGATGTGCTGTGTCTGGTGTTCACCAGCAAGATGAGCGGCTGTGTGGGTAGCGCCCGCAATGCCCGGGATCTGGTGCTGGAAGATTTCCCCGATGCCCGCATTGAGGTCATTGACAGCGCGGCGGCTACCGTTACCGAGTCCACCATGGTGGAAAACGCCGTGGCCATGCGGGACGCAGGCTGCACGCTGGACGAGACCGTGACATGGCTGGAAGCAGAGAAAGCTACCAACCAGATCTTCTTCACGGTAGGCAATCTGGACTATCTCATTAAGGGCGGCCGCATTGGCAAGGTGACGGGCCGTGCAGCCAACATGCTGGGCATCAAGCCGATGATCCTGTTCAAGGATGGCGAGATCTTCTCCGGCGGCGTGGCCCGCGGCCGACAGAAGAGCTTTGAAAAAGCGCTGGAACAGCTGATGAACTATCTGGATGCCCACGGCGGCACCCCGGACGACTACCGCATCACCGTAGGCTACGGCTACGACGAAGAGGAAGGCAAGCGCCTGTGGATGCAGACCCGCGCGGCCCTGCGTGCAAAGTACCCCGGCGCACAGTGCGAAGTGGGCCTGCTGCAGATCGGCTGCACCATTGCCGTGCACACCGGCCCCTATGCGCTTGGCATGGGCGTGATGCGCCGCTGGAAAAAGCAGGGCTGAACGTAAAGCCTTGACAAATTTATAAAAAGTAACTATACTAGAAATAGAAAAGGCACTGCGACAAGCGGTCAGCCCTTTTGGGTTATAGTTCTAAAACGAACCGTCACCGGCCAGGGTGGCGGTTCATCTTTTACCTTAAGTTGCAAGGATGCACTACACGGCTGAAAAAGCTGTGTGGTGCTTTTTTTGCTGAAAAAACTGTGATTTGCAAACTTTTTATGAACCCTATTGACAAAGTGGGAAAACAGGAGTATAGTTTTAGCAGTCGAACAGATAGAGTGCTAAAACAAGTAAAACCAGTTCGGCAGGAGGTGCTTGAAACCGTGAAACAACTGAAGAATAGCCGCTGCTTCCCGTTCGGCAGCATCTCTGCACCGGGCTTTTAGCAGATGACTATCGTGTCCGCTAAAATAAACCTTCCGGTATGAATGGAGGCTTGACTTTATGAATACCAATCAATATACACAGAAAACGCTGGAGGCTCTGCAGGCAGCGCAGCAGCTGGCTGTGGAGTACCAGCACAATCAATTGGAACCTGAACATCTGCTGCACGCCCTCGCTTCGCAGGAGCAGGGCCTGATCCCGCAGCTGCTGCAGAAGCTGAATGTTGACCCCGGCAGCTTTTCTGCCGCCGTGGCCGAAAAGCTTTCGGCTCTGCCCCGGGTCTCCGGCTCCGGCCGTGACCCCGACAAGGTCTATATCTCGCAGGCTGCCGATAAGGTGCTCAGCGCCGCCGCCCGAGAAGCCAAGGCCATGAAGGACGACTATATCAGCGTGGAGCATGTGTTCCTTGGTCTGCTGGACGAGCAGACCCAGAACACCACCGAGTTGTTCCGTGCGTTCAGCATCACGAAAGATAAGTTCCTGCAGCAGCTCACAGCAGTGCGCGGCAACCAGCGTGTGACCAACGACAATCCCGAGGAGACCTACAACGCCCTGCAGAAGTATGGTCAGGATCTGGTAGACCTTGCCCGCAAGCAGAAGCTGGACCCCGTCATCGGCCGTGATCAGGAGATCCGCAACGTGATCCGCATCCTGTCCCGTAAGACCAAGAACAACCCCTGCCTGATCGGTGAGCCCGGCGTTGGCAAGACCGCCATTGCAGAGGGCCTTGCACAGCGTATCGTGCGCGGCGATGTGCCTGAAAACCTGAAGGACCGCATCGTGTTCAGTCTGGACATGGGCGCTCTGGTGGCCGGTGCAAAGTACCGCGGCGAGTTCGAGGAGCGCCTGAAGAGCGTGCTGAACGAGGTGAAGAAGAGCGAGGGCAAGATCATCCTCTTCATCGATGAGCTGCACACCATCGTGGGTGCCGGCAAGACCGATGGTGCCATGGATGCAGGCAACCTGCTCAAGCCCATGCTGGCCCGGGGCGAGCTGCACTGCATCGGTGCCACCACGCTGGACGAGTATCGCCAGTATATCGAGAAAGACCCCGCTCTGGAGCGCCGCTTCCAGCCGGTACAGGTGGATGAGCCCACCGTGGAGGACACGATCTCCATCCTGCGCGGCCTGAAGGAACGCTACGAGGTGTTCCACGGCGTGAAGATCAACGACAGCGCCCTGATCGCCGCTGCCACCCTTTCCGACCGCTATATCACGGATCGTTTCCTGCCGGATAAGGCTATCGACCTTGTGGATGAAGCCTGCGCCATGATCAAGACCGAGATGGACAGCATGCCCAGCGAGATGGACGATCTGGCCCACCGCATCACCCAGCTGCAGATCGAGCAGGTGAGCCTGAAAAAGGAGACCGATGCCCTGAGCCAGAGCCGCCTGAAGGATCTGGAAAAGGAGCTGGCCGAGCTGCAGGACAAGTTCCGCAGCATGAAGGCAAAGTGGGAGAACGAGAAGAACGCCATCGGCAAGGTGCAATCCCTGCGTGAGCAGATCGAGCAGACCAATGCCGACATTGAAAAGGCTCAGCGCGAGTACGACCTGAACAAGGCCGCTGAGCTGAAATATGGCAAGCTGCCCCAGCTGCAGAAACAGTTGGAAGAGGAAGAGAAGATCGCCGCAGCCAAGAAGGAGGACAGCCTGCTGCGTGACCGTGTGACCGACGAGGAGATCGCCCGCATCGTGGCCCGCTGGACCGGCATCCCGGTGGAGAAACTGGTGGAGGGTGAGCGCGAGAAGCTGCTGCATCTGGACGATGTGCTGCACCAGCGGGTCATCGGTCAGGACGAGGCTGTGACCAAGGTGAGCGAGGCCATCCTGCGCAGCCGCGCCGGTATCGCCAACCCCAACCGCCCCATCGGCAGCTTCCTGTTCCTCGGCCCCACCGGCGTGGGCAAGACTGAGCTGGCCAAGGCACTGGCACAGGCCTTGTTTGACGACGAGCGCAACATGGTGCGAATCGATATGACCGAGTATATGGAGAAGTTCAGCGTCAGCCGTCTGATCGGCGCGCCTCCGGGATACGTCGGTTACGAAGAGGGCGGCCAGCTGACCGAGGCTGTGCGCCGCAAGCCCTACAGCGTGGTGCTGTTCGATGAGGTGGAAAAAGCCCACCCCGATGTGTTCAACATCCTGCTGCAGGTGCTGGACGATGGCCGCATCACCGACAGTCAGGGCCGCACCGTGGACTTCAAGAACACGGTCATCATCCTCACCTCCAATCTGGGCAGCGACATCATCCTGAACGATTTGGAGCAGCGCCGTGCCAACGGCTCTAACGAGCTGAGCGAGGAAGCAAAGCACCAGATCGACCAGCTGCTGAAGAGCAAGTTCCGCCCCGAATTTCTGAACCGTCTGGATGAGATCGTCTACTACAAGAGCCTGACCAAGGACGAGATGCGCAGGATCGTGGATCTGCAGCTGCAGGATCTGCGCAAGCGCATGGACGAGGGCAAGCACCTCAAGCTGGAGGTCACCACCGCTGCCAAGGACTTCATCATCGATTCTGCTTACGACAGCGTCTATGGCGCACGTCCCATCAAGCGGTTCATCCAGAGCCGCGTGGAGACCCTGATCGCCAAGGCCATCATTCAGGGCAGCTATACCGAGGGCAACACCCTGACGGTAGACTGCGAGAATGGCGCTTTGACCCTGCGATAATGTAAATTTTACCTGTTCTGTACGGACTTTGCGGCAAGAAAGCTTGCACCACCGTACAGAATATGGTATGATTACAAATAACATTGATGTGCTTTTCATCGCGGAACAGCAACGATGGGGAGCACATTTTTGTATACGGAAAGAACTCCTTCCGTCATCGCGCGGCAAGGCTCCCTCTTTGAGGGAGCTGGTTGCGAAGCAGACTGAGGGAGTCTGTTCTTTAATAAAAACAGAAAGTTGAGTGTGATTTCCCTTTTTATGGACGATGGCAGTATTACGCTTTTGGCGGCGCTGATCATTCTGGTGGCATTTTCCGCCTTTTTCTCCGCCTCTGAGACCGCATTTTCTTCCCTGAACCAGATCCGCCTGAAAAGCCGCGCCGAGGACGGCGATTCGGCAGCAGCCCGCGTGCTGGCTATGTCGGAAAAGTACGACAAGCTGCTCTCCACCATCCTCATCGGCAACAATATCGTCAACATTGCCGCAGCATCCATTGGCACAGTGCTGTTCACCCGCCTGCTGGACCCGGAGCGGGGCGCGACGGTGTCCACCTTCGTGCTGACCATTGTGGTTCTGATCTTTGGCGAGGTGACCCCCAAGAGCCTTGCAAAGGAGATGCCGGAGACGGTTGCCACGGCGGTTTCGCCCTTTTTGAACCTGCTCATGATCCTGTTCACCCCGCTGACCTGGCTGTTCAGCCAGTGGAAGCGCCTGCTGGGGCATTTCATCCGCAGCACCGAGGAGGACACCATCACTGAGGGTGAGCTGATGACCATGGTCAGCGAGGCCGAGAACGACGGCGAGCTGACCGACCGGGAAAGCCAGCTCATCCGCAGCGCCATTGAGTTCGACGATGTGGAGGTGGAGGAGATCCTCACGCCCCGCGTGGATGTGATCGCGGTGGAGGACGATCTCTCGCTGGATGAGGTGGCCGATACCTTTGCGGAATCGGGATATTCCCGTCTGCCCGTCTACCACGGCACCATTGACAACATCATCGGTGTGGTACATGAAAAGGACTTTTACCTTGGCCGTCTGCGCAAGGATACCACGCTGGAAGACCTTGTGAAGCCCACCCTTTATACCACCGGCTCCACCCAGATCTCCCAGCTGCTGCGCACCCTGCGCGAGCAGCACCATCACATGGCGGTGGTGGTGGACGAGTACGGCGGTACCGAGGGCATCATCACGCTGGAAGACATTCTGGAAGAGCTGGTAGGCGAGATCTGGGATGAGCACGACGAAGCGACCGAGGACTTCCGCAGGCAGTCGGACGGCAGCTGGATCGTGCTGGGCAGTGCCGGTGTGGACGACCTGTATGAGAGGCTGGGCCTGCCGGAGGATGAAGACATCGATTCCAATACGGTGAACGGTCTGGTGCAGGAAAAAACCTGCCATCTGCCCAAGGTGGGCGACCGGTTCACGCTGGGCGAGTACGACGGTGTCGTTACCCGCACGGCCAAGCGCCGCGTGACCGAGGTGCGCCTGACCCCGGCGGAAAAGCCGGAACCGAAGAAGGAAGAAGACGAAAAGCCGCACTTCAACCGGCTGACCAATAAGTAAATCTAAGGGAGGATGCCGTTTTCCAATACGGCTCTATCCTGTGAAAAAGCAAACTCCGGCAGACCGCAGTCTGCCGGAGTTTGCTTTGTAAAAATAATTGTTCCGCTGAATATGGCTAGAGCGAAGCGGAAGCCATTAAATGGTTTTGCTTTCCGCCTGCAGATAGATATACAATGCTCCCACCTGATTGGCTTCGCTGCTGAAATGGCAGGGCACGATCTCGCAGCGGGGCAGACCGATCATGTAAGGTGATTCCCCACGGGAAGCAAACAGCCCGGCATATACCCGGCGCAGACTGTCCAGCAGCAGCGGCTGCTTGCTGATGCCGCCGCCGATGGCTACCTTTTCCACATCCAGCAATACGGTCAGGTTGTAGATCTGCACGGCCACCATCCTGCAGAACCGTTCCAGCACTTCCAGCGCTTCCGGCTCGGCGGCATTGGCGGCATCAAAAAAGAGTTTACCGTTCATGGGGGCATCGGCAGGCAGGCCCTTGCGGGCGCGATACCACTTGAGCAGGTATTTGGTGCTGCACTGGCAGGCCATGGTTTTTTCGGCATTCTCCCACTCGTCGGCGTTGGTGTTCACAAAGCTGTACTCTCCGGCGGTAAAGTGCACGCCGCGCACCAGCTGGCCATTGGCAATGATGCCGCCGCCCACGCCGGTGCCGATGATAAACACTGCCGCATTGCAGCAGCCCTGCAAGGCACCGGCCCGCAGCTCTGCAATGGCTGCAGCCTTGCCGTCGTTTTCCAGCGTGACACGGCAGCCGCATCTTTCGCGCACCAGCTGCCCTACCTGCGTGCTGGTGTTGTACAGAAGTGCCCCGCCGTTGGAGACATAGCCGGTGTTGGCATCCACAAAGCCGGGCAGCGCCATGGCGATACCGTCCACTTCATCCTTATGCGGTGCATACAGAGCGTATATTGTGTCGAGAAAATGCTCCTGCGTATCCTGCGGCGTGGGTACGGAACCGGCATCGAAACGGTTCATCTGCTCGTCCATGACCGAATATTTGATCTCGGTGCCTCCTACGTCAAAAACCATGACCTTCATTGCTGTTCCCTCCGCAAAGCTGATCGTCTTCCTTATTATGGCAAATGCGTGCAAAAAAGTAAAGCCATCCGCAACATGCCGCGAATAGCTTTACTTTAATTTAGAGCTTGCTCAGCTGCGGGCCCTGTGCGGTATCCTTGACCGCCCAGCCCAGTTCGGTCAGCTGTGCACGGATGGCATCGGCAGTGGCCCAGTCCTTGGCCTTCTTGGCGGCGGCACGCTTCTCTACCAGCTCAGTTACCTCGGCGGGCACCTCGTCCTTCTTGCGGTTGTACAGCAGACCCAGTACGCCGGTGATCTCGTCGAACGCAGCGGCGGCGGTCTGCAGGGCATCCTTGGAGGAAACAGCCGACAGCGTATTGATCTCCTTGACCAGATCGAACACGGCAGCCAGTGCATCCGGGGTGTTCAGGTCATCGTCCATGGCAGTGCAGAACTTGGTGCGGGCCTCGGCAGCCTTTTCCTTCAGAGTCTCGTCGGTGCCAAAGGCATCCTTGGTCAGGGCAAAGTCCAGATTTTCGCGGCAGGTGTACAGGCGCTCGAGACTGTTTTTGCAGCTCTCGATGAGATCCACGGTGTAGTTCAGCGGCATCCGGTAGCCTGCGGTCAGCATGAAATAGCGGATGGGTTCGTAGCCGTAGACGTCCGCCACGTCCCGCACGGTGAAGAAGTTGTGCAGGCTCTTGGACATCTTCTGATTGTCCACGTTGATGAAGCCGTTGTGCATCCAGTAGCGGGCGAACTCGCAGCCGTTGGCACACTCGCTCTGGGCGATCTCGTTCTCGTGGTGAGGGAAGATCAGATCCTGACCGCCGCAGTGCAGATCGATGGTCTTGCCCAGATGGGTGCGGCTCATGGCGCTGCACTCGATATGCCAGCCCGGACGGCCCATGCCGTAGGGGCTCTCCCATGCAGGTTCACCGGGCTTTGCGGCCTTCCACACGGCAAAGTCTGCGGGGTCCTCCTTCAGGTCGTCGTCCATCTGGCTGCGCAGCTCACGGTTGCCGCTCTCCAGATCGTCCAGCTTCAGGTGGCTCAGCTTGCCGTACTCGGGATCGCTCTTCACCCGGAAGTACACATCGCCGTTCTTGGCAACATAAGCGTGGCCGGAGTCGATCAGATCCTTCACGATATCCAGGATCTGCTGGATGTGCTCGGTAGCCCGGGGCTGGACGGTGGGCTTTTTGCAGTTGAGGCCGGCGGCATCCTTGAGGTACTCGGCCTCAAAGCGCTGAGCGACCTCCTTCATGGAGGTGCCCTCTTCCTGTCCCTTCTTAATGAGCTTGTCGTCGATATCGGTGATGTTGGAAACATAGAACACCTTGTTGCCGCGGTACTCAAGGTAGCGGCGCAGGGTATCGAACACGATCAGCGGGCGGGCGTTGCCGATGTGGATATAGTTATAAACGGTAGGGCCGCAGACATAGATGCGGTATTCACCGGGCACCTGCGGCACGAATTCTTCTTTCTGGCGGGTCAGCGTATTGAAAATCTGCATGGCTGTTTCTCCTTTTTTACTTTTTTCATTATAACGGTGTACAGAAGGGAAGTCAAGAAAAAACGACCGCTCCCGGCGCATTCTGCACACCGGAAACGGTCGTTTTTCAAATCAGGAGCTTAGCCGGGATAACGGCTCACTTCCAGCAGCTCTTCTGCACGCTTCACCTGCTCCGCTGTGGGCGGCACGGCGTCCGGCAGTGGATAAGGGATGCCCAGCTTCTGCCACTTGAACAGGCCCAGCGTGTGGTAGGGCAGTACCTCCACCCGCTGCACCGTTTTCAGGCTGCGGATAAAGTCTGCGGTCCTGCGCAGGCCCTCCTCGTCGTCGGTCAGGCCGGGCACCAGCACATGCCGGATCCACAGCGGGATGCCGAGGTCAGAAATATGCCGCGCCATCGCAAGGATGTTGGCATTGTCTTTGCCGGTGAGCTGCCGGTGGCGTTCCGGATCGATCTCCTTCAGGTCGAGAATGACCAGACTGGTGGACTTCATCAGCCGGTCGAAACCGGCCAGATAATCCGGGTCATCGGGCCGGAAGGGCTGCCCGGCGGTATCCAGAGCCGTGTGCACGCCTTTGGAGCGGGCCAGCTCGAAGAATGCCGTCAGGAACTCCATCTGGCGCAGCGGCTCGCCGCCGCTGACCGTGATGCCGCCCTTTTTGCCCCAGTAGTTGCGGTAGCGGTAGACCCGCTGGAACAGCTTTTCTGCCGTCCATTCCTCGCCGCCCTCCGCAGCCCACGTTTCCGGGTTGTGGCAGTATTTGCACCGCAGGGCACACCCCTGCAAAAACACCACAAAGCGCACACCGGGGCCGTCCACAGAGCCGAAGGATTCCAGCGAGTGGACATAGCCGATGGGGTTACAGGGCTGCATGGCAGGTGCGGGAGATAACGTCCATCTGCTGCTCGCGGGTCAGGTCGATGAACTTGACGGCGTAGCCGGAGACGCGGATGGTGAAGTTGGCGTACTCCTCCTTCTCGGGGTGCTCCATGGCATCCAGCAGCTTCTCCTTGCCAAAGACGTTCACGTTCAGGTGGTGTGCGCCCTGATCGAAGTAGCCGTCCATGACCTGTACCAGATTCTCCACCCGCTCGCCTTCGCTGTGACCCAGAGCGTCCGGGTTGATGGTCTGGGTGTTGGAGATGCCGTCCAGTGCCCAGTGGTAGGGCAGCTTTGCCACCGAGTTCAGGGAAGCCAGCAGGCCGTTCTGCTCTGCGCCGTAGCTGGGGTTTGCACCGGGAGCAAACGGGGTGAAGGCGGCACGGCCGTCGGGCAGAGCGCCGGTGTACTTGCCGTACACCACGTTAGAGGTGATGGTCAGGATAGAGGTGGTAGCCTCAGAGTTGCGGTAGGTGTGGCGCTTCTTGATCATCTCCAGGAAGGTGCGCAGCAGCCACACGCCGATCTCGTCGGCGCGGTCATCATCGTTGCCGTACTTGGGGAAGTCGCCCTCGGTCTCAAAGCCGGTGGCAAGGCCGCACTCGTCACGCACTACCTTCACCTTGGCGTACTTGATGGCGCTCAGGGAGTCGATGACGTGGGAGAAGCCTGCAATGCCGGTGGCAAAGGTGCGGCGCACGTCGGTGTCGATGAGGGCCATCTCGGCTTCCTCATAGTAGTATTTGTCATGCATATACTGGATCAGGTTCAGCACATTGACGTACAGGCCAGCCAGCCAGTCCAGCATCTGGACATACTTGGGCAGTACCTCGTCGTAGTTCAGGTACTCGCTGGTGATGGGGGCATAGTTGGGGCCGCACTGCTCGTGGCTCTTCTCGTCCACACCGCCGTTGATGGCGTACAGCAGGCACTTGGCAAGGTTGGCGCGGGCACCGAAGAACTGCATCTCCTTGCCGGTCTGGGTGGCAGACACGCAGCAGCAGATGGAGTAATCATCGCCCCACACGGGCTTCATCACGTCGTCGTTCTCGTACTGGACAGAGCTGGTATCGATGGACACCTTGGCGGCATATTTCTTGAAGCTCTCCGGCAGGGCGGAGGAGTACAGAACGGTCAGGTTCGGCTCCGGTGCGGGGCCCATGTTTTCCAGCGTGTGCAGGAAGCGGTAGCAGTTCTTGGTGACCATGCTGCGGCCATCCATGCCGATGCCGCCCACTTCCAGCGTTGCCCACACAGGGTCGCCGGAGAACAGCTGGTTGTAGCTGGGGATGCGGGCAAACTTGACCATGCGGAACTTCATGACCATGTGGTCGATCAGCTCCTGAGCCTGGGTCTCGGTCAGGGTGCCGTTGTCCAGATCGCGCTGGATGTAGATATCCAGGAAGGTGGAGATGCGGCCCACGCTCATGGCAGCGCCGTTCTGGGTCTTGATGGCGGCCAGATACCCGAAATACAGCCACTGGCAGGCCTCCTTGGCGTTCTTTGCAGGCTGAGAGATATCATAGCCGTAGGCCTCGGCCATCTTCTTCATGCCCTTCAGGGCGCTGATCTGGCGGGCGATCTCCTCGCGCAGGCGGATCACGTCGTCGGTCATGGTGCCGTCGCCGCAGTTGGCGAAGTCCTCCTGCTTGAACTTGATCAGTGCATCGATGCCGTACAGGGCCACGCGGCGGTAGTCGCCCACGATGCGGCCGCGGCCGTAGGTGTCCGGCAGGCCGGTGATGATGTGGGTGTGGCGGGCCGCCTTCATCTCAGGGGTGTAGGCATCAAACACAGCCTGATTGTGGGTGCGGGTATAATCGGTAAAGATCTTGTGCAGCTCCTCGCTGGGCTGGTAGCCGTAGGTGGTGCAAGCCTGCTCTGCCATCTTGATGCCGCCGTAGGGCATGAAGGCGCGCTTGAGGGGCTTGTCGGTCTGCAGACCCACGATCTGCTCCAGATCCTTCAGGCTTTCGTCGATATAGCCGGGGCCGTAAGCGGTCAGGCTGCTGACCACTTCGGTCTCCATATCCAGCACGCCGCCCTTGGCGCGCTCGGCCTTCTGCAGCTTCTGCAGGGCACCCCACAGCTTGTCGGTTGCCTCGGTGGGGCCGGCCAGAAAGCTTTCGTCGCCGTCATACGGGGTGTAGTTCTTCTGGATGAAGTCGCGCACATTGACTTCTTCTTTCCAGATGCGGCCCTCAAAGCCTTCCCACTGTTCAAAATTGATCATTGGAACCTCCTTGCTCCATTACGCAGTTAGCGTTTTCTAACTAATGAGCCTTTGAAAAACCGCTCTGTATGGCGGCTTTCTGGGGGCAAAACGGTCTTGAACTGCCGGTTACAGCAGCCCCAACTACAAGGTGTAGACAAAAATGAAAACCTGCCCACAAAATCTTGCGTTATTATAATAGCAAGAACCCCTTTAAAAAGCAATAGATAACAAGTGGGTTTTCTTCCAAAGCAAAGGGCTTTCTTTGGGCAGAATGTAGAAAAAGCGCTGAAATCCCGGCGGTGCACCTATTTTGCGAAAAAAATCGAAAAATAAGGGTTGACAAGACTAACCGGCTGTGGTATTCTGTTCTCGCAACGAGGTTAGACGAATCTAACCACGTTGCACCAGAAAAGCAGAAGCCTCTGCAAGGGCTTCTGCGAAAACCGGATCCGCCATGGCAGAGCTGCGGAGCTGTGTCAGGTGATCCCCAAGTTTGTCGTGGCGAGGCCACTCCATCTTGCTTACGCAAGACCGCTTTGTGGCTTAAAAGCCCCACTGGGGCTTTCATTGCTGCGCAAACGCCAATTCCTCCATTCCATTCTCTTTTTTCAAGTGAGCTGTGGTTTTAGTTTGCTCCCACGGCTCGATGCGCGGCATTCGGTGTGATTGGTACCGCACCAAGTGCAAAAGAAAAACAAAAACGGGACATGCAGCTTGACCACCTGCGTGCCCCGATTTTTGTTTTTATAAGGGAAACGACCCTCTCAGCCGCCTGCGGCGGCAGCTCTCCCGAAGGGCGAGCTTCATGCGCAAGTACGGAAAGATACTACTTTTGGTTTGAAGGAAAACGTTTAAGCCAGATGCAAAGAAGCTCCCCCTTTCGGGGGAGCTGGCATCGCTCAGCGATGCCTGAGAGGGTTTACTTCACGATCTCCGCCAGCTTTTGATACACTTCCTCCGCGCCGCCCTTGGGTTCTTTGATCTTTACGAACTGGCTGTTGACAATGGCGGTGCCATCGGAGTAGACGGTGAACAGGAGGTTATTGTTCTCGGCATCATCGTAGTAGCTCACAGTGACGGAATCCACCGGGTATTCGTGGCTGTAGGAGGAATACTGCTGGTTGAACCGCCTGACACAGGTAAGGCCGGAGAGCACATTTGCGATCTGCTGATAGGCCGGATCGTCGGCAGAGAGCAGCTGAACGTCCATCTCTGCGGAGCGGGCAAAGTTCTGAATGTGCTCCACCCGGACACTGGCCTGTGTGCTGGCCTCAATGCTGGATGCAAGGTCGATCCGGGCAGAGGGAAGGATGAGCACCAGCGCCAGCAGGATGAGCAAAACGATGCTGAACCGGGACAGAATGCCTTTTTCCTTCATAAGAGTCATGCCTCCTTTGGCAGCTCCGCTCCCATTTGGCCCAGATGCCGCTGAGCGATGAAGAAGCCCACGGCGCTGGCGGCGAACACCACATAATAGCTGGCGATGCGGTAGAGCATCATCACGCTCATCACCTCGCCGCGCTCCAGAAAGCTGCCGAACACCAGCAGGAATGCCGTCTCGATGGAGCCCATGCCGGCCACATTGGGCAGGGCGTTGGACAAAAACAGCATCAGGCTGGTGAGCAGCTGCACCTGCAAAAAGCTCAGAGGGGAAAGCCCCATGAACCGGATGCACAGGTAGGGCAGGCAGAACAGCCCGAACAGCTTGACCGCCTGCAATGCCAGAATTTCAGCGCAGCGGGGCTTATCTGCCAGCAGACGGCGGCTCTCCTCGCCCAGAACATCCAGCTGCTGCTGCCAGTCGGCGCGGCGCTGCTGCCATTTTTCCGTTTTGGGCAGCAGACGCATCAGCCAGCGGGCAAGATCCTGCACCAGCGGCGATACGCACACCAGCACCAGCACCACAATGATGGCCGCCACTACAGCGTATGCCATGGGCAGATAATTCATCACACCGGTGGTGTTGGCGGCAAGCCATCTGTGCTGAAACAGCAGCATCACCGTGGCATACAGCAGCACGGTGGTTTTGTGGAACACGTACTGCAGGGTCATCAGGCCCACGCCCGGGCCAACCGGCAGGCCGCAGCGGTGCAGATACCATGTCTGCACCGGCACTGCACCTGCGCCCAGCGTGACCACATTGCCAAAGGTGCCGCACCACGCGGTATCGATGCCCTGCCAGAGCCTGAAGCCCGGGATGCGGCTGCGCACGATGACCCACGCCACGCACCCCTCCAGCAGCGGGTAGCTGAGGCCGATGGCCAGCACCACCAGCACCTGCCATGCGGACAGCTGCGAAAGCGCTGCGGTGATCTCGGCCCAGTTGTCCTTGAACAGCAGCACGATGATGCCGGTAAGTGCGGCGAGCACCAGCAGCGAGATCACTGTCTTTTTGCGGGAAGGTGCGGCAGAGGCGGGTTGGCTCATAGAGAGAACAGGCTCCTTTCAGGCGGAATGATTTGATAAAAGTATAACACACGCGGCCTGTGTCTTTGTGAACGGAACTGGAATTTTCTTGTGCAATTTTGATGGAATGATAAAAAGGCAAGGGCAGATGCACGCATCGACCCTTGCCTTTATCTTGTTTTTAGTCTGTTGATTCGTTCACCAGCCGTGTCAGGGTGGCAACATAGGCTTCGTTGGAATAATATTTCTCGTACATTTTCCGGCAGTCAGCTTTCATGGCGGCCAGCTGTTCCGGATGCAGAATAGCATGCTCCAGCACCTTTGCCAGCTGATCCGGGTCGTCGTCTTTGTACACAAAGCCGTCCACGCCCTCGGTGATCAGCCCGGCGGTGCCGGTGTGCTCCGACACGATGGAGGGCTTGCCGAAGATCAGGCCCTCGGTGACGAAGGTTGGCATGGGATCATCGCGGGAAGCGCATACCACGCAGGCGCACTGATCCATCAGGGATTTAATCTCGGGCCGTTCCAGACGCTTGCGGTAGAAAACGGTGTCCGGGTAGTCCTCCACCAGTGCATCCACGGCGTTCTTCAGGCTCTTGTCCGCCGCCTTGCCCACGAACAGGAAAGCAGCCTTCTGGCGCACCTCGGGCTTTAGCAGGCGGATGGCGTTGCAGAAAATATCCTGACCCTTGCGCGGCTCAAAGGAACCTACGGTCACGAACAGCGGCCTGCCGCCGGCATAGCTGATATCGTAGGGCGGGAAGCTTTCCTGCGCATAGTCCGGCAGACCGTAGATCAGCTGTTCAATGCTGAAGTCCGGCCGCACCGAGTGCATGGCGGCAGTGGCGTGGGAGCCTACGGCGCACACATGCACATTGGAGCCCAGTGTTTTGGGAATCTTGTGCGCAATGAACGGGTAGCCTGCAAAGGCATCGTGCAGCCACCACAGCACCGGCACGAAGGAGCCGTTCAGGGTGCTCACGGCGGCAGCCTCTACCACGGTGTTGGCCAGCACAAAATCGGCACTGGTGGCAAGGCCCCACAGCGACGAGTTCATCACGCAGTCGCTGCGGGTCACTACGGCGGCACCGGCATCCAGAAACAGCGGCAGCGAGCCGTCGTCCGCAGGGCCAAGCACCACCACTTCAAAGCCCATGCTGCGCAGCACCGGCACGGCACTTGTCAGCACGATGGGCGCACCGGTCATGGTCAGCTCGTGGCTCAGGATCAAAGCACGCTTTCCGTCTGCAGAGAACACATCGTCGGCACACAACTCCCGCCGGAAGTGCAGCAAAGACTGCGGGATGCGGTGGCAGTTTTCCGCCATGGCGGTGGCAAGGCGCAGCAGCTCGGTCACGCTGTCCCTGCCGCGCGCAGCGGCGCGCACCCGGTCCAGAAGCTTCCGCGATACCATGGCGCAACGGCTGCACGGGATGTGCTGGGTGCTCAGATAAAGGGCGGTGGAGCCATCGAAGCCAAAGGCGGCATCACACACCACAAAATCGGCACCGGTGCGCAGGGCGGCGGCAAAATAGGTCAGGGCGGTGGAGGTGCACTCCAGATCTTCACTGACCAGCAGCACGCCCTCCACCGAGTCGGTCAGGGCGGGGGCCAGCTCCGTCACCAGCCGGAACTTGCGGTGCAGCTGGTTTTCCAGTGCGTGCTCCAGCGCCTGATGACGGCCCGGTGCATACACCAGCAGATAGGTACTCTGGGTATCGGTATAAACCTGCTTCGTCAGCTGCTTACGCTGCAGGGTGCTGTAACTGCTGTACATGTTGACAACTCCTTTAGCGATCCGATTCAGCCGCGCAGCAGGCGGCGCAAAGCACGCAGCGGTGCGGTAAGCCGCCAGCTGCTGCTCTCGTACAGGTTTTCCAGCGAATCTTCATAGGCAGCACGGCTGTTCTGCAGTTCTGTCAGCTGATTGTTCAGCCGGGTGTTCTCGGCAAGGGCGGCCTGCAGCTGTTCCAGAACATTGTTCTTTTCGGCCTCAGCCTGCAGCTTGATGGTATTCAACGCGCTGAGCAGGGCCTTGCCGGGCTGCTCGTGCTGGAAGCGGCCCAGCGGATAGTAATGATAGGTCACGGCAAACTTCATCCCGGCCGCAAAGGGCACGGTGCTGCACACGGTCAGGTTGGGGTCCACATCCAAAAACAGCAGGCAGTCTTCCTGCAGCTGGATGCCGTTCATGGCGCGGCATTCCAGCCGCTCGTCCGAAATGCTCAGGTCAGTCACGCAGCAGGCCAGCTCACCGGGGTCCAGCCGCAGCGCACGGGCATCCGTGGGCAGGGTGAACACCGCAGAGACCTCGTGGGTCAGTTCGTCGTAGGCATCCTCGGCAACGGTCAGGCATTCCCGCGGGGAATAGCCGGAGCCGGAATCGTAGAACAGCTGCGGCAGGGTCAGGGCGGCAGGCTCGTTGTCGCTGCCGTGCCTTGCCAGTGCGGCCTGATAGTTCAGCACCTGTTGTTCCAGCTCCAGACACCGCTGTGCCAGCCGGGATACACCTTCGTCAGAGAGCTTGAGCTGCTGTTCCAAGTCAGCAGCGCGGCTGCGGGCCGCAGCAAGGGTCTCGGGGACATCGTTGTTCATAACCGGATTCTCCTCTTACTTTTATGATGGCTGCACCGCAGCAGCCGGAAAAACATGTCAGTGCCGGGAGGTATAGTGCACGGCGGGCGTTCTGCGCTGTGCCGGGAAAAATCGGATGATGAGTGCGCGGCGTACACGCAGCAGCTCACACACCAGCCAGATAGAGCCCAGAGCGATGGCATATTGCAGCCACATGCCCAGCACCGGCTGCGCAGAGAACTTTGCTACCATCAGATACCACGGAATAGCGATGATCTCCACGGTATGTACGCAGAAAATGTTCAGCGAACGGCGGCCCACCGCTTCCAGAAAGTGCACGATGGGGCCATGGCCGCGGCTGAGCCGCATGAACAGCCGGATGAAAAGCAGGCCTGCAGCACCGTCCAGAAAGATGCTCAGCGGCCCCAGTGACCACTCGGCCAGCGAGATGCAGTCGGTGGTGCGGGTAGCAAGAGCGCCTACGGCAATGAGTGCTGTGGCGGCCAGCAGCCCGGCAAAGACTTTGGGCGGCAGGGGCTCGTCCAGCAGATGCTTCTTTTTGGCAAGGAAGCCGATATAGAGGTAGGGCACCACCACGGCACCCTGGATCAGGCAGAAGGGCAGCTCCCACACAAGGCTCGCGCCCCAGCCCAGCAGGACGCAGCCTGCCACAGCCCATGGAACATAGCGCTCCGGGAAGATGTTCAGGATCACATCCAGCAGCACCCAGCCTACCATCAGCGCCAGCAGATACCACATCGGCCCGCAGGAGAAGAACTCCTGCCCGAAATACTTGGCCGTGTGGGGCAGGCCCAGCAGAAAGCCGCCGGTGACCTTGATAGACTCGCCGATGGTGCCGGGCAGGTACTGGAACGTCTTATAATGGATGATAAAGTGCAGCACGCAGGTGAACAGTGCCGTGTAAGCATAGGGTTTGAGCAGGCTTTTGAGCTGCTGGTGGATGCACTTGTGGATAGAGCGCTTGCGGAAGCCGTAGCCGCTGGCAATAAAAAAGGCGGACATCAGCGCTTCGCGGTAGATGAACGGGAAAAACGCGGTCAGGGACAGGCCGCTGACCGCCTGCATGGGATAAAGCTCGGCGGTATGCGCAAAAACGATGGTCAGCATACCGGCACCCTTGAGCATGTCGAACATGCCGATGGAGCTGGCGGTGCGGGGCTTGGTTCCTTCCATGGAGGTTCCTTCCTTGCGCGGGACATTCCATCAGAGCCGGACGCCGCACAATGCGTAGATTTTGAATGAAAAAGATAAAATTTTGTATGGATATGAACCCAGTATAATGCTTTTTGCACAGACTGTCAATTTTGAATTGCGGTCCGGCGGGCGGGGACACATTGCAGCCTGCAATAAAAGCATAGCACAGGCAGGGCGGCTTCGCAACGAAAGGCAGAATTTACATCTGGAAACGACATGATATGCAATATTTTATTGTCAATGTTTGGAATTAAATGTTGCAAAACTCTTGCATTGACACAGGCCTTATTGTATACTGGGCACAGTTGGAAATGACTGGAAGGATCTGTGTTGGCCTACACAGGAGCGCCGGATCGGATGATAAAAATGGAGGCAGAAAAATGATTACATCGCTGTATCAGTCACTTTGCAATATGGAAACCAACATTGCAGACCGTGTGGCTCTGCGCTGGTATGATGAAAAAAAGCAGGGCGTGGCCGAGGTGCACTACGCACAGTATGCCCAGGATCTGCGCCGGTTCGTGGCGTTCCTGCGTGCAGAGTATGGCGATGTGCGCGGCAAGCGTGTGGCGATCCTGGCCCGCAACAGCTACCAGTATGTCATCTGCATGTACGGCACGGTCATTGCCGGAGCCGTGGCTGTGCCGCTGAACCTTGGCAAGGACTGGGATGCCATCTCCTATGAGCTGGGCCTCACCGAGCCGGTGTGCATCCTGCAGGATGGCGAGTTCGCGGAGCGGGAGCCTGCCCTCGCTGAGACCTACGGCAGCATCCTGAAGCCCATGGATGTCTTTGCGGCCTATGAGCCTGCCGAGGACGTGACCGAGGTGGAGGACCTCTCTGTTCTGGCCTTTATCATGTTCACCTCCGGCACCACCGGCCGCAGCAAGGGCGTTATGCTGAGCCAGAAGAACCTGTTCAGCGCCATGCCGGCTTTTCTGGACCCCTTTGACGATGTGAAGAAGTACATGGGCTGGAACACCGATGAGTTCTCGTCCCTGTCCACCCTGCCCATGTTCCACATCTCCGCCATGACCAGCCTTGTTTCGTGGAGCATCACCGGCCACTCCATCAACCTGTGCAACAACCTGAAGTATTTCTACCGTGATCTGGGTGCCATGCACAGCGAGGTGATGGCGGTGGTGCCGGTGCTGCTGAAGAGCATCTACAGCGATGTGATGAAGGGCCGCCGCGACCGCCTGAACGGCCTGTGCGTGCTGACCTGCGGCGCTGCCATGTTCGACCCCAAGATTCTGAGTGATATGATGGAGAAGGGCTTCTTTGTGGCCCAGATGTACGGCCTGACCGAGACCTGCGGCGACGGTGCATGGAACTCCTCACAGGAGGCAAAGTACCTGACCAGCGTGGGCCATGTGGACCTCAGCTGTGAATACAAGCTGGACGACGGCGAGCTGTGCATGCGGGGCGACCCCATCATGCTGGGCTACTACAAGGACCCGGAAGGCACTGCAGAAGTCATCGATGCAGACGGCTGGTTCCACACCGGCGACATTGCCCGGGTGGAAGAGGACGGCTACATGTACCTGACCGGCCGCAAGAAGAACGTGATCATTCTGGACAGCGGCGAGAACGTGAATCCCGAGGAGCTGGAAAAGCTGCTGGTGCCCTGTGCGGACATTCAGGAGTGCATCGTGAAGGAAAAGAACAAAAAGATCTGTGCCCTCATCTACTGTGACCCTGCAAAGCAGGAAACTGTGAAGGAGTTCGTCACTGGGGTCAACCGCGGCCTGCCGCTGTACAAGCGCATGGTGACGGAGTTCAGTGCACAGCCGCTGCCCCGCAACGCCATGGGAAAACTGCTGCGCTGAACACAGGAGGAAACAGAACAATGAGTAAGATCAGAGTGCTGGATAATGTCTACGACCTTATCACCATCAACATGGAAGACCGCTTCAAGGATAATGTGGCCTTCCGCTTCTACGACACCGCAAACGATGCCGTGACCACCATCCTCTATAAGGATTATGTGCAGGATATCCGCAAGGCGGTGAATTACTTCCAGTCCACCATCCCGGAGATCAAGGGCAAAAAGATCTGCCTGCTCACCAAGAACAGCTACGAGTATGCCGTGAACACCTTTGGCGTGGTGGCGGCCGGTGCGGTGCTGGTGCTGCTGAACCAGCGCAAGAGCTGGGACGAGCTGAGCTACGAGCTGGGCCTTGTGGAGCCGGATGCCATCCTGACCGACGGCGACGACTACGGCTTCAACGACCAGCTCAAGGCTGCCTACGGCGAGATCCTCCGCCCCATGGATGGCTTCCGGAGCTATGAGCCTGCGCAGCTGACCCGCTGCATCGACCACGAAGCCCTGATGGTCCTGATGTTCACCTCCGGTACCACGGGCCGCAGCAAGGGCGTGATGCTGAGCGAGAAGAATTTCTTCTCGGTGATGCGTGCCCACACCCAGATCGGTGAGCACATGATGGCGTATAAGCACGAACCGAACCTCGTCATGAGCCAGTACACCGTGCTGCCCATGTTCCATCTGGGCGCGTTCATCTGCCTGTTCTCCTGGGCCCACGCAGGCTGGGCGCTGAACGTCAGCAGCGACATCCGCAACTTCTATAAAGAGGTAAAGCGGATGCCCAGTCAGGCCATGGCGGTGGTGCCGGTCATTATGAACTCGCTCCACCACGATGTGATGCGCGGCCGCAAGGACCGTCTGGGGGAGCTGTGGGTGCCCATCTGCTCCTCTGCCATGTTCGACCCGCAGGTGATGCTGGATATGGCGGAACACGGCATGTTCGTGGTGCAGACCTACGGCAGCACCGAGACCTGCGGCGACGGCATCATCAACTACGCACAGGACGCAAAGCACATCGGCGCTGTGGGTCAGGGCAACGATTATCTGGACTACAAGATCGCCGAGGACGGCGAGCTGTGCATGCACGGCGACAGCATCATGCTGGGCTACTACAAGGACCCGGAGGCCACCGCCGAGGTCATTGACGCGGACGGCTGGTTCCACACTGGCGATCTGGCCCGCAAGGACGAGGACGGCTACTATTTCCTGACCGGCCGCAAGAAGAACCTCATCATTCTGGACAGCGGCGAGAACATCAGCCCCGAAGAGCTGGAAGGCATCGTGGGCAAGTGCGAAGCCGTGAAGGAATGTGTTGTAAAAGAAATGGGCAAGAAGATCGGCGTGGTGGTCTATTGCGACGAGGACAAACAGCAGCAGGTGCGGGACTTTATCACCGAGGCAAACCGCACCCTGCCGCTGTACAAGCGTATGAGTGCAGTGGAGTTCAGCACCGAGCCGCTGCCGCGCAACGGTGCAGGCAAGCTGCTGCGCCAGTGATACAGATGCGATCGAATGCCCGGATGCATAAATGGGCCGGCAGACCGGCAGACTGAAAACAGGAGTTCCGACAAAAAACAAAGCTTTGTTGCCGGAACCCTTGCGCACAGGAGAGAATCAGGGTATTATTATGGAAAGGCATAGGAGATTGTGCCTATTATCCGTCACGGAAAGGAAGAAAATTTCTATGGAACGAGCAGAGATCATTTCCCAGATCCTGGCCATCCTGGAGGATGTTGCCGAGGTTTCTCCCGAAGATGTGAATGAGAACAGCGTCCTGATGGACGATCTGGATCTGTCCTCAATGGAGATCCTGACCATTGTGGCAGACCTCGAGGAGACCTTCGGCCTGCGCATCCCTGAAAAGGAGCTGCGCAACTTTGTGACCATAGGGGATCTGGTGGATTATCTGGCGGCAAACGCGGGGTAACAGTTCATGAATGAGTCGCAGCGCTCGACGGAGTACATCTTTCAGGGAACGATGTACTTCTTCCGTCGGGAGAAAATCCTGTGTCGGTACCAGTTTGCGCTGCAGGATGCGGTGGAACCCGCTCTTTTGCAGCGCGCACTGGAGGCGGCGCTTTCGGCCGCACCGTACTATCGGGTACAGCTGGTGCAGGAAAAGCGGAGCTTTTTTCTGGAGCCGAACCCGAACCCCTGCCTTGTGTATCAGGGCAGTGCACAGCGCGATATCCCGGAGGAAACGAACGGCTATCTTTTCAGCGTGAGCTGTGAGGGGGACACCGTCTATTTTGACTGGTATCATTTCCTCATGGACGGCCACGGGGTGTCGCCCTTCCTCACCCGCATTCTGGAACAGTACTGCAACCTGCGCTATGGCACGGCGTTTGAAAACACGCCCATCCTGTGCAGCCCGGCCTATGACATCGAGGCCATGATGGAAAAATATCCACCCCACACAGCCACCGAGAGCACGATGCAGAGGGATGTGGTGCAGACCTACGAGGGCAGGATGCGCCGCACCCGGGTGCGGCTGACCAAGCAGAGCCTTGTGGACCGGGCAGTGGAGAACGGCGTCAAGCCCTTTACAGCGCTGGCCGGTCTGCTGAGCCTTGCGCTGCGCAGCTATCTGGGCAAAGACGAGATCCAGTATTCCTACTCGGCAGATACCCGCAGGGAAGCGGGCGTGCCGGATGCCCTTTACAACTGCGTGTGCTCCTTCCAGAGCAGCGTGAAGCTGAACGAGGACACCCGCCTTGCGGACATCGTGCCGGAAATGGATGCCGAGGTGCTCCGCACCCTGCAGCCGGAGGCAAAGCTGCAGCGCATGGCCGAGCAGATGAGCTGGGTGTACAAGGTAGACCAGCAGAAAGCGCCCCTGCGCATCAAGCAGAGGGTGTTCCAGATGGGCGAGTACATCAGCGGTGTCCTGGCGGATTTCTGGCTCAGCTATCTGGGAAATCCGCTGCTGCCGGCCACGCAGGAGCTTCAGAAGTACACCAAAGACTTCAACGTCTGGGTCCCGCCGGATGGCGGCTCCATGGGCGTGGAAGCCTCCAGCCTGAACGGCATTATCACCCTGTGCATCGAGAACAAGGCCGAAATGCCAGGCCTTGCCGGGATGATCCGCACCGCCTTTGAAAAAGAGGACATCACGGTGCTGGAAGCCGTGGATCTGGATACATAAGTACAGAACATAAAAAGCACTCTTTCCGGGCAGGAAAGGGTGCTTTTTTGCGTCTTATTCGGTCCGTGCAGGCCGTGTGGTCACCTCGCCGCAGCGCAGAGCCTCCTGCCGGCCGTTCTCCCGCTGGATGACCAGCCGCCCTTCCTCGTCGATGGCAAGGGCCTTTGCGGCGTAGGTCTCGGTCTCGGCACACACCGTCACCCAGTGGCCGGGCACAAAGCACCGGGCACGGTACTCATCCAGACAGTCAAACGCCGGGCAGAGGGCCAGCAGCTCCCGGGCAATGGCCCCGGCCAGTGCGGCCCGGCTCACCGGGGCAGGCCCGCCGGGGTACAGGCTCCCGGCTTTGCGGGCCAGCTCCTCCGGCCAGTCGGCAGCGGTGGAGGTAAGGTTCAGCCCGATGCCGACCACCAGCCATTCCAGCTGTCCGCTCTCGAGGTCGGTCCCCGCTTCGGTCAGGATGCCGCAGACCTTTCTGCCCTGATAGTACAGGTCGTTGACCCACTTGACGGCAAGCTCCAGCCCGCAGAGCTTTTTCACGGCACGGCAGACCGCTACCGCGGCGCTGATGGTAGCGGTCTGGGCATTGGCGGCGGGCATTTCCGGGCGCAGCAGCACCGAGCAGTAAACGCCCTTGCCTGCCGGGCTTTCAAATCTCCGGCCCAGCCTGCCGCGTCCGGCGCTCTGGTGGGCGGTGAGCACCAGCGTGCCATGGGGTGCACCATCCAGCGCCAGCAGCTTTGCCGTGCGGTTGGAGCTCTCCAGCGTGTCATATAAATAGATGGGTGCAGGGTAGTCCCCGATGGCTTCGGCGCAGAACGGGTCGCCGCCTGCCAGCCGGTAGCCCCGGCGGGGCGCAGCTTCCAGCGCGTACCCTTGGGCCGTGAGGGCCGCAGCGGCCTTGTGCACGGCAGCGCGGCTCACGCCGAGGGTCTCGGCCAGCTGCTGGCCGGAAACGTAGCTGCCCCCGGCAGCGGAAAGTGCCTGCAAAAGTGCCTGACGGGTACTGACAGCCATGGCCGAATGCCTCCTTTTGTGCTATACTACTTCTATTGTATCATAAAAATAAAAGTTTTTGCAGGATTTTGAACGGCTGTTTCGTATGAATGTGCAGAAGGGCAGCGCAGGGGCTGCACTTCGTCGGACCGGGACGAAACTGAAAGGAGGTGGGCAGGCCGTTGACAACCTTGGAATTCAGCGCGATGGTGCAGAAATACCAGTCGCTCGTATATACGGTCTGCCACCAGCTGGTGCCGGATGCCGGCGATGCGCAGGACCTGACGCAGGAGACCTTTCTGGCGGCATGGCGGGCCATTGACCGCTGCCCGTCCGGGTTTGAAAAACAGTGGCTGGCACGCATCGCTGCCAACAAGTCAAAGGACTATCTGCGCAGCGCATGGGTGCGCAGGGTGAACATTCCCGGCGACGATGTGCTGGCGCTGGAAGGTGCGCCGCCCGGCACCCAGCCGGAACAGCAGGTGCTGGATGCTCTGGGCGAGGAAGAGCTCACCGTCATGATCCTGGATCTGCGGGAGCCCTACAGAACGCCTTGCCGTCTGGTGCTGCTGGAACAGCACACCATGGCCGAGGCGGCACAGCTGTGCGGCCGCCCGCCCAAGACGGTGGAAGCACAGATCTACCGGGCAAAAAAGATGCTGGCACAGCAGATACTACAGCGTGAAAACGATGGAAAGGAGTGCGTACATGGAACTGTTTGACAAAAACGGCTGCCTGACCGACGAAGGCCTACAGGCCCTGCAGGCAGGCGGGCTGGATGAGCTGGGCCGGCTGGAGACCGCCGAGCATTTATCCTACTGCGATAAATGCATGGACCGCTACACCGCTCTGCTGACGGCAGATGCGCTGGAAACGCCGCCGCACTCCGCGCACAAGGCGGTGATGGCCGCTATCTGGGTGCGGCTGATGCAGAACACATGGGGCCGTGCCGCAGTGGCCGGTGTGGCGGCGGTGCTGGCCTTTACCATGTGGCGCTCCGGCACCATAGACCAGCTGCTGAATTTCCGGCAGGAGCTGCACACATGGACACCGGAGACCAGCCAGAGCCAGACCGAAGAGCCTGCACAGCTGGGCAAGCCGGTGGAAGATGGCCGACCGTCCGCCCAGCCGGAAATACTGGGAAAGCCAATGGACGACGACAAGCCGAAGCAGCAGGCTTCGCTGGCAAAAGCACTCAATGACCTGCTGTTCGGAGCCGGCGGCCCTGCAGCAGAAAAATACAAAAATTCGCCACTTGCAGATCAAACGAAATAAGGAGATCGATTATGATGAAAAACGGAATCCTGACCTTCCTCTTCGCCTTTTGCCCGGGCGCAGGCCAGATGTATCAGGGCTACATGAAGCGCGGCCTTTCGCTCATTACGATGTTCTGCGTGGCCTTTGGTGCGGGAACTCTGCTGGGAGTTTTGTATGTAGCCATGCCCATTGTGTGGATGTACAGCTTCTTTGACACCTTCAATCTCCGGGCGCAGATCGGCGCAGGCACCGCCCCGCAGGACGATTATCTGGTGCACATCAACTGGCACGACCAGCGCATGGAACAGTTCATGCTGGACAGCCACAAGCTGCTGGGTTGGGGCCTGATCGCGCTGGGCGCGCTGGTGGCCTACCAGAACATCCTTATGAACACGCTGGGGGATATCGTGTGGCGCTGGGGCCAGAGCCGCCCTTTCTTCCGCGCACTTTACCTGATGATGGATCAGCTGCCGGAGGTGGTGGTGTGCGTGGCCCTGATCATCTGCGGTGCATGGCTGGTGCGCGGCCCCAAGGGCAGAAAGCAGAAGCCGCAGAACGATGCCGAAGATGAAGATTTTACCGAGTATACTGCACAGGATGCGCAGGCGGAGCCGAAAGCAAAGGGCTTTGCCATGCCCAAGCTCTCGGCTCTGCTGGGCAAGCCCGTGACCCCGGACGATGAGACGGAGGATGCCGACGATGGACGAGACGAGAAATGATGCGCCGCTGACCGGTGAAGCACCGCAGACTGCAAAACCGCAGCCGCTGCGCCGGGTGGGCAGCTTCACGCTGGGCGTATGCCTGATCGCAGCGGGCATCTTCTTTCTGTTTGCCTATTTCGTGCCGGGCTTTGACTGGAAGCTGACGCTCAAGATCGCCCCAGCGGCAGGGCTGATCCTGCTGGGCGGCGAGGTGCTCTTTTTTGCCGCCCGCCCGGGCCGCTGGAAATACGATTTCTGGTCGGTGCTGATCTGCCTTGTGCTCATGGGCGGATGCTTCTGTCTGTCGCTGCTGCCGGTCGTGTGGGATGAACTCGGCCCGGAGCGGAATCAGGCAAGCATGAAGCTGGGGCAGGAATATACGACAGAAGCCTATGACAAGATCAAACAAACAGCCCCGGATATCCGTGTGAAGAATATCAGCGGAAACGCCTACCTGTACAGCAGTGAGGCGAAAACGCTGCGGGATGTGAATGCCGGAAACGGCTATCTGAGCCTGACCGTGGAGCTGTTTGGCGGCTATGACAGCGTACAGGCCTTTGCGCAGGACTGCCGCAGCGTGACCGATGCCGTGCAGCAGTGCAGTGCACAGCCGGATGAGCTGCGCATTACATGGTCGCCGGAGAACGACCCGGGCCAGAGTCTTGCCTCCGGCAGCCTGCAGAATGTGGAGCAGTACACGCTGGAACTGGAAGGCATCGCACAGCTGGACTGGACAGCAGAGCAGATGGCAAAGCAGACCGAGGTGCAGTACCTGCTGGATGAAGAAAACGAAGAAACGGCAGAGTCCGAAGCTTTTTCCGAGGAAAGCGCGGAGCTGAGTGAGTGAAACAAAAAATGCTTCCGTGCGCCGCACGGAAGCATTTTTTTGTACGTTTATACGATCGATCTTACAGCTTTTTGCCGGTGAGCAGCTCGTAGGCCTCCAGATACTTGGCAATGGTCTTGTCAATGACATCCTGAGGCAGGTCGTAGTTGCTGTCGGGATTGGCCTTGAGCCAGTCGCGCACGAACTGCTTGTCGAAGGAAGGCTGGCTGTGGCCCGGCTCGTAGCCTTCCAGCGGCCAGAAGCGGGAGGAATCCGGGGTAAGCATCTCGTCGCCCAGCACCACGTTGCCGTTCTCATCCAGACCAAACTCAAACTTGGTGTCGGCAATGATGATGCCGCGGGAGAGCGCATATTCAGCACACTTCTTATACAGGGCAATGGTGTAGTCGCGCAGCTTGGTGGCGTACTCCTCGCCGTGGCCGGGGAACTGCTTTTCCAGCACCTCGATGCTCTTTTCGTAGGAGATGTTCTCGTCGTGGTCGCCGATCTCGGCCTTGGTGGAGGGAGTGTAGATAGGCTCGGGCAGTTTGTCGGACTCCTTCAGGCCCTCGGGCAGCTGGATGCCGCACACCTTGCCGGTCTTCTGGTAGCTGGCCCAGCCGCTGCCGGTGATGTAGCCGCGCACGATGCACTCGATGGGCAGCATGGTCAGCTTACGGCACATCATGCTGTTGCCGTCGAACTGGGGCTGCTGGAAGAACTCCGGCATATCCTTCACGTCCACGCTCAGCATATGGTTGGGCAGCAGATCGCGGGTGTAATCGAACCAGAATTTGCTCATCTGGGTCAGAACGGTGCCCTTTTTGGTGACCTTGTTTTTCAGGATGACATCAAACGCGGAAATGCGGTCGGTAGCAACCATGATGAGGCTGTCACCGTTATCATAGATCTCACGAACCTTGCCTTCTTTAATGGGCTTGAACTCAGTCATAATCAAACACTCCATTTTCCAATGCCGAAAAAGCGGCGGTGTATCTTACCTGATTATTGTACCATGTCTGCGAACAGTTTGAAAGAAACAGAATGAAAGGAAAATCAGGCCGTTTTTGCATTTTTCTCGTGAAAAATGTACGAAAAATAGAATCAAAATTCGGCGATTTGACGATAAAAGTCGTACTTTCACAACAATGAAGCACCTTTTTGTAAAATGTAGGCATGGACATTCCGGCGATTGTGCGGTATCTTATAATCAACAAATTAAAATAGGGAGGGTTTACTTATGGGCAGTTTTCCCAAAGATTTTCTGTGGGGCGGTGCCACCGCTGCCAACCAGTGCGAGGGCGCATGGCAAGCAGGCGGCAAGGGCCTTGCCACCGTGGATGTGACCCCGTTTGGCCCGGACCGCTTCCCGGTGGCGCTGGGTCGGCTGGAAATGCTGGAGTGCGACGACAAGCACTATTATCCCAGCCATGAAGCCATTGACCTGTATCACCATTATAAAGAGGACATCGCCCTCTTTGCCGAGATGGGCTTCAAGTGCTTCCGGCTGTCCATCGCATGGACCCGCATCCTGCCGAACGGCGACGATGTCCGGCCCAATGAAGAGGGCTTGAAGTTCTATGAGGATGTGTTTGATGAGTGCCACAAATACGGCATTGAACCGCTTGTGACCATCTGCCACTTCGATACCCCCATTGCCCTCATAAAAAAGTATGGCGGCTGGAAAGACCGCCGCATGGTGGATGCCTATGTGCACTACTGTGAAGTGCTGTTTGACCGCTACAAGGGGAAGGTGAAATACTGGCTCACCTTCAACGAGATCAACATGCTGCTGCATCTGCCCTTTACCGGCGCGGGGCTAGTGTTCTATCCGGGCGAGAATGTGCAGCAGGTGGAGTATCAGGCGGCACATCATGAGCTGGTGGCCAGCGCAAAGGCGGTCAAGCTGGCCCATGAAAAGATGCCCGGTGCCATGGTGGGCTGTATGCTGGCGGCAGGCCAGTATTACCCGCGCACCTGTGCACCGGAGGATATCCGTGCCGCGCAGGAAGCGGACCGCGACAACTACTTCTTTACCGATGTGCAGGCCCGGGGAGCCTACCCGGTGTGGGCAAAAAAGCGGATGGAGAAGGCCGGCATCACCCTACACACCGAGCCGGGCGATGAGCAGGTTCTGAAAGAAGGCACCGTGGATTTTGTCTCCTTCAGCTACTATTCCAGCCGCTGCATCACCACGGATCAGGAAATCCTGGCAGAAGAAAAGGCCGACGGCAATGCGGTGCTGGAAGCTGTGAAGAACCCGTACCTCAAGGCCAGCGAGTGGGGCTGGGCCATCGACCCGGTGGGCCTGCGCGTGACCCTGAACACCATCTACGACCGGTACGAAAAGCCCATGTTCATTGTGGAGAACGGCCTTGGCGCGGTGGATACCGTGGAAGCGGACGGCTCCATCCACGACAGCTACCGCATCGATTATCTGCGCGCCCACATCGAGCAGATGGAAAAGGCCGTCAACGAGGACGGCCTGCCGCTGATGGGCTACACCACATGGGGCCCTATCGACCTTGTGAGCGCATCCACCGGTGAGATGAAAAAGCGCTACGGCTTTATCTATGTGGATAAGGACAACGACGGCAACGGCACACTGGCCCGCAGCCGCAAGGACAGCTTCTACTGGTACAAAAAGGTCATTGCTTCAAACGGCACCGACCTTGCCTGAAATTTGCGAAAAAATAAATTTGTGAGAAAGAATTGGAATTTATGACACCTGAGATCATTGCACACCGCGGCGCGTCCTATCTTGCGCCGGAAAATACCCTTTCTGCGTTCCGCAAGGCGATGGAGATCGGTGCGGACGGCGTGGAAATGGACGTACAGCAGACCAGCGATAAAAAGCTGGTGATCCACCACGATTTTGTCATTGACTGGCACACCGATATGCGTGGCCAGATCTACGACATGACCGAGGGCGAGCTGAAGGCGCTGGACTTTGGTAGCTGGAAGGATGTGAACTATCGGAACGAGAGGATCGCTACCCTGCAGGAGGCACTGGCTCTGTGCAGGGAAATGGAAGGTACCATCGTTCAGCTGGAAATGAAGGCCACCATTGATGACGACCCGGATTTTGTCCCCCGCGTGATCGAGGAGGTGCGTGCAGCAAACATTACCGACCGGCTGGTGGTGATCTCGTTCAACCACGACCTGCTGCGGCAGGCAAAGCAGCTGATGCCGGAGCTGAAGGTGGGCGTGCTGGTCTACGGTGCGTTGGAGACCATGGCGCTGCCCACTAGCACATGGGAAATGCTTGGCCTGCAGAACGGGCTGGAAGAGGATGATTTTCCACAGCTGCCGCCGCTGTCGGTGGAAAATGTGGATGACGAAAACTGCAGCTGGGCCCTGCGCTGGATGGGCAATCAGATCAGTATGCTGCAGGCGAACTTTCCGGGCAAGAGTCTGGTAGAGGTAGCCCAGCGCCTGCTGGAACAGCGGGACCCGGTAAAGTATGTGCAGACGCTGGACTTCAAGCCGGACTGGGTGAGCTGCGAATATCACACCGCTTACCAGCAGCCCAGCATGGTGCAGAAGCTGCATGATCTGGGCATCAAGGCGGCATACTGGACGGTGGACGGGGAACAGGCCGTGAAAGACCTTTGGCCCCTGCAGCCGGATGCCATCGTCACAAACCGCCCGGACCGCGTGCGGGAATGGATCTCTGAACTGGAAATGACAGAATAAAGGGCAGAAGCTGCATCCCTTCGGTGCGGCCTGATTCCCCAAGCAACATCTGAAAAGCAAACAGCGGACAGCCTGCAGGCCGTCCGCTGTTGTGCTATGCAAAAGATGTTATAAAATATATCCGAGGCTCCGCAGTACGAACAGCCAGAAGGTCAGGCTGAATGCGCTGAACAGGGTGGTGGTAACGCACACGCTGCCGGTAAGCACACCTTCGTGGCCCATCTGCTTTGCCATAACGTAGCACGCCGGGGTGGTGATGCTGCCCAGCATCACCAGCAGGGCCACCAGCTTTTCGTCGGTAAAGCCAAAGCGCACAGCCAGCGGCAGGAACAGCGCAGGCAGCACCATCAACTTGACCACAGTAGCCACAGCAGTAGGCTTGAGGTATCCCAGAGCTTTTTGGCCCTTGAAGCCTGCACCAATGGCAAGCAGGGCCAGAGGGCTGGTCAGACCGGCCACATTGGAAAGGGCCTTATCCAGCATGGCAGGCACGGAAATGTGCAGCATGCTCCACGCAAAGCCCGCTGCAATGCCCAGAAGGATGGGGTTCGTCAGGATGCCTTTCACACTCTTTTTGAGCTTTTCAGCCATATTGCCGGTCTGAGCCTGCGCAGTGGGCGCTTCCAGCATCAAAATGACCACTGCCATGATGTTATACAGCGGCACACTGCCAAGGATCATCAGGCTGGACATGCTGGCATCGCCGTAGATGCTCTGCAGAAAAGCCGAGCCGAGGATGGCAGCCGACGAGCGGTAACACACCTGAACGAATTCGCCCACAAGGCCGGTGCTCTTTAAAAACAGCTTTGCCAGCGCCCAGATCACAAGGATGCACGCCAGTGTGACCGCAAAGCAGAACAGCACATACCGGCCATCGAAGGTGGCGCGGACATCGTTTTTGCCAAGGTCGCGGAACAGCTGCACCGGCAGTGCCACATAAAACACGAACTTGTTGGCCCCGGCCACGAACGCATCGCTCAGAAAACCGGTGCGGTGCAGCACATAGCCCAGCAGCATGATAAAGAACAGCGGCATGGTGCTGTTCATGCTGAACAGAAGATTTTCCAGCATGGCTCACACCCCGCCGTGGCGGCGCTGCTCTGCCGCCAGCTCCTGCTGCAGGGCAGCTTTGCGGTGGTCCAGCAGCAGGTCTTTGTTGTACTTGAAGTAGCGCTCACAGCCGTTCTCGGTGAGGAAGGCGTGGGACACCGGGTCCACCGTCAGCTCGGTGACGAACACCACCATCTCCTGGCTTTCGGCAAAGGCCTGCTCCATAAAGTCGAAAGCGGCTTCCAGCGCGGCGCTGGCGGTCTGCTGGGCCTTTTCGCGCTCATCGGCAAGGGACTGGAACTGCCCGCGCAGCAGGTCGAAGGCTTCCTGTGTACCGGCGGCGTTGGCACGGCGCAGTTCGCCCTCCCAGCCGCGCAGCACGGCCAGCACTTGCAGGCGGGTGGTCAGAGCATCTTTGCTCAGCAGCCCGGCGGCACGTTTTTGCTGTGTTTCGGTGTCGTAATCCATGATCTGCTGGTGGAACATTTCTGCCGAGCCGTCCGGGATATCCTCCGGAACGGTGGCAAGGGCTTTTTTGGTCTCCCGCAGAAAGGCATAGCAGCTGTCGGCTACTGCATCTGCCTGACGGGAGGCCGTGAACCGGGTGCCGAGGCCTGCAAGGATCAGGCTGACCAGCGAAAGCCGCTCGTCAAAGGGGGCCTGCAGCAGCCGTGCGAACACGGCGGGCTTTGCCTGTCCGGCCAAGATCTCCTCTACGCCGTAGTCGTCGCGGTATTTATAGTAAAGGTCGAGGTAGGCGGAGAAGTCCTCTGCAATCTTCGGGTGCTGGATGTACTCGCGGATCAGGTCTTCATCAGCCTGCAGACCCAGTGTTTCGTAGGTGTCCAGCAGATTGGAAAGATCCTCCCAGCCGCGGGCGGTCACGAACTGGGTGCCGTCCACATCGGCGTTGATCTGGTAGAAGTTCTGCGGGTGCAGCTCCAGATAGCTCAAAATGGCGCTGTGGATGTGGGCAGCGCGGGCATAGTCCTTCCACACGGGCAGGTCCGGCTCAATGTCCATGCGGCGCACGCGGTCCAGCGTAACGATATCAAAGTCGCGCACAGATTTATTATATTCCGGTGGGTTGCCTGCCGCCACAATCACCCAGCCCGCAGGCACGGCCTGATTGCCAAAGGTCTTGCATTGCAAAAATTGCAGCATGGTGGGGGCCAGCGTTTCCGACACACAGTTGATCTCGTCGATGAACAGAATGCCCTCGGAGAGGCCGGTGGCCTCCATTTTGGCGTAGATGCTGGCGATGATCTCGCTCATGGTGTATTCGGTCACGGAGACATCTTTGCCGCCATAATTGCGCTGGCGGATGAAGGGCAGACCCACGGCGCTCTGGCGGGTGTGGTGGGTGATGGTGTAGGCCACCAGCGCCACGCCGCACTCCCGGGCTACCTGCTCCATCACCTGCGTCTTGCCAATGCCCGGAGGCCCCATGAGCAGAATGGGACGCTGCCGGATGGCCGGGATGGCGTATTCGCCCAGAGCATCCTTGGCAAGGTAGGCTTTTACGGTGTGTTCAATTTCTTCTTTGGCTCGTTTGATATTCATAACAAATTCCCTCACGAATTGTTCAGGTCACGGTACAGGTCGTCCTCTTCGGCCAGCGCGTCGGCAAGGGTGCTTTGCGGGCGGGCTGCTGCACCGGTAAATTCTTCTTCATCCAGAACCACCTTCATGGCCCACGGCGGTACATTGGCATCGTCGAACCGCTCCCCCAGAAACAGAAAAGCGGTGTCGTAGGCCGGGCGCTTGGCGGGGTAGGTGCCCATGCCGTCGGTGAAGTACAAAAGGCCCCGCAGGTTCGAGAACTTCTTCTCGGCGCACAGCTGGTTCACGTATTCAAAGGCCGGGCGGAAGTCCGTTCCGCCGCCGCCCCGCAGCTCAAAGTGGTTCATGGCGTGGATCAGCTCGTCCTCATTGTGAATTAGGATATCCTGCCGGATGGCGTTATCGGCCTGGATCAGGTGCAGGTTCATCCGGTGGAAAAAGTTCTCCTGTCCTTTCAGCAGAGTGTAGGTCTCCGCAAGGAACGCCCGCACCAGTTCACCGGAGGTGGAGTAGCTGGTGTCGATGACAAGGGCCAGCTCCTCGATCTTTTTGCTCTCCCTGCTTTCCAGAGGCTCGATGAGGGGCAGGTTTCCGTACACCGAAAGGCCGTAGGTGTAGAAGTTCAGGTCGAACTCGTCCGGGTCCAGCTTTACTTCCTCCCGCAGCACGCAGAACCGGCGCAGAAAATCCCGGTAGCTGCGGCGGCTGCGGTTGGCGGCTTTTACCTGCTGCTTCAGGGCATCGGCACCGTCCCCGGCTTCCTTATCCCGCAGGTCCAGCTCTGTCTGCATCCGCTCCCCGATCTTCTGCCACGTTTTCTGGGGCAGCGGCGTGGGCATCTGCTGGGGCTGGTCAGGCGCATCCTTCGGCCACAGACGGTGGTCGTCGGTCACGAACTCCCGCTCCAGCTGGCGCAGCACACCAGGTGTCTGCCGGGTGAGCCACCGATACACCGGCGCGGCTGCCACCACGGTTTCCTCTGCGGTGATCTGCTGATAGGCGTTCTGGCGCACATAGGTCAGCGGGCGCTTGACGCTGGTGCGGTTCAGGCTGTCGATAACGTTTTCCACTGCGATATCACAGGCAAGGCTCCACAGCTGCGGCTCCCGGCGGCCTTTCAGCCACAAATGCCGGAATACGCAGTGGAATATGGTGTGCAGATACAACCGGTTGAGATATTTTGGGTTGTCCTGATAGAGCCGCAGCAGGTGGCTGGGCTGATAAAACAGGACCTGACCGTCCGTAGCCAGCACCCGGCAGCGCTCGTCCGGGGCGGGGGACAAGGCACTGAGCGCCATATCCAGAAAGCGGAAGTCCAGATACAGCCCGCTGCGCACCACCGCCAGCACCTCGCCGCCCATGCGTGCCTGCCACTCCTCGTGGGTCTCCGGCCGCTGGGACTGGAACGGCTTGCGCGGGTCAAAAAATTTTTCTTTTTGGATCGTTTGGGGCAAAAGTGTCACCTCACTTAGAACCCTCTCAGCCTCGCTGCAAACTCCCCCAGTCATCGCTGCGCGATGCCAGCCCCCTCAGGGATGGGGTCTCTGGCGAAACCGGAAGCTTACCCTTACTGCCAAAGGCTTCCTCTTAGAGGGAGCTGGCGCACGAAGTGCGACGGAAGGAGTTTTCTGCTGTTTAAAAATCAAAATCGTACCGCTGCTTTTTGGGCTGAGGAACATACTTTTTGTGCTCCGCATCCGCCAGCAGAGCGGCGGCAGCGGCGTTCCCGGCCTTGGCGGCAAGGGCTGAAGCTTCGGCAAAGCCGTCTTTGTCCAGCACATCCAGCGCAATGAGTGCACGCACGGCATCATTGTCCTGCGCCTTCAGCAGGCGGGCCAGCACCCGATCGGTGTTGGCTGCCAGAAATGCCCGGTAGTGCCCGGCAGCGGCTTCGGTCAGCTGCCACGGATACCGCAGCCGGTCAAAGCAGAGCATTGCCATCACATTGGCATCGTCGGCATCGTGGCCCTGCGGGAAGATCGCGTCGTATTCTGCGGGGAGGAATTTGTTCTCTAAAAAACACTGCCGGTAATGATATCCTTGGCCGGAAAAGGTGTGCAGAAGGATGTGGGCGGGGGTCTCCTCGATATCCTCCCAGTAGGCGGGATACCACAGCGCCGCCAGCGGGGCTGCTGTACCGGCAGGGCAAAACTCAGCCCGCACCGCTTCGGTGATGTTGTTCACAAGGGCAAACAGGCCGGTAGGTTCTTCAGGGCCTGCCTGCACCCGGATGGTCTCCAGCGCAAAGCAGTTCAAAAACACATCGCTGCCCATGGTCAGGCTGCCCGTGCCCACGGTGAGCAGACGCAGCTTGCGGCAGTTGTAGAATGCGCAGCTGCCAATCACCTGCAAACTGTCCGGCAGGGTGACCTCTTCCAGAAAGTTCCCACACACCGGGTGCAGGTCGTCTGCATCCGAATCGGCAGCGGGCGCGTCAAAGTCGAAGCCGTACCGGCGGCAGGTGCCGCCTACCGTCTGCCCAAAGGCCCGAATCAGCCGCGCCGTGCCGTCCGGGGCCGCCTCGTAGCGGCAGGTCTTGTCTGCCGCAGGCAGGCTGCGCGGCTTTTCGGAAAAGCAGTAGTCGCCCAGTTCGGTAACAGCAAAGCTGCCGCCCTCCGGTGCTGGCAGTGTGCCGGGCAGCGCGATACACGGCTCTGTGCCGTACACCCGCACCAGCCGGGCGGTGTCTGCCGAAAGCGGCAGGATATCCAAGGTGAGTGTGCTCTCCGAAACCACGATGCAAAACTCCTCAATTTGATAGAATCATTCAGCTTTCAGTATAAACCAACGGCAAAGCCTTGTAAAGTATAAAAAATTCTGACGTAACATAGTAGAAAAATGAATCAGAAACCTCTTGACTTTTGCATGAAAGTGCGTATAATAAGGGTAGGCAACGCGATAAGGCCGAACGTGTTTACCACGTAAAAAATCGAAGCACCCCGGTAGAACCAGTACCGGGGTGCTTCTTTTCATTAGTGCTTGCTGCCCTTGAAGAACAGGCTGTCAAGCCACTTGCATAAATAGTAGGCTACTACCTCTGCTGCGACAGTCTGAAAAAACGCGATAAAGCTAGGCATGTTTACCACCTCCTTTCCGCGACAGGGGGATCGGAGAAGGGCCGCAGAGTCAGTATAACACAAAAAGCGGCAGCGCGCAATTTGATGCACGCTGCCGCTTTTTCATTGAGGAGGTAGAAAAAAGCTTAGTCCTCGGCCAGATTGCCGGTGTACAGCTGGTAATACTTGCCTTTTTTAGCGATCAGCTCGTCGTGGCTGCCGCGCTCGATGATGCGGCCCTGCTCCAGCACCACGATGCAGTCTGCATTGCGGACGGTGGACAGGCGGTGCGCAATGACAAAGCTGGTGCGGCCGTACATCAGGCCGTCCATGCCGCGCTGCACCAGCGCTTCGGTGCGGGTATCGATGGAGGAGGTGGCCTCGTCCAGGATCAGCACCGGGGGATCTGCCACGGCCGCACGGGCGATGGCCAGCAGCTGGCGCTGGCCCTGCGAGAGGTTGGCACCATCGCCGGTGAGCATGGTGTTGTAGCCTTCCGGCAGGCGCTTGATGAAGCCATCCGCGTTGGCAAGGCGGGCGGCGGCGATGCACTCTTCATCGGTGGCATCCAGCCGGCCGTAGCGGATGTTCTCCATCACCGTGCCGGTGAACAGATGGGTGTCCTGCAGCACGATGCCCAGAGAACGGCGCAGATCGGCCTTTTTGATCTTGTGGATGTTGATGCCGTCGTAGCGGATCTTGCCGTCCTGAATGTCGTAGAACCGGTTGATGAGGTTGGTGATGGTGGTCTTACCGGCACCGGTAGAGCCGACAAAGGCGATCTTCTGGCCCGGACGGCCATACAGGTTGATATCGTGCAGGACGGTTTTTTCCGGCACATAGCCAAAGTCTACATCGGTAAAGGTGATGCTGCCTTCCAGCTTGTGGTAGGTGGTAGTGCCGTCGTGGTGCGGGTGCTTCCATGCCCACAGGCCGGTGCGCTCGTCCGTCTCCACCAGCTGGTCGTTGCGGTCGTACTTTGCGTTGACAAGGGTCACATAGCCCTCGTCGGTCTCGCTCTCTTCGTCCATCATCTTGAAGATACGCTCGGCACCGGCCAGAGCCATGATGATGCTGTTGGCCTGCATGGACACCTGACTGATGGGCATGTTGAAGCCCTTGTTCAGGCTCAGGAAAGCCACCACCGTGCCAAGGGTCGTGCCGCCCATGCCGCTCACGGCCATGGCTGCGCCTGCCAGCGCACAGACGGCATAGCTGATGTTGCCCAGCTGGGCGTTGACCGGCATCATGATGTTGGCAAAGCTGTTGGCTTTGTTGGCGCTGTCCTTCAGCTGGTCGTTCAGCTGGCGGAAGCCGGCCAGCGCCTTCTGTTCGTGGGTGAACACCTTGACGACCTTCTGGCCCTCCATCATCTCTTCGATATAGCCGTTCAACTTGCCCAGATCCCGCTGCTGCTGGATGAAGTATTTGCCGGACTGCTGGGTGATCTTTTTGGAGCAGAACATCATCAGCGCCACCATCAGCATGGTAACGATCGTCAGCTGCCAGCTGAGCATGCACATGCTGAAGAACACCGAAACAATGGTAATGGCGCTGGACACCAGCTGCGGGATGCTCTGGCTGAGCATCTGGCGCAGGGTATCCACGTCGTTGGTGTACACGGACATGATGTCGCCGTGGGGATGCTGGTCAAAATACTTGATGGGCAGGCTCTCCATGTGGGTGAACAGCTGGGTGCGCAGGTTGCGCAGGGTGCCCTGCGTCACGTTGACCATGATGCGGGCGTTGAGCCATGCGGCCAGAATGCCGATGACGTAGATGATGCCTACCCGCAGCAGAGCCGCAGCCAGCGGGGCAAAATCCGGGTCCTGCTGCTGGGTCATGGGTACGATGTAATCGTCCATCAGGGTCTTTAAGAACAGACTGGCCTGAACGTTTGCCAGCGCGCTGACCACGATGCAGACAAGTACAAGGATGCAATGGGGCAGATAGTGCCGGAATACCTCATCCATGATGCGCTTCAGCAGCTTGCCCGGGTTTTCCACTTTGGGCCGGGGGCCGCCCATGCGGGGGCCGGGGCCGCGAACTTCTTTTGCCTGAGCCATTACTGTTCACCTCCCTGTTTGTCAAAGTCGCCGCTGCCCTGGGTCTGGCTGTTGTAAACTTCCTGATAGATGGCGTTGGTCTTGAGCAGCTCTTCGTGGGTGCCCAGACCATCGATCTTACCGTTATCTAGCACAAGGATGCGGTCGGCGTCCTGCACCGAGGAAATGCGCTGTGCAATGATGATCTTGGTGGTGCCGGGAATCTCCTCCCGGAATGCCTTGCGGATCTTGGCATCGGTAGCGGTATCCACGGCGCTGGTGGAGTCGTCCAAAATCAGAACCTTGGGCTTGCGCAGCAGGGCGCGGGCGATGGTCAGGCGCTGCTTCTGGCCGCCGGACACATTGGAGCCGCCCTGCTCGATCCATGTATTGTATTTGTCCGGGAAGCGCTCGATGAACTCATCCGCGCAGGCAAGCTTTGCCACACGGATGCACTCTTCCTCGCTGGCGTTCTCGTCGCCCCAGCGCAGGTTATCGAGAATGGTGCCGCTGAACAGCACGTTCTTCTGCAGCACCATGGACACCTCGCGGCGCAGTACGTCGAGGTTGTAGTCGCGCACATCCACGCCGCCCACCTTCACGGTGCCGGTCTCGGCATCATACAGGCGGGGAATCAGCTGCACCAGACTGGATTTTGCGCTGCCAGTGCCGCCGATGATACCTAAGGTCTCACCGGGCTTGATGCTGAAGGTGATATCATTCAGCACCGGCTGGCCGCTGCCGTGCTTATACTTGAAGGTGACATGCTCGAACTCGATGCCGCCGTCCTTCACCTGCTGCACCGGCTGCTTTGCGGGGGGCAGGTCGGTGGTCTCGTCCAGCACTTCCACAATACGCTTTGCGGAAGCGGCAGACATGGAGATCGTGACAAAGGCCATGCTCAGCATCATCAGGGCCATGAGGATGTTCATGATGTAGCCGAACAGAGCGTTCAGCTGGCCGGTGGTGATGGCGCCATGCAGAACGTACTTGGCACCCAGCCAGCTCAGGGCGATGTTGCAGCCGTAAACGGCGGTGAGCATGGCAGGGTTATTGAAGCTCAGGCGGCTCTCAGCGTTCACAAACTGGTCGTACAGGCTCTGGCAGGCTTTGGTGTATTTCTCGTTCTCAAAGCCCTCGCGCACGAAGCTCTTCACTACGCGGATGGCGGAGACGTTTTCCTGCACGGAAGCGTTCAGGGCATCGTAGTTTTTGAACACCCGGTCAAAGATGTGGAAGGTGGGCACCATGATGCCTGCCAGCACCGCCACCAGAAAGACCACAGCCACCACGAAGATCAGCGACAGCGGGCCGCCGATCATCACGGCCATGAACAAAGCGAACACCAGATGCACCGGGGCGCGCACGCACATGCGCTCGATCATCTGGAAGGCGTTCTGCACGTTGGTCACGTCGGTGGTCATACGGGTGACAAGGCCTGCGGTGGAGAACTTATCAATGTTGGAAAAAGAATAATGCTGGATGTTCTCATACATGGCATCGCGCAGATTTCCGGCAAAGCCGGTGGATGCCTCGGCGGCGTATTTGCCGGCCAGAACGCCCAGCGCCAGCGCGACCACAGCCACCAGAAAGGTGAGCAGGCCGTACTTGTGGATGGCGTTCATATCGCCCTTTTCAATGCCCTGATCGATGATAAAGGCCATGATGGTGGGCAAAAGCACATCCATCACGGCTTCCAGAGCGGCAAAGAGCGGTGTCAGGACTGCGGCGCGTTTATACTCGCCCAGATGTGACACTAACTTTTTGATCATCTGAGTTACCTCCTGTTACTTTTTATTTGTTTGGTACAGAACAATTTTATACAAAACATTTTAATTGTCAAGACGTTTCAAAAAATGTTCATAATTACTAATTTAACGAACACTTTTTCGGTAGATTGCACGGGATATATGCATCTTTCCGGGGCGGTGGGCCGGGAGTTTCTCCGAAGACCGTCCGCTGGGGTGGGACCCTGTTGCCCGAAGGGCAATAGGGCGGGCGATGGAATGGCTTGCAACAACAGCGACCGCCGCCAGTGGCGGAAACAGGAAGCTGTTGTTGGGGCTGCGGCCAGCGAGATGCAAGCGGATGCGAAGCAGCTGCTGGGTGCCGCAACCCGTATTTCGTGTCTGAGGAGAAAGCTACCGGCACACCGCCCTTTTGCATCACTGCAGTGCATCCCGCAGCTTGTTCAGCAGCCGCAGCAGCTCGGTATTTTCCTCCGCTGTCAGCAGCCCAGCCACATAGTCGTCGGTCTGGTGGAAGCAGAGCATCGTCTTTTCGTGGAAGCAGATGCCCTCTTCGGTGAGCACCAGCTGCTTGAGCCGGGCATCCTGCGGAACACTGCGCCGCTCAATATAGCCCTTGCGCTCCATCAATTGCAGGATGTTGGTCACGGTGGAGCGGGTGATAGAGAACTCCCGCTCAATGTCCCGCTGGAACACGGGGGTGTCCCGGTGGCGGTAGAGATACCCAATGATCCACCCGTGCATGGGGGTGGCCTGCTCCACGTCATTTTCGCGGGCAAACTGGTTGATCTTGCGGAAGATCAGGTTGTCCACCCGGCGGATCTGCGCCGGGATGACCTGTGGGCCTTCCCAAGGGGGATCGGCGTGATTGCAGCACTCGTTTTTGGTTTCGTCACACATCATGGTTTTGTCCTTCATGGTTGTTTTGGCATTGAACAGTTTCAAATAAAACTGTTTGATAGCATACATATTATACAGCAGTCAAAGTGAATGTCAAGGGGAAGGGAACGATTTTAAATGCCCTCCGCTTTGCTCTGGGCATAAAATAATGAAATATTATTTTTTATATTGCAAACCAGCCAAGCCTGCGGGCTTGGCTGGTTTGCTTTTTCACGGAAGGGGCCGTAGTTGCAAGCGGCATATTTTCCGGTTGCGCGGTCATTTCCGAAGGAAATAAGCGCAACAGATGGAGTTTACCTTTTGGGCCATTCCTGTGAAAATGCAACAGCAGACAGCCCGCAGGCTGTCTGCTGTTGCCCTATTATAAAAATATTTTTCCGCTAAATATGCCCAGAGCGAAGCGGAGGGCATTCTAAATTATTATTCCAGATTGTGTTTTTTGCAGAACTGTTTGCTCACCCAGTACATCCCGCCCCACAGCAGAACGGCCAGCACCAGATACAACGGGTTTTTCATGGAACTGACCAGCGACTGCCCAAACACTGCCATCATGGCAATCATCACGCCCTTGCCCAGCAGCATGGTAATGAGATAGCGCTTTTCGTCAAAGTCCGAGATGCCAAAGGCCAGATGCATAAAGGAGCTTGGCGCGAAGGGCAGCAGCGCGAGCATGAACAGCGACGAAGTGTCAAAGCGGTTCACCCACTGCTGAGCCTTTTCCAGCTTGGGCGAGCGGGAGGCAAACTTCCAGAAGAAGCACTTGACCACCCGCCGCCAGAACAGGAACATGATGCTGCCACCCAGCGCCACACCGGCCCAGCTGTACAGAAAACCCAGAATGCCGCCGTGAGCCGCTACATTCAGCGCCACAATGGCAATGAGCGGAAGCGGCGGAAAAAACGACTCCACCATGGCCAGCATGATGGGGGCAATGGGGCCAAGGTTGCCAAAACTGTCCAGCAGAGTTTCCCAGAACTCCAGCGTTCCCAGCTGGCGCAGACAAAAGTTCATTGTGCACATCCATCCCTTCCGCCTGCGCTTTCCCATCCGCAGGTTCCTCTATCCGTAGTATATCCATATTGTATGACACAAGCATGAACACAAAGCGACATTTTTTTTGCCCTGTGCACAGCCTTCTTGGGATACTACGAAGCTGCCGGTGCTGTTTTACTCCGCAGTCTGCTTTTCTGCGCGGGCCTTCATGCGCTCCAGCTGGGCGGTGCGCTGCTTTTCCCACCGGGCAAGAGAAGCGTCGTCCGGGATCTGCAGGCAGCGGGCGTAGCTCCAGTGCAGGCCGTCGCGGCGGGCCAGCTTGTAGCGCTGGAACACACCCTTGCCTGCGGCATTGCTGCTGCCGGCGCAGTGGGGGCACTGGCTCAGGGTGTACCAGCTGTTGCTGCCCTTTTTCAACCACACATCATCGGGCTTGAGCGGTGCGCCGCACTCCGGGCAGCTCATGGTGTAAATTTTGGGGTCGGTGCGCCAGGTGTACTGCTCCACGTAGCCGCGGAAGACCTCAAAATCCCGGTAGTCGCCGGGGGTGGGGCACAGGCTGGCCCGCAGGGATTCCTCCTCAGTGGGGTAGGCCGCAAGACCGGCCCGCAGGTCGAGCATCCGGCAGACATCGGCGGTGTACAGCGTGTCGGAAAGGGCATCGTGGAACTGCCGCTCCATGGGCAGCCCTAAGCGGGTGACGACGCTTTCCAGCGTCATGCCCTCGCCCTCTTTGCGGGGATGCTCCCGCAGGAACACCTGCTGCAGGTCGTACCAGATGGTGGGCTTTGATTCGTCGATGTTGCACAGGTACAGGTTCTGCTTGAGCACCGGTACGTCATCCATGCCCCACTCGGCAAATTCGGCATCCGGGCCGCACCACTGCATAAAGCGGCGCAGGCCCTGCACGATGGGCTCACCCTTGTCCAGATCGGCCTGCGTCAGGCCGGTGACCTTGGCAATGTGATGCTGCAGCTTACGGAAGATGCGGGGCCGCAGATGGATGGAAAAGGTGTCCAGCACGTTGGCATCTTCGTCGATCTTCACGGCACCGATCTCCACGATCTCGCCCCGGAAGGTCTGCTGCACGCCATGGTAATTAAAGGTATACGGCTGGTAGCCGATATTCCATTCCAGATCAAATAAAACCAGATTGCGCGGCATTTTGTTTGTCCTCTCTTTTGAATCAAACCCTCTCAGTCACGGCTTGCGCCGTGCCAGCTCCCCCAAAGGGGGAGCTTTTATCATACGTTACGATTAGATGGATAAAACCTCGCCCTTCGGGAGAGGTGGATTTGCGAAGCAAAGACGGAGAGGGTTATAAAATAAACTTCTCCACAGCCTCGGCCACACCGTCGTGGTCGTTGTCGGCGGCAGTCACATAGTCGGCTACGGCCTTTACCGGCTCTTCGGCGTTCTGCATGGCCACGCCCACACCGGCGTACTCGATCATGGAGCGGTCGTTCAGGCCGTCGCCGCAGGCCATCAGGTTTTCGCGGCCAAGGCCCATGTGCTCCAAAAGGGCGGCAAGGCTGCCGTCCTTGGCAACGCCCAGCGGCACGGCTTCAATAAAGAACGGGCTGGAGGGGTACAGGTCGATGCGGCCGTCAAACTGTTTTTTGCCGGCGGCCCACACCTCGTCCCGGCGGGCGGGGTCCAGCGTGATGAGCATTTTGCAGATGGGGTAATCCACATACTTTGCCAGATCGTCCACGCCGGTCATGGGCAGCTTGCAGGTAAAGCACTCGCGCAGTGCCCACTTGTCATCCGGGTGCTCGGTGACAACGCCCTCTTTATTATAGGTGATAATGGTCACGTTCTGTGCGGCGGCAAAGGCGCACAGCTCGGGTACGTACTGGGCATCCAGCTGTTTCTGGTACAAAGTCTCGCCGGTGCGGCAGTCGATGATCTTGCCGCCGTTGTAAGAAAGGATGCAGCCGCCCTTTTTATCCAGCCCCAGTTCCTTTGCCAGCGGCAGCACGCCCGCGGTGGGACGGCCGGATGCCAGCACGATGGTGACACCCTTTGCAATTGCGGCATCCAGTGCGGCGCGGGTGCGGGGTGTAACTTCTTTCTGGCTGTTGGTCAGGGTGCCATCCAGATCCAGTGCCAGAACTTTGATCTCTGCCATATAAAATCCTCTCAATTTATATAAAGGTAAAAAAGCACTTACCCTCTTATTGTACAATGAAATGCCATCATCTTTCAACCCTTGCAGAGACGTTTGTGGAAAAAGTGGTGGCACTTGAGCAGGATTTTACATCCCTTTCCGGCTTTTTACGTTGGCGCGGATGCAGCCGCACCGGTTTTACCAAAGCTTTGCGGCGGCATGGTTTTTCCCCGCAAGGCGGTGCGCTACAATAAAGACGTTCCCGAAAGACAAAAAACGGGGCCTGAGGCAGGCCCGCAATGTTTGATTGAATGAAAAGAGAGGATCACGTCATGAAAGAAAACAAGATCTCCCGCCGCAGCTTTCTCAAGTTTGGCGCAGCTGCTTCTGCCGTCGGCATGATGGCTGCTGCACCCGTTGCCGCAAACGCAGCACAGCCGGATGCGGATGCCGCAGCCGACGAGGAGAACTGCCTGCTGGGCCTGTTCCAGAAACCCAAGTACATCTTCCTGTTCATCGGCGACGGCATGGGCACTGCCCAGATCCAGTCTGCCCGCTTCTACAAGGGCACCGTGGACAACAACGGTGCTGTGACCGAGGCCGACCTGAGCTTCACCAGCTTCCCCACCGTGGGCAGCGTGACCACCTACGACAGCACTTCTTTCTGCCCGGACTCCGCTTCCACCGCAACCGCCATCGCCACTGGCCACAAGACCGAGAGCGGTGTCATAAATATGTGCCCGTGGACCCGCGATGTGCCCTATGAGACCATTGCCGAAAAGCTGCACGCCCAGAAGGGCTACAAGGTGGGCATCATCTCCTCGGTCAATATCGACCACGCCACTCCCGCCGCCTTCTACGCTCATCAGAAGACCCGCAAGAACTACTACCAGATCGGCGTAGAGCTGGCAAACTCCGGCTTTGAATACTTTGCCGGCGGCGAGTTCCAGAAGGTGAACGGCGACGGCACCGGCCCCAACAACCACGAGGTGGCTGCTCAGGCCGGATACAATGTGGTCACCACGCAGGCAGGCGCTGCTGCCCTGACCGCAGGTGCAGGCAAGACCCTGATCATTGCCGAAAATCTGGCCGACGGCAAGGCCATGAACTACGCCATGGATGCCGCCGCAGGCGAGTGGCAGCTGACCGACTACGTCAAGAAGGGCATCGAGCTGCTGGATAACCCCAAGGGCTTCTTCCTCATGACCGAGAGCGGTAAGATCGACTGGGCCTGCCATGCAAACGATGCCGCTGCTTCCATCCACGATGTGCTGGAAATGAGCAACGCCGTGCAGGCTGCCGTGGAGTTCCAGCAGAAGCACCCCAACGAGACCCTGATCCTCGTCACTGCCGACCACGAGACCGGCGGTATGGCCATCGGCTACAAGACCACCAACTACGACACCTTCCTGACGAACCTGACCCACCAGAAGATGTCCTACGCAAAGTTTGATTCCACCTATGTGCAGAACTACATCGCCAACAAGACCCCCTTTGAGGCTGCCATGCAGGATGTGAAGGCAAGCTTCGGTCTGACCCTGCCCAGCGACCCGGATGCCGCCAACGCCGGCAAGCTGCTGCTGACCGACTACGAGGCGCAGAACCTGCGCACCGCCTACGAGCGCACCCTGAAGGTCGGCTCTGCCAGCCAGAAGGACATGTCTCAGCAGGACTATGAGCTGTACGGCACCTATATCCCCTTCAGCATGGCCATCTGCCATACCATCAACCATAAATCCGGTATGGACCACACCACCTACGCCCACACCGGTGCCATGGTGAACGTCTACGCCAACGGCGTGGGTGCGGAGAAGTTCGGCGGCGTGTTTGACAACACCGAGATCTTCCACAAGCTGGCAGACCTGACCAAGGTCAAGTAAAGCTTCACCGGACTGATTTTCCATATTTTTCCCGGATAAAATAAAACCTCCCCGCTCTGGAACCGCAGCGACTGCGGCCGGGCAGGGAGGTTTTGCGTTGATTATGCTGTTTGCCTTTGCGGCTCCGCGGGTGAAAAAACAAATCGGGAAAGTCCGCAGACTTTCCCGATTTGTAATTTAGAAAATGATTCCGCTGAATATGGCCAGAGCAAAGCGGAGGCCATTCAAAATTTAATTGTTGATCTCCGGGAAGCCCTCCAGATTGCTGGTGCAGTGGGGGCAGCGCACCGCCTTGATGGAGATCTCACTCTGGCAGTAGGGACACACCTTGGTGGTGGGCTCTGCGGGGGCTTCCGGCTCAGCAGGCTTCTTGTGCAGGGCGTTGACGAACTTGATGACCACGAACAGCACAAAGGCCACGATCAGGAAGTTGATGATGGCATTGATGAAGGAACCAATGCCGATCATCACATCGCCCACATGGATGCCGACGTCCGAGAAATCTGCGTTGAAAAACAGGCCGATGGCGGGGTTGATGATGTCGTTCACCAGTGAGTTGACGATGGCGGTAAAGGCACCGCCGATCACAACACCGACTGCCATATCCAGCACATTGCCACGCATGGCAAAGGCCTTGAACTCTTCAAAAAACTTTTTGATGCCTTTCACTTCTTTTTCTGCCATAAGAAAATCCACTCCTTTACTCCCTTTATGCCGCAAGGGAACGTATTTGCGTCTATGATAGCGGATTTTTGGCGTGATTGCAAGGGAAAATGACAGCCTCAGCCCTCTTTTGGCAAAAAAATAAAACGGGAAAGCCCGCAGACTTTCCCATTTTGCAAGGATGAAACAGTTCTTACTTTTCCGGTGCAGTAAAAGCGATGGGGGTAGCACCTGCAGCGGCATCCACACTCAGCAGGGAGATGGGAGCGACCTCGTAGTGCAGGGTCTCAAAGCTCTGGGTCTGGCCGTCCTCGGTGGTGAACTCCAGAATGTAGGTCACGTCGGACTGCTTGTCAGCCTCCACATCGCGGGTGATGACGATGTTCTCACCGTCAGCCAGACCGTTCTCGCCGGCCAGATTGTCGCCCTTCTCGTCGCTGCCTGCATTGTACAGATACAGCTCGGTGACGGTAGAACCGGTGGTGTTGTACACGGTGTACTCAGCGGTAGTGGGCTCAGCAGCTTCACTGGAAGCAGCCTCAGAGCTTGCAGCCTCGGAAGAAGCGGCAGCAGAAGAAGCCACAGAAGAGGAAGCGGCGGTGGAGGATGCAGAAGAACCGCAGGCGGTCATGCCAACAGCCAGTGCTGCAGCGGCAGCAACGATCGCAATGTTCTTGAGTTTCATGTGAAATATACTCCTTTGAAATTTCTTCGTATTCAGATCAACCAACAGGGTGTGATGGATGATGAAGACGATTATACGGGAATTTCGACAAAAAATCAAGACGCCTATGTGCATTTTGAACGATGAAACAGGAACTGTTACCAATTTGACATGAAATTGGAACATTTTAACATGAGTTGACATGAAGCAAAGTTTTGTGGGAAAGGCCGCTTGCCGCTTTCGTAAAAAGACAGCCCCATGCAGACTTTGGCCTGCACAGAGCTGTCTGGTCGGAAGATTAAGGAAGGCGCAGCACCAAATGGTCTTACTTGGGCTGGCGGCCGATGTAAGCCAGAATGCCGCCGTCGGCGTACAGGATCTGACCGTTCACAAAGTCGGAAGCGTGGCTTGCAAGGAACACGCAGGGGCCCACCATGTCGTCCGGCTCACCCCAGCGGCCTGCGGGGGTCTTGGCGGTGATGAACTGGTCGAAGGGGTGGCGGCTGCCGTCCGGCTGCACCTCCCGCAGAGGTGCGGTCTGGGCAGTGGCAATGTAGCCGGGGCCCATGCCGTTGCACTGGATGTTGTACTCGCCGTACTCGGAAGCGATATTCTTGGTGAGCATCTTCAGTGCACCCTTGGCGGCGGCGTAGGCGGAGACGGTCTCGCGGCCCAGCTCGCTCATCATGGAGCAGATGTTGATGATCTTGCCCTCACGCTTTTCCATCATGTCCGGCAGAACGGCCTTGGAGCAGTTGAAGGCACCGCCTACATGCACATCGATGACCCGCATAAAGTCGGCGTGGCTCATCTCGATCATGGGCACGCGCTTCATCAGGCCGGCATTGTTTACCAGAATGTCCACAGGGCCGACCTCGGCCTTGATCTTTGCAACCATGGCGTTCACAGCGTCCTCATCGGACACGTCGGCCACATAGCCGTGTGCGTCGATGCCGACTGCCTTGTATGCTGCAAGGCCCTTTTCAAGGCTTGCTTCGGAAGAGCAGTTGAAGCAGACGGTTGCACCGCACTTGGCCATGCCTTCGGCGATGGAAAAACCGATGCCGTGGGCACCGCCGGTGATCAGAGCCACCTTGCCCTGCAGGTTGAAAGCGGAAAGATCCATGATTTTCTCCTTCTCAAGTTAAATAACCCTCTCAGTCTGCTTCGCAGCCAGCTCCCCCGAAGGGGGAGCTTTTAGATACGTTGAGGAAAGATGGATAAAAACCTCGCCCTTCGGGAGAGGTGGCATCGCGCAGCAATGACGGAGAGGGTTCAAGTTGAATTTTTAGCAAAAAGCCCCGTACCGGTGGACCCGGTACGGGGCTTGTGTATGGTGCTTTTTAGCGCAGGTCAGTGGTAGCGATGTTGTCCATGTCGTCAAACTCCATGTTCTCGCCGCCCATTGCCCAGATAAACGTATAGTTCGAGGTGCCTACGCCGCTGTGAATGCTCCAAGAAGGGCTGATGACAGCATCCTCGTTGTGCATCACGATGTGGCGAGTCTGGGTAGGCTCGCCGCACATGTGGAACACCACCTGCCCCTCGGGCAGTTCAAAGTAGGTATAAATTTCCATGCGCCGCTCGTGGGTGTGGCTGGGCATCGTGTTCCAGTTGGAACCGGATTCCAGTTCGGTCATACCCATGCTCAGCTGGCAGGTCTTCAGCACATCCGGGTGGATGAACTGATTGATGGTGCGCTTATTGCAGGTTTCGACGCTGCCCAGAGGACGATGGTTTGCATAGGCCATCTTGATCAGGCGGGTCTCGTAAGAGCAATGTGCGGGAGCGGATACCATGTAGAACTTGGCGGGATGCTCCGGGTCGGCGGAAGCAAAGGTGACTTCCTTGGTGCCCTTGGTGATGTACAGGCAGTCCTTGTAGCCCAGCTCGTACTTCACGCCGTCGGCCACCACGATGCCGGTGGAATCCTTGCCGATGTTGAACATGCCGATCTCGCGGCGCTCCAGAAAGTAGTGGGTGCCGAAGTTTGCCCACACATCGATGCCCTTGTCGATGGACACGGTCTCGTGCACCGGCATGCAGCCCAGCGTGACCATGCGGTCCACATGGCTGTACACAGCAACGACCTCATCGGCCTTGTACAGGCCGGTGATGAGCATTTCGTCCCGCATTTCCTCAGTGGTATAGCGCTTGAAATCCTTCTGGTTGCAGGAGTAGCGGATATCCATTCTGGACTCCTTCCTGCAATTAGCGCTGGATACGGCCAGAACCGTCGCCGCCAGCCAGCTTCTCGACCTCGGACACGGTCATCATGTTGTAGTCGCCCTCGATGGAGTGCTTCAGAGCAGAAGCAGCAACAGCGAACTCAACAGCATCCTGAGTGCTCTTGCCGTTCAGCAGAGCGTAGATCAGGCCGCCGCCGAAGGAGTCACCGCCGCCAACGCGGTCGATGATCTTCAGCTCGTACTTCTTGGAGAAGCAGTACTCATTGGAAGCAACATCGTACAGCATTGCGCTCCAGCCGTTCTCGGAAGCGTTGTGGCTCTCACGCAGGGTGATAGCGACCTTCTCGAAGTGGAACTTGTCAGCCAGCTGCTTTGCAACGCTCTTGTAGCCCTCAGCATTCAGCTTGCCGCCGTAGATATCGGTAGCCTCGGCCTCGATGCCGAACACGTCCTTTGCGTCCTCCTCGTTGGAGATGCACACGTCAACGTACTCGCACAGCTTGGTCATAGCCTCGCGAGCCTGCTCGCGGGTCCACAGCTTGCCGCGGTAGTTCAGGTCGCAGCTGATCTTCACGCCGTGAGCCTTAGCAGCCTTGCAGGCCTCCAGGCAGATCTCAACAACGTTTGCACCCAGAGCCGGGGTGATGCCGGTGAAGTGGAACCAGTCCACGCCCTCGAAAATCTTATCCCAATCAAAGTCGGAGGGCTGAGCCAGCTGGATGGCACTGTTGGCACGGTCGTAGATGCAGACGGAACCACGCTGAGAAGCACCCTTCTCGTTGTAGTAGATGCCAACGCGATCGCCGCCGCGGGTGATCATGCTGGTGTCAACGCCGTAACGGCGCAGGCTGTTGACAGCGGCCTGACCGATTGCGTGTGCGGGGAGCTTAGTGACGAAAGCTGCGTCCAGACCGTAGTTGGCCAGAGAAACAGCAACGTTTGCCTCGCCGCCGCCGAAGCTGAACTCCAGGCTGTTAGCCTGAACGAAACGCTCGTAGTTGAACGGCTGCAGACGAACCATCAGTTCGCCAAAAGTAACGACTTTCATTGGTTATTCTCCTTTTATTTACAGGTGTTTATGACCTTCTGCTGCGGGGCATCCCCGGCGCAGCAGGGCTTTTACGGATAGGGGAGCCGGAGCTCAGGCCTGAACCAGGTGGAATGCGAAGCCGCCGATCTCGTCTGCAAAGTAGCAGGCGATGGTCTTGCCGTTCTTCACGACCTTGCTGTCCAGATCGAACTTGGCACCGCGCTGAGACAGGTGATAGATGGCACGATCCACGTTGTTGCAGCCGATGGCGATGTGGCCATTGGTGCCGCGGCCGGGCTTCTTCATGATCTCGAACTCCTTGTTGCCGACAAAGATGCTGGAATTGCCGGGAGCGACCTTCATGTTCAGCAGGCTGCCGATGAGGTTTGCCAACTTCATGGCCTCTTCCTCGTTCTCGGTGTTGATGCCAACGTGCATCAGCTTCAGGCCCAGCATGGTGTCAACCGCTTCCTTGCTCTGAGCGGTGATCTTTGCCCAGTCGCCAGCCTTGATCACGTCGCTCTTGCACATCCAGGTGCCGCCCACAGCGAAGATCTGGTCATAGCCCAGATAATCGTTGACGTTCTTTGCATTGACACCGCCGGTGCACATCCAGCGTGCGCTCTTCAGGGCAGCGCCGATGTTCTTCAGCATGCCGACACCGCCGTTTGCCTCAGCGGGGAAGAACTTCAGGGCCTCGCAGCCCATGTTCATAGCCTGCTGCATCTCGCCTGCAGAGCAGGTGCCGGGCATCATGATGCCGCCCTTGTCGATAACGTGCTTGCAGACTTCGGGATCGAAGCCGGGAGCAACGATGAAGGAAGCACCAGCTGCCATTGCACGGTCAGCCTGCTCGGTGGTCAGGACAGTGCCTGCGCCCAGCAGCATCTCGGGCATCTCCTCGTGGATCTTGCGGATGCACTCCTCAGCGCATGCGGTACGGAAGGTGACCTCAGCTGCGGGCAGACCGCCGTCAGCCAGAGCCTTGCACAGGGGCAGGGCTTCATCAACGCTGTTAAAAGCGATAACAGGGATAATGCCGATCTGATAGACCTTTTCTACGATGGGATTCATAAATGCATTTCTCCTTTTAGTTTGAACTCTCTTGGTGCGCGTGGGCTGCCGTTTGGGCATGGTGCACCCACTGTGCGCTTGTAATATTAGTATAAACGACGGAAACAAGTTTGGTAATGCTCAACAAGCACAATGTTTTGCATAAGAGCTTGTATACATTGCACAAAAATGACGAATGACCTGAAAATTGGGGCTGTTTTGACCCTGTTTGCTCAAATACCAAGCCTGCCGAACAGCTCTGCAACGCCGTCGTGGTCGCAGTCGGCTTCGCTCACAATGCTGCCAATGGCCTTGATCTGGGGCATTCCGTTGGCCATAACAGCGGCGATCCCTGCCTTTTCCAGCATGGCGCGGTCGTTCTCGCTGTCGCCCACGGCAAGGGTGTTCTCGTGGGGGATGCCCAGCAGGTCGGCCAGAGCCAGCAGGGCACTGCCCTTATCCACACCGGCAGCGGTCACTTCAATGTTATCCGGCGAACCCTGCACCACGGCCACGCCCGGGATAGCCTGAAACTTTGGCAGGGCAGCGGCGGTCTTTTCGGTGCTGTCGAAGAACATGCACAGTTTTTCAATCTCGTGCGCATGGCGGGACATCCAGCTCTCGATGCCGGGAATGACGGTAAAGCGGCCGTCGGTCAGGTTCTGCCGCGCCTCGGAGGAGAGAAAGTGGGCGGTGCGGGAGGTGAGCTTTGCAATGCCCTCCGGAGTCTTGATGGCAAGGCCGTCGCTGAATACGCTCAGCTCGCCATCGTACTGCTGGAACAGGTCAAAAGCTTCCCGTGCCACTTCTGTCGGCATCAGGCGGTGCAGCAGGCAGGCGGGTTCGCTGGTGTGGCGCTGGGCAGCGTTGGCATAGCGGCTGTGCACAGCACCCATGGGGTCATCGCCAAGGTCCCACACGGCGGCACCGTTGGAGGTGATGGCATACCGGATGCCGGGCAGCTTTGCCACAACAGGCGGCAGACTGGCCAGTGGGCGGCCTGTGGCGGGCACCACCACCACGCCATGCTCTACAGCGCGGGCAATGGCTTGACGGGTGGCAAGGGTGACCTCGTTGTTCCGGTTCAGCAGGGTGCCGTCCAGATCCAGCGCGGCAAGGCGGACAAGGGGAAAGCTTTGCAACATAATGACTCCTTTTATAATAGGTACGCTCAAAAACAGAGCGCAAGTTTACAACACTCTTTTTATTTTATCGCACCGGAAAGGTTTGCGCAAGATGGCGTGATGTGGTATAATCATATCTTATCACATTGAAAATATAGGAGAAATACCATGAATCCCAAACAATTGTGGAGCCGGCGCCGTCCGCACCTGTGGTTCCAGCTGTACTGGGTGGTGTATCTGATCTGGTTCTTCTGGCTGGATCTGACCATCAAAGATCCCAAATATATCATCCACGCCCCGCTTGATGACCGGATTCCCTTCAATGAGTGGTTCATCTTTCCGTATTGCAGCTGGTTTGTGCTGCTGGCTGGTGTGACGGCCCTGCTGTGGTGGTGCGACACCCAAAGCTACGATAAGCTCTGCCTGACCATGTTTTCCGGCATGACCTTCTGCCTGATCCTGTACATGCTGCTGCCCAACGGTCTGGATATCCGCCCCACAGTGGATGCGGTGGGCCGCAGCAACATTGCAATGAGCATCATGCAGCTGATCTGGAGGGCGGATGCCTCGGTCAATGTGTGCCCGTCCATCCATTGCCAAAGCTCGGCCTGCATGGCACTGGCGTTCAGCCACAGCAAGCTGGCAAAGAAGCGCCCGGCCCTGAAAATTCTGGCCTGGGTGTGGGCTGCACTGATCTGTGCGTCCACCGTGTTCACCAAGCAGCACTCCATCATTGATGTGGTGTGCGGTCTGGCCGTGGCCTTTGTGTGGGTGCCGGTGGTGTACCGTTCCGCAAAAAAGTAAACGCAGCAAAAGCCCTTCACCCGGAGGGCTTTTGTGCTGCCATGGGGCCTGTCTTGACAAAACAGAGAAAAATGTTGGCGATTTTTAGTTGCAGCCACACTTGACAGCCGACCTGTGGTTGGGTAATATGGTCTTGATAACTTCAATACTAGTATATCAATTTTTGCTTTACACCGGAGGTTGAAGGGAGAGAGACCACATGTCATTACTGAGTGCGCGCGAAACGGCATACCAGACGATCCGCAGCCGGATCATCACGATGGAGCTGAAGCCCGGTGATCCGCTGAATGACCGGGAGCTGGCCGAAGAGCTGGGCATCAGCCGCACGCCCATGCGGGAGGCTTTGCTGATGCTCAATCTGGCCCGCATGGTGGACATCAAACCGCAGAGCGGCACCCATGTGGCACCCATCAACCTGAAGTTGATGGAGATGGAGCAGTTTGCCCGCTATACACTGGAAAAAGAGATCCTGAACCGGCTGCGCGGCCGTGTGACACCCCGGCAGGAGGAAGAATACCGCAGCAACATTGAGACATACCGTGTGCTGGAAGCGGATATGAGCCAGCCGGACCGCACTGCCCGTATGCTGGAGCTGGATAATGCATTCCACCGCAAATCCTTTGAGTTGTGCGGCATGGAAGCTCACTACGACCACATGCTGGCCAGCCTGCAGCATGTGGAGCGCATCCGCAAGTTCAGCCTGCAGACCGAGGAAAACAAGTCGGTCTGCTCCTCGCACACGGCAATTCTGGAAGCACTGCTGCACGGCAGCACGGACGACGTGAGCGAAGCGCTGGAAAGCCACCTGAGCCGGTATAAGCAGTCGGTGGCGCAGGCCCGCAGCGTCCACCCGGAATATTTTATTGATGAATGAACTTGAGGGAGAAACCACTGGAAGAGGGCAGGTTCCTCTTTTTTGCATAAAATATAAAAAAATTGAATTACTTGAATCACGTTATTGACCAAAACAGCGTTTTGCGGTAGAATCGAGGTACAACAGGCATGGTATCATGCCGGTTCCCGACGCAGTGTGCCGTGGGGCGCGGCTGTGCGATCCCTTTATAGAATAAGGAGGTCTTAAGCAATGAAGGCCAAACGATTGATAGCTCTTGCACTGGCAGCAGTGTTCATGCTCAGCGCGGCAGCAACGCCGGTGTTTGCCGCAGCAGCTCTGCCGCAGGAAAATGCAGCGCTGGAGCAGCAGAATGATATGGTTTCCATCCGGCTCAAAGCCACGGGCGACCTTGTTTATGGCTCCAACTACAAGCTGGAGGTGCAGACCAACCCTGCCGATACCCAGTATATCGGTGTTGTGGTGGGCGTTGGCGGCGAAGCGAATGGCTATGTGACGCTGGTGCTGTCGGATAAGATCCGCACGCTGCTCAAGATGATTCCGCTGCCCAAGAAGATGTCCAAGACACCGGATCAGGCAGAGGAGTTCAATGTGTACAGCTACCTCAAGCAGCTGATCGACGGCAACGATGTCAGCGTGCTGCTGCGGGTGGCCGATGAGGCCGTCTCGGTGATGGATGTACTGCACTTCTATGTGCCTACCATCGATCAGGTGTCCAACGGCCTGCGCCTTGCGCTGAACCTGATCCGCAAGTATCTGCCGGAGGGCGCGTTCAGCCGCATTTATCTGGACGAGCAGCCGGTGGATGCCGGCAACTATGTGGCCGGTGCACTGGCGCTGGAAAGCAGCGATATGAACACCGCAGGCTTTGCCATGTTCAAGATCAAGCCCAAGACAAACGGCGTGCGCATGTACTGGGCACAGCAGGCCGAAAAGCCCATGACCGCCGAAGAGCTGCAGAGCTTCAATGAAGCGGCTGTGCTGGAAGTGGATGGTCAGGTGGTGCCCACCGATAAGATCCGCTACAGCTACAAGAAGTCCGGCTGGGGCAGTGATGCCACCAGCGAGCTGCCCACAGAGCCGGGCACCTATGTGCAGACGGCAGAGATCGGCGGCAATTACTCCTGCAGCAAGATCAGCCGCAACATCACCGTAAAGTGATGTCGTAAAGCAAAAACAAGACCCCGCACCAGAAGGTGCGGGGTCTTGCTGTATCTTATGAGAAAAACGGGATCACATGCGGAAATGGAAGCCCCAGCCGCCGCAGCAGCAGTTGCAAAGCAGGTTCAGCAGGATCATGCTCCAGCACCACTGCATCAGGCCGCCGGGGCTGGTGTAGGTGGCCTGTGTGGTGCGGTAGGTCTGGCCGGGGTTCTGCATCCGGCGCAGGTGCATCTGGTACTCGGTGTTGCCCGGGTCCAGCTGCACGGCACGGCGGGCATCCTGCAGCGCATCGATGCGGTTGCCCAAGCCCTGATTTGCGAGGGAGGAAAGATAATACCACCGGGCATTGCGGCCGGTCATGCCGTCCAGCACGCGGCGGGCCTCCGCATAGCGGCCATTGGCCACAAAGTTGCGGGCGGCCTGCATCTCCGGGCTGTCGGAGCCGGAATAGCTTGCGCCCTGCTGGCCGTAACCCTGCTGGTAGCCGCCAAAGCCAAACCCGAAACCGAACGGGTCAAAGCCATCGAATCCGTCAAAACCGCCGTAACCGTTCTGATAACCCTGCTGCTGGTAGTTCTGCTGGCCGTAACCCTGTTGTTGGTAGCTGCCGTAGGGATTTCCGCCCATCTGGGGGCCGGTCTCGCCCTTGGTAATGGCATCGTAAGCCGCCTGCACTTCCTTGAAGTGCTCCTCGGCGGTAGGGTCGTTGGGGTTCAGGTCCGGGTGCCAGCGCTTGCACTTGGCGCGGTATGCTTTTTTGATCTCGTCATCGCTTGCGCCGCGCGAAACGCCCAGCACCTCATAGGGGTCTCTCATGGATATACTTCCTCACGTCTCATTTCGCGCAGCCACAGTGCCGCGCAATGTTTATAGTCTACCGTATTGCCGTGGAAAAATCAAGACAAAGCCGCCATTCAGCCACGGCTGCGGGCCTGCTTGGCTGTTTTGCAGTTGTATTTGAGCCATACGCCGGAGTAAAGGATGTTGCGCAGCAGGTCTGCGTCCTCCACGCAGGGCAGGCGTTCAAAGCTCTGGGCACACTGCGCCAGCAGCAGCTCAAAGATCTCTTTCATCTCTTCCTCATAGCCGGGCTGCTGACTGAGTGCTTTCAGCGGATTGTAGGCCCCCTTGCGCTGGTCGTGCTCCAGATCGTCATAGGCATCCAGCAGGTAGATGAACTTGCCCAGATGGAAGCCGATGCTGCGCAGCTCCGGTGACCAGTGATCCTGCCGGTAGTCGAACAGCTCTGCCATCAGCTCGCCAAAGCAGCCGGACACGGCATCCAGGTCTTCGCTCCCGGCAGCTTCATATTCCGCCAGCCTGTCCAGACAGGTGCGGATGGCGCTGCACTGACGGGGCCAGCGGCTCTCGGCAGCCTGCTTACAGCCGGTAAGCAGCTTTTCATATCCAAGGCCCAGCAGGCTGCGGTCGTCCTTCCACTTATCCTCGGCGTTGTAGTAGTGCAAGGCTACGCTCAGATCTGCACAGTAATCGGTGGGGGAGGCCGCCCGCCATTCCACACCGCCCAAGGGGTGGATGGGGCACCGGTCGTGGCCGGAAGAAGCTTCGGTCTCGCCCTCGTACAGGCTGCACAGCAGCAGGTTCAGGAAGGTGAGGTCATAGCTCAGCGTAAAGCGGCCCCGCAGGCCGTGCAGTGCGTCGATGCGGCGGCACAGCCCGCAGTAGGCGGTGCGGTAGCGCTTTTGTGCTTCGTCCGAAAGCGCGGCCTGATTAGGCACAACATAACCAAACATGGCCGCTCAGCTCTTTTTGATGAACTGGGTGCCGCAGCGCGGGCAGGAGATCTGGATGCGGCCGCGGCCACGGGGCACACGCAGCTTCTGGCGGCACTTGGGGCAGCGGTAGTAGTGGTAGAGCTTGCGGTTGGCCCACTGATCCTTCAGACCGCGGAACTTACGGTCTACGCGGTCCTTCAGGGCATAGTACTGGTAGTTCTCCTCCGTGCGCTTGGAAATGTTGCGGCTGAGCGAGCGGTAGTAGCACAGCACCAGCAGCACCAGACCCAGCCATGTGAACAGGCTGAAGCGGGTGAGCAGCGAGATCAGCAGCAGCACGATGGACGCGATGCTCAAAAACTGGTTCAGGCCATCGGTACCGTAGCGGCCGATCATAAACTGACGGAATTTTTCTCTCATAACTCCTGCATCCTTTGTTTTGGAATCAAAGCGGGCGCGCCCGCCGTTATTTTACAGTTCTTAGGATACCAGTCAACCATGATGAAATTTTGAACAGAGTGCAAATCTATCATGAAGGGACGGAAATCAAGCTTCCCGGCAGCGGATGGTCACCACGGCATCGGTATCCAGCGCACCTTCCATGCGGCAGTGCAGCACGGCGCGGCCCGCTTCGCCGGTGGTGGCAAGGTAGGTGCCCGCCATGCCGCCGCGCAGCGGCACCACGCTGGGACCAATGATCTTCAGCGGGCCGTCCACGCTCAGCTGAACGGCTTCGCCGCAGTAGGGCAGCAGGCTGCCGTTCTGGTCGATGGCGCGCAGGCTGACAGCGGCGCAGTCCCAGGTGGGGCCGTCGGTGAGGATGGGGTTGTGCACGGTGCATTCCAGCCGGACGCTCTGCACCGGTTCCCGCACCACGGTGCGCACGGTGCGGCCATGCCACACGGCTTCAAAACGGTAGGCTGCGCACGGTGTGCCCAGCACGCCGATGTATTTGTAATACATGCGGGCTACCTCGTTCCAGCTCAGCCGCAGCGAAAGCATCCGCGCCTTGGAAAGCGGCGAAAGCTCCATAGCATCCCGGCGCATCTCGTTCAGGATAGCGGCTGTCATCTGGGCGGAGGCCGGGTCCATGCCCTCGTACTTTTCCAACAGAGAACCCACAAAATCGTTGATCTCAATGGGCGGATGCGTCATGGCGGCAAAACGGCCGTGCCGGTCAGGCGTGAACTCGGCAATGTAGTCGTTGCCGCGGTACAGCCGTACGCTTTCGGCGTTGGTGAACACCCAGCAGGCCGTGGGAACGCCGCCGGGCAGGTCGCCCAGTGCCATGCCGGAAGAGACTTCCAGCACGATGTCCGAGGGGGAACGCGGCGTTTTCTGGCTTGCATATACCGCCGCCGAAAGCTTCGGGTTGCGGAACATATCCATCACACCGTGGTAGCAGATGCGGTCGCCGCTGCCAAATTCCCGGTGGGTGTTGTAATCGGCCATGCACCAGCCAAAGCTGCCGGCCACGCCCTGCTGCGCAATGGAATCGTTGATCCCGGCGGCATAGCGCAGAGCCTGCACCAGCCGGTGGGTCTCGTCGTCAAAGGGCTTGGTGGGCAGCTGCTGCCCGCCGAACTCGCTGATGAGGTAGCCCTTGCGGGGATCGGAAGTCACCGCGGCGCGGGCTTCGCAGGCGGCACCGCGCCCACGGTAAGAGTAATCGTTGTAGGCGTAAACATCCTCCAGCAGCTGGCTCTTGCGGTGGTTCCGCGCGCCTGCCGTGGGGCGGGTGGGGTCCAGCCGGTGGATGGCCTCGTTGGTGCGCTTATAAAACGCTTCGTCGTCGGCGCTGCCGTTTACACGGGCACCCCACAAAAAGATGCTGGGGTGGTTGCGGCACTGGCATACCATTTCGCGGCAGTTCTGCAGGGCCTGCGCCTTCCAGCTCTCGTCGCCAATGTACCGCCAGCCGGGCATCTCGGTGAACACCAGCAGGCCCAGCTCATCGCAGGCATCCAGAAACGCCGGGCTCTGGGGGGAATGGCTGGTGCGCACTGCGTTGCAGCCAAGGTCTTTTTTCAGGATCTGAGCATCCAGCCGCTGGATGCTGTCCGGCATGGCATAGCCCTGATAGGCGTAGCTCTGGTGGCGGTTCAGGCCCCGCAGCTCCACGCGCTGACCGTTCAGGTACAGCCCGCCTGCCACGAACTGCACGGTGCGGAAACCGAAGCGGATGGTCTTTTCGTCCAGCACACGGTCCGGCAGGCCGGCAGAGCCGGGGCGGATCAGCTGTACGGTGAGGGTGTACAGGGTGGGATGCTCGATGCTCCACGGGTGCACACCGTTCAGCACGCCGGTGATGGGCAGGGAAAGCTCGCCGCTGTAGGCGGCGCGGCTGCCGGAAGGGCTGCGGATCTCGGCCTGCAGGGTGCAGCCTACCGTCTCACCCACGGTGGAGGTATAGATGCGGAAATCGCCCTCGGCTTTTGCCTCGATGAACACATCCCGCAGGTAGGCGGGTTCCTTGATGTCCAGACTGACGGCACGGTAGATGCCGCCGTAGGTCAGGTGATCGATCTGCCCGCCAAAGGGCGGAATGTTCAGGTCCTCGCGGCTGTCGCAGCGCACAGCCACCACGTTTTTCTGACCCAGATGCAAAGCGCTGGTCAGATCTACCGTGAAGGCGGTGTAGCCGCAGGCGTGGTGGAACAGCCGCCGCCCGTTGCAGAACACGGTCGCGTCATGGGCAACGGCACCAAAGGTGAGCAGAACAGTGCGGCCTGCCCACTCTCTGGGTGCAAAAAACTCCCGCCGGTAGCCGCACAGGCACTGGTATTCATTTTCGTTGCAGTAATTGTAGGGCAGCACCCGCACAGTGTGGGGGATGCGCACCGGTTCCAATTCCAGTCCGCACTCCGGCCGCACCAGTGCCGGGTCGAACCGGGGCGTGAACAGCCAGCCTTCGTTCCAATCGTAGTGTTCCATACAAGGGTCTCCATCCTGCTAAAATCACTTTACATCTTATAGTAACACAAACTTATGAACGAAAAAAGAAGCTGCAGCCCCATTTCCAAAGGATTTTTGCCGCTTTTGGCACGAAATGGCGTGGACTGCAAAGAAAAAGAGGCTCAGAGCAGCTTATGGACTGTTCTGAGCCTCTGGATCAGAAATTGATTTTCCGATCAGCGGATAAAATTAGTCATGGGGCGCTTGGGGTTCTGCGGGTGTTCAAAGCCTGCGGCCCTGCCTGCTTCGATGCAGTGCAGCAGCCATGCCATGTTGCGGCCCAGCTCCTGCATTACGGCGCAGCCCTCGGCATCCTGCAGCACCTGCTCGGCATTGGAGCCGTGCACCATGGCCCAGTAGGAGCCGTTCACCAGCGGCATGTGGAAGAACTGCGGGTACTTTACCAGCTGGTCCAGCGTGGTGGTGGTGCCTGCACGGCGGGCCGAGCAGCAGATGGCGGCGGGCTTGTAGGCCAGATATCTGCCGCCCGCGTAGGCAAGGCGGTCCATGAAGCTGGTCATGTTGCCGGATGCGGATGCGTAGTGCACCGGGCTGCCGAACACGAAGCCATCGGCAGTTTTGGCCTTCTCGATGGCCTCGTTGACCACGCCGCCAAACACGCAGCCGTTGCCTGCGGCACAGCCGCCGCAGCCGATGCAGCCGCCCACGGGTTTGCCGCCGACATGCAGGATCTCAGTGTCCACACCGGCATCGTTCAGTTCCTTTGCAATGAGCGAAAGGGCGGTATAGGTGCAGCCTTTTTCGTGCGGGCTGCCGTTGATGAGCAGAACTTTCATGGGAATACTCTCCTTTTATGCCAGAATGCGCCGCAAAAGCCCGGCGCTGCCGGTTTTATTGTAGCACAAACCGCCAGACGGCGCAACGCGCGGCCCTTGACAAGAATATGCAGTTGGGTGATAATAAAGTGATACAAAAAACGTGTTTGCAGCCACATCTTCCGGCTGCAAGGAGGAGGAAAGAGAACATGCGCGTGATCGCAGGAGAAGCCCGGGGCCGCAGTCTGGAGGCCCTGCCGGGGACCGACGTGACCCGGCCCACCCTTTCGCAGGTAAAGGAGGCGATGTTCAGCATCGTCCAGTTCGACCTGCCCGGCGCACGGGTGCTGGACCTGTATGCGGGCAGCGGCCAGCTTGGCATTGAAGCACTAAGCCGCGGCGCGGCGCGCTGCGTGTTTCTGGACGAGAACCGCGAGGCGGTGAACATCATCATGCGTAACTGCAAGGCCTGCGGCGTGTTCGACCGCAGCCGCGTCAATATCGGCGAAGCTGCGCGGTATCTTTCCGCCTGCCGCGAGCAGTTCGACATCGTACTGCTGGACCCGCCCTTCCGCAATGGTACACTGGAAAAGATCCTGCCTGCGGTGGATAAATGCACCGCGCCCGGCGGCATCGTGCTGTGCGAGAGCGAGACCGGCATCGTGCTGCCGGCCGAGGCTGGCGGCCTGACCCTGAAAAAACAGTACAAGTACGGCAGGGTGCTGCTGTGGAAATACACAAAGCCCATGCAGAACACAGACCCTGCCGAGAACGAACCGAAGGGAGAAGCACTATGAACGTGAACGAACTTTTGGATACCATTGAGGATGCGCTGGAGGAAGGTGCCAATGTGCCCCTTTCCGGCGGCAAAAAGATCGTGGATGTGGAGCAGATCCGGGATTATCTGGACGAGATCCGCGCAAACCTGCCCGGCGAGCTGCGGCAGGCCCAGCAGATCGTGAACGACCGCGCTCAGATCGTGGAGACGGCCAACGCACAGGCGCAGGCCATTGTGAAAAAGGCTGAGGAGCGGGCGCGCATTCTGGTGAGCGAAGCCGAGATCGTGAAGGCTGCACAGCAGCGCGCCGGGGAAATCACCACTGCAGCCCAGAACGAGGCCCGCACCCTGCGCCAGACCGTGACCGACTATTGCGACAACATGCTCAAGAACACCGAGGAAACGATGGTGGAAAATGCGGCACAGGTAAAGAACGTGCGCGCAAATCTGCGCCAGAACGCCAAGAAAAACGGCTGAAGACAGCCTTTTTCACACACAAATTACACATACGGCAAAAACCAAAGTTCCTGCAGGCAGAAATGACGGCCGACAGGGACTTTTTTTGTTGCATTTTGCGGCAAAAACGGGAGCACAAACCCTTGCAATCAGGGGCCTGATTTGTTAAAATAAAACTGTGTTATCGGGTAAAAGTGTGCGCTGTGTGCACAGTACCCGGAACACGGAAAGCTTATGAACTGAGAAAGGAGGCCGCAGCGATGGAACTTGAAACACAAGCAGCCTTTGACCCGGCCTCGTTTGAGCATATCCCCGTTCTGCTGAACGAGTGTCTGGAGGGTCTTTCCATTGATCCGGCCGGCACCTACCTTGACGGCACTGCAGGCGGCGCGGGACATTCTCGCCAGATCGCCTTGCGGCTGGATGCAGAAAAGGGCGGCAGGCTGATCTCGCTGGATCAGGACCCGGACGCGGTGCAGACCGCGCGTGCCCGCCTTGCGGGCCTGCCTGCCACGGTGGTGCAGATCAACTTCCGCTATGCCGGACAAGCTCTGGAAAGCCTTGGCATCGACAAGGTCAACGGCGCGCTGCTGGATCTGGGCGTTTCCAGCCATCAGCTGGACGATGCGGCCCGCGGCTTTTCCTACCGTGCGGATGCACCGCTGGACATGCGGATGAGCCAGCAGGGCGAAACGGCAGCGGACCTTGTGAACACCGAGAGCCGCGAAGAGCTGGCACGCATTCTGCGGGATTACGGCGAAGAACCTTTCGCATGGCAGATCGCGGGCAGGATCGTGGAGGCAAGGGAGAATTCTCCCATCGAAACGACCCTGCAGCTGGCAGACATCGTGGCCAGCGCCATGCCCCCGGCGGAACGCCGCAAAAACAAGAACCCTTCCCGCCGCACCTTTCAGGCGCTGCGCATTGCAGTGAACCATGAACTGGATGCGCTGGAAGAAGGCTTGGACACCATTTTTGATCACCTTGCGCCGGGCGGCCGGCTGTGCGTGATCACCTTCCACTCGCTGGAGGACCGGCTGGTGAAGAACAAATTTCGCCGCTGGTCCACCGCGTGCACCTGCCCGCCGGAGTTTCCGGTGTGCGTATGCGGCGGCAAAGCCAAAGCAAAGCTGATCACCCGCAAACCCATTGAAGCAAACAGTCAGGAATTGGAAGAGAACCGGCGCAGCCGGTCCGCCCACCTGAGAGTTTTGGAAAAATGCTGAACGGCAGAAGCCGTTGTGTGAGGAGGAGAGCAAACCATGGGTCAGGCAGCATATGATTATAACGCGGTACGCCGCAGAAAAGCCCCGCAGACACAGCGCAAGGCAGATCTGCGGGTAGCAAAGGGCGGCAAGCGTCGGCTTTCGCCGCTGCAGGCAGCGGTGCACAACGCCATGCATCTGGTAGCAGCAGCACTGCTGGTGGGGTTTGCCATCAGCCTGCTGTGGAGCGAGTCCAAGCTGGTGGAGCTGAACGACCAGATTCAGGACGCAAAGGCTCAGCTGGTCAGTGAGCAGAGCCAGTATACTTACTATAACAGCACCCTGAACAGCAAGACCAACATTACCAGCGTGGAAGAGACGGCCGGCAGGCTGGGCCTGATGAAAATTGATCAGAGCCAGATCACCTACATCCGTTTGGGCGAGAGCGACACGCTGGAGCGCACCCAGTCCGCTGTGCGGCAGTGGACCGACTTTATCTACAACGGTGCCGTGAACATTCTTGGCACTGTAAAGTGAACCAAATACGGGAAAGCGTGCGGCAGCGCACGCTTTTTCGGTTTATACACCCTGTTTGCAGGGCAGTTCCAAATTTGACAAAAGCGCGGCAGAAGGCAGCAAATGCCCGCTGCCGCAGGAGCATACCATGTGGAAATTCTTCCGAAAATTCATCAAAAAAATAAAAGGCCCCTGGCCGGAAACCAGCACCGGTGCCCGCATGAACCCCAGAACCAGTCTGATCTGCGGCGGTCTGGCCCTTGTGGTCATGGGCCTTGCTGCGGCCCGTGTGACCTACAGCCTGTATGATATCCAGATCAAAAACGGTGACACCTACCGCCAGCTGGCCGCAAAGCAGCAGCTGCTGGATACCACCATCAAGGCCACCCGCGGCGAGATCTACGATACCTCCGGCATCACGCTGGCCTCCACCAGCGTGGTGTGGACCATCTGGGCCGACCCGGACAACAGCAAAATCTTATATACCACCACCGGCAAGGATGAGGAGACGGTGCGCACGCTGGACACGGCCATGTGCGCCGAGGTCAGCCGGGAACTGACCCTGCGCCTGCTTTCCGGCGACGGTGAAAGTCTGGACGCGGTGGACACTTCCTCGGAAGCGTACCAGACCCAGTACCAGAAGGTTTACGATGCATTTTCCAAGACGGACACCAAGTATCAGGTGCTGGCCACCAAGGTGAACAACGCTGTCAAGCTGTCCATCGAATCCTACGTTTCCCAGTTCAACAAGGCACACAAGCGTGCCACTGAGACCTCCCGCAAGGGCAACATCTCGGTCGGCAGCGAGAAGAGCTTCCAGCGCAATTACCCCTACGGAGCGTTTGCAGCGGCAGTGCTGGGCTTTACCGACGCGGACGGCATTGGTACTTACGGTCTGGAAAAATCCTATCAGTCCACGCTGGCCGGTGTGGATGGCCGCACCATTACCCAGCGCAATGCCTACGGCAACGCCATTGCGGACGAGAATGCCACCACCTTTGCAGCCAAGGATGGCTCCAATCTGGTGCTTTCGCTGGATGTGAATGTGCAGGAGATCGTGGAACGGTATCTGAACGAAGCCATTGCAGCCAACACGGTGGAGAACCGCGGCTGCGCCATCGTGATGAACGTCAAGACCGGTGCCATCCTTGCCATGGCTTCCAAGCCGGATTTTGACCCCAACGACCCGCTGGACTACAGCGCAAATCTGGATTACCTCAACGAGCTGGTGCGCGCTGAGCCGGAGCTGTACGGCATCTACAAAAAGGATGAGAACGGCAACGAGCTGAAGGACGCAAACGGCAACCGCATTCTGGACGAGGAGGGCGATTACTCCGGCTACTTCCGCGATATCCAGTGGAAAAACAAGGCCATCACCGAGTTGTACTACCCCGGCAGTGTGTTCAAGGTGATCACCTCGGCCATGGGCGTGGACTCCGGCCTTGCAAACATCAACACCACCTTTACCTGCGCCGGTGCTTACGGCGTGGCAAAGGAGACCTACCACTGCGCAGGCCACAAAGCCCACGGCACCATCACACTGGCCGAAGCTCTGCGCCAGAGCTGCAATATCTACTATATCCAGCTGGGCCAGCGCGTTGGCTCCCAGACCTTCTATAACTACTTCGATGCCTTTGGCTTTACCAGCCGCACCGGCGTGGACCTGCCCAGTGAGACGGGCTTCATGCAGTATTATAAGGCCAACCAGCTGGGCGAAGTGCAGCTGGCTTCCTCGGCCTTTGGTCAGGCAATGGCCATCACCCCGCTGCAGATGTGCACCGCTGTGGCCGCAGCCGTCAACGGCGGCTATCTGGTCACGCCCCATGTGGTGGATAAGATCACCGATGCAAATGGCAACGTGATCGAGGAGATCGGTGCCAATGTGCGCCGTCAGGTCATCAGCGAGAGCACCAGCAATGTGATCCGCCAGATCATGGAATATGAGGTGGGCAACGGCACCGGCGGCGGCAAGTATGCCTATGTGTCCGGCTACCGTATCGGCGGCAAGTCCGGCACTTCCGAACAGTTGAACATGGACCGCCGTGCCGACGGCGACTACAAGAAGGTGGCATCCTTTGCCGCTGTCCTGCCCGCCGACGACCCGGAGATCATCGTCTATGTGATGCTGGATGACCCCAACAACGCCAGAACGGACTACTCGTCCCTGCTGGCAGCGCCTGTTGTGGGCAACATCATCAGCGAGATCGCACCTTACCTTGGCATTGCCGCCGACGGCGAGGATCGCAGCCAGACTGTGGTCACTGTGCCGAATCTGGTGGGCACCGAGTGGAGCAGTGCGCAGGTGCAGCTGAACATCAAGGGCCTCAGGCATCAGCTGGCCGAAAGCACCACCAGTCAGGCGGCAGCAGCTGTCACCTACCAGTATCCGCACGCGGGTGCAAAGGTGGCCTACGGCACCACCGTGTACCTGTATACCGATACCTATGAGGGCAGCCATACCGATGTGCCGGATGTGACCGGCAAGAGCGCGGACTTTGCCCGCCAGATGCTGTCTGCCGCCGGATTGAACTGTGTGGTGGAGGGCAATGCGAACGGCACCGTGCAGGCCCAGAGTGCAGACCCCGGTTCCAGTGTGCAGCGCGGCACCGTCGTGACCATTACCTGTGGGTAACAAGAACCCTCTCAGGCGCTTGCGCGCCAGCTCTCCCGAAGGGCGAGCTTTATGAGTGGGCACGGTAAAGTGAATCTTCTGAAGAACTGCACTTTACCGTAAGATGCAAAAGAGCTCCCCTTTCGGGGGAGCTGGCAATGCCGCAGGCATTGACTGAGAGGGTTTTACAAGATAAAAGAGAGGGGACATGAACAATGGAAAAAATTTCTGCAAGCAAGCTTCTGGCAGGGCTGGTGCCCGCAGACTTCATCCGGGAAGAGGTGCAGGTGGAACTGGTGACCACCGACAGCCGCGAGGTGCGGCCCGGCTGCATTTTTGTAGCGTTCCCGGGTGAAAAATTTGACGGCCACGATTTTGCGGCCAAAGCACTGGAGAACGGTGCTGTTTATGTGGTGGTGAACCACCCGGTGGAGGGCGTGCCTGCGGAAAAGGCCATCCTCTGCCCGGACAGCTACCACGCCATGATGGTGATGGGCGCGAACTACCGCAGCCAGTATCACCCCAAGATGGTGGGTGTGACCGGCAGCGTGGGCAAGACCACCACCAAGCAGATGACCTACGCCGCCCTTGCAGGCTTTGGCGAGACCATCAAGACCGAGGGCAACCAGAACAATGAACTGGGCATGCCCCGCACCCTGATGCGGCTGGAAAGCAGCACTGAGTATGCCGTGATCGAGATGGGCATGAGCCATGCGGGCGAGATCGACCGTCTGGCCCGGGCCGCACGCCCGGATGTGGGCATCATTACCTGCATCGGTGTGTCCCACATCGGCAATCTGGGTAGTCAGGAGAACATCTGCAAGGCAAAGCTGGAGATCTGCAACGGCCTGCCGGAGGGTGCACCGCTGGTGCTGAACTATGATGATAAGTTCCTGCGCGCCGCAAAGCTGCCCGCCCACGTGAAGCCGGTATGGTTCAGTCTGGCAGATGAGAACGCTGATGTGTGTGCACTGTCCATCCGGCAGGAAGAGGACGGCATGAGCTTTGTGCTGGAAGATCAGGAAGAGGGCACCTTTGTGGTCAAGATCCCGGCCATGGGCAAGCACAATGTGGCAAACGCTCTGGCTGCCTACTGCGCCGCCACCCGCTTGGGCTGCGACCCGCGCGGTGTCATCAAGGGGCTTTCCAATTTTGAGCAGACCGGCCGCCGCCAGAAGGTGGTGCACAGCAAGGGCGTTACCGTCATTGAGGATTGCTACAATGCAAACCCCGACAGCATGAAGGCCGCGCTTGCCATGTTCAAGGAATTCCCCTGCAAGCGCCGCTTTGCCCTGCTGGGCGATATGCTGGAGCTGGGTGAGCTGTCCCGCGAAGCCCACGAGGAGCTGGGCCGTCTGGCTGCGGAGAGTGATCTGTACTGCCTTGTGACCTACGGCGAAAACGCAAAGCGCACGGCTGTGGTGGCTGCGGCCAAGGGGGTCAAGACCCTCCATGCCAACAACTACCGCGAGGCAGCGGATGCTCTGCTGAACCGGATAGAGCCGGGCGATGCCCTGCTGGTGAAGGCAAGCCGCGGCATGGCGCTGGAAAAAGTGCTGGAAATTTTCTACGCAGAGCAGAAAGATGCCGAAGAATAACCCTTTGGCATGAATTTGGAGATTGAAAAATGATTCGTTTCGCCTTGGTCGTTGCGTCGGTGCTGGGTTTTGTGCTGACTGCGGCGCTCGGCAATATGATGGTGCCGCTGCTGCGGGAGTTGCAGCGTGCGGCACGCGGTACACAGCCGGACAGCGATGCCCCGGACAGCCTGGTGCCTACCATGGGCGGGCTGTGCCTGATGGTGGGCACCCTTGCCGCTGTGGGCGTGGGCTGGCTGGCCGCATGTGCTGCACAGCCTTCCCTGCTTGGCAGCGACCGGCAGATGACCTCCCGCCTGCTCATTGCACTGCTGGGGTCGCTGGCCTTTGGCGCAGTGGGGCTGGCCGATGATCTGGCCCGCATCCGCGGCCGCTACCCGAACGGTTTGGGCCTTGGCCTGCGCCGCACACAGCGCCTTGCACTGGAATGCATCGCTGCAGTGCTGGTGCTGGGCCTGCTGGCACTGAACGGGTGCCTGCCCACAGGGCTGATCCTGCCGGGAGCAGGCTATGTGGAATGTGCGCTGGCACCGCTGCTGTGGGCTGTGCTGCTGGTGGCGATGGCCGAGGCGGCCCGCGTGGCCGACGGTGCCGACGGCACGGTGTGCGGCGCGGCCTTTGCGGCCATGCTGGGCCTGATGATGCTGGAAACGCAGCTGGGCTGGTTCCCGCTGGCAGTATTCCCGGCGGCACTGGCCGGTGCACTGATGGCCTTTCTGCTGTGGGATTTTCCACCGGCAAAGCTGCACCCCGGCCGGTGCGGCTGCTTATATGCAGCGGGAGCCATTGGCTGCATTCCGCTGTGCATTGGCTACGCAGAGCTGAGCATCCCGCTGGCACTGCCCTTCTGGGTGGAGGGCGGCATGGTGGTGCTGCAGGTCCTGTTCTGCCGCTGGAAGGACAGGCCGCTGTTTGCGGCGGCACCGCTGCACCGCTGGCTGGAAAAGCGCGGCATGAGTGCAGTGAATATTTTTTACAGCCTGTGCGCACTGAGCGTGTGCGGGCTGGCGCTGGCCGTGTGTCTGGCACGCTGGGCCTGAGCGCCTGATTCTGAAAATAAGGGGGCGTGGCAATGGCAGCCACCCGCAGACAACATAAAAACCAAAAAGAAAGTGCATGGGTGCCGCCGCTGCAGCGGGACCCGGGACCATGGAACCGGCTGCTGCTCAACTGGCTGGCAACGCTGGCCATTATCATGGTGTTCGGCCTTGTAATGCTGTACAGCGCAAGCTACACCACCGGCTACCTGCGCATGGGCGACAGCCTGCACTACATCAAGCAGCAGGCTATCTGCATGGCCATTGGCATTGGCTGTATGGTAGTCATGAGCTATGTGGATCACCGCTTCCTGCGCTGGGCGAGCAAGCCGCTGTACTGGGTGGTGCTGGCCATGCTGGCCGTCACGCTGACCTTTGCACCGCTGAACGGCTGCCGCCGCTGGATCCGTCTGGGCGGCCTGACTCTGCAAACCTCTGAGGTGGCAAAGTTTGAGATGATCCTGCTCTCGTCCCATCTGGCGGCAAGTGCGCCGCAGATCGGCCGGTTCAGCCCGTCGCTGAGAGAAAAGATCAAGCCAAAGGATTGGTTGTTCATCCGCATCGTAAGGCAGCTGATCGTGCCGGTGCTGCCGCTGGTGCCGGTGGTGCTGCTGCTGTTTTTAGAGCCGCACATGTCCGGCATCCTGCTGACCACCGCCATCGTGGGCACCATCCTCATGCTGACCGGCTGCGGCGGTGTATTGACATGGTGCGGGGCCGCAGCGGCGGCTCTGCTGCTGAAACCGGCCCTGACGCTGGTGGAATCCATTGGCTATCTGCAGGACCGCCTGAACACATGGTCCGATGATCTGGAAGCGCTGAACGACCAGACCAAGCAGAGCTTGTACGCCATCGGCTCCGGCGGACTGAAGGGCCTTGGCCTTGGCAACAGCGTGGAAAAGCAGCTCTGGCTGCCGGAAAGCACCAACGACTTCATCTTCAGTGTGGTGTGCGAAGAGTTGGGCTTCATCGGTGCGGTGCTCATCATCGTGCTGTTCATACTGCTCATAGCGCAGGGCCTGATGATCGCCTATAAGGCCGAGAACCAGTTCTGCACCATGGTGGGGATTGGCATTATGGCGCAGATCGCCTGGCAGGTGTTCTGCAACATCGCCGTGGTTACCAACACCATCCCGAATACCGGCATCAGCCTGCCGTTTTTCTCGTCCGGCGGCACCAGTCTGATCTTGCTGCTGGCAGAAATGGGCGTGATGGTGAACATTGGGCGCAACGGAGAGCGGGCGGCGCAGCAGAGGGCGGCGGCCCACGCACAGCGGCAGGCTGCAAAGGCTCAGCGTGATGCGGAGCTGAAGGACCGTACCATCAATCTGGACGATGCCCGCCGTGCGCGCGATGAACTGTAACGACTGTTTTGAGGGCGCAGGCCAGTGGGGAGCTCCCCGATGACCTGCCCAGATGCACTAATAATAGAGGAGGAATCGTCATGCGAGTTCTGATCGCTGCCGGCGGTACTGCCGGCCATATCAACCCGGCACTTGCCATTGCAGGTGCTATCAAAAAGGCAGACCCTTCTGCCGAGATCCACTTTGCCGGCCGCAAGGAGGGCATGGAGTACCGTCTGGTAGGACAGGCGGGCTATCCCTTCCACCATATCGAGATCACCGGTTTCCAGCGCAGGCTGTCGCTGAACAACATCAAGCGCAACATCGTTACGCTGTGGAATCTGGCCCTCTCTGGCCCCAAGGCAAAGGCCATTATGAAGGAGGTCAAACCCGATCTTGTGATCGGCTGCGGCGGCTATGTGTCCGGCCCGGTGGTGCGCTGTGCCGCCAAAATGGGCATCCACACCGCCATTCATGAGCAGAACGCATTCCCCGGCGTGACCAACAAGCTGCTGGCACCGGATGTGGATCTCGTGTTTGCCGCCGTGCCTGCTGCTGTGGAAAAGCTGGGCGCACCTGATAAGACCATCGTGGTGGGCAATCCGGTGCGCCCGGAGGTGTTCACCAAGGCAAAGGACCGCGATGCCATCCGCGCTGAGCTGGGCGCGGGCGACCGCACGGTGATCCTTTCCTTCGGCGGCAGCCTTGGCGCACGCCGCGTCAACGAGGTGGTGGCCGACCTGTGTGCATGGGAACAGCACGAGAAGAAGCCGGTGCTGCATCTCCACGCTACCGGCCAGTACGGTGTGCAGCTGTTCAAGGATCTGGAAAAGGAAAAGAACTTCGCGGAGGGCGACGGCCTTGTGGTGAAGGAATACATCAACAATATGCCGGAACTGCTGGCTGCGGCAGACCTTGTCATCAGCCGCGCCGGTGCGCTGACGCTGGCCGAGCTGGAAGCTGTTGGCCGTGCAGCCGTGCTCATCCCCAGCCCCAATGTGGCTGAGAACCACCAGTACTTCAATGCCATGGAACTGCAGAAGGCCGATGCCGCTGTGGTGATCGAGGAAAAAGATCTGACCGGCGAAAAGCTGGTGAGCACGGTGTTCGACATGCTGGCACAGCCCGGCAAGCTGGCTGAGATGGGCAAAAATGCCCGCAGCCTGTCGGTGGATGACAGCCTTGACCGTATTGCAGACGCTCTGATGAAACTGGTGCAGAAGTAAAACAAAACCTAAACCGGAAAGGAGGTGTGCGCCATGCAGCAATACCGCAATAACAGAAACAACGGCAATATCTACGACCTGCGGAAAGACCTGCAGCATACTCCGCCGCCTTCACAACAAAAAGGATCTTCCGGCAGTGCGGACGGGCGCTATGGCTTTAACGGGGAACCACTGAGCTTTGCGCCGGACCGCACCGCCAATGGTACGGTGCGCCGCACCCGTACCGATAACAGCATCGAGTTCCCTTCGCAGCCGCGCCGCACCGAACAGAGCGGCACCCGGCGCACCAGCGGCCAGAACCGGAACCGTACCGCGCAGCGAAGCCGCACGGCCCAGCCGGAACAGCGTGCATCCGGCACGGCCCGCAAGCCGCAGCAGCGCCGTTCACAGGGGCAGAAGCCGCGCAAGACAGCGGCTCAGGCAGCGCAGCAGCGCTACAAAAACCAGCGCCTGCGCCCGGCGCAGCAACAGCAGGTCCGGGACCCGGTACAGCGGGAAAAACGCAAGAAGCGCCGCCTGACCCGCGCTGCACTGAAGCGGCGGCGGATGCTGCGGCGGCTGATGGCCTTTGTGACCCTGCTGGCCGTGATCGCCGCCGGTGTTTACCTGACCATGACCATGCTGTTTAAGATCGGCACCATTCAGGTGCAGACGCCGGACGGCACCGTGGTGCAGGAGGTGGGCGGCTATTCCAGCAGCCAGATCCTGCAGGCACTGGGTGTGCAGACCGAAGAGAACATTTTCAGCTTTGACCCTGCCGCCAAGGAAGCGGAACTGGAAAAGCAGTTCCCGCTGCTGGAATCCATCAGGGTGGTTCGGGATTACCCCAACACGGTGGTGGTGCAGGTGACCGAGGCGGTGCCTACCTATGCCATGCAGACGAAGAGCGGCTGGCTGACCCTCTCGGATCAGTTCAAGATCCTAGCCTGCGAGTCTGCCCAGCCGGAAGAACTCAAGACCCTATACGGCGGCGAGCCGGTGTCGGTGACACCCGGCGACCAGCTGACCTTTGCAGCGCAGGCAGACCCGGCGGCATCGGATGCATCCGGTTCGGCAGCAGCTTCGGCAGCGGTGCAGACGGACGACCGTCTGGATGCGCTGAATGAGCTGCAGGCAAAGCTGGAAGAGTATGGGATGCTGGACGATGTGACCCGCATGGAATTTGCGGACACCGACCAGATGGCATTTTTGTATCAGGATCGTGTCAGTGTGCTTCTGGGTACACGGAACGATCTGGATTATAAGCTGGACCGCGCACGCTATGTGCTGACCAACGCCGACGGCAAGGGTTGTGCCCCTACCGACACCGGCAGACTGGATTTCAGCCATGTCAGCGCGGGCAGCACCCGTAAAATTTACTTTGCACAGGGCCAGCCGACCCTGCCCTCCGGTTATGTTGTGCCGGAAAAGACCGTGCCGGAAGAGCCTGACACCTCTGCTGCCGAGAATACTGCGGCAGACGGTGCAGAGGATGCCGCTGCGGCCCAGCCTGCGGACGATACGGCGGCAGCTGCGGAAGAAACACCGCTGACCGACCCCGCCCGCATGACCGCAAATAACGAAGAAAACCCCATGTGACAAAATGTTTTGAGGAGCGTGTGCAGTATGAAACTGGAACAGTTACTGGAAGGCGTGCCCTTTACCCTTGCGCAGGGCAGTCTGGACACCGAGATCTCGGATATCATCTACGACAGCCGCAAGGCGGCACCGGGCCTTTTGTTCGTGTGCATCGTGGGCACCCAGCGTGACAGCCATGAGTTTGCCGCCGACTGCGCGGCAAAGGGTGTCAGCGCACTGGTCATCCAGCACGACATCGACCTTTCCGCCCTGCCGGGCGTGACCGTAGTCAAGGTGGAAAGCAGCCGCTATGCCATGGCTCTGATGAGCGCGAACCTTTTCGGCAACCCGTCCCGCAAGATGACCATGATCGGTGTGACCGGCACCAAGGGCAAGACCACTACCACCCACATGATCAAGAGTGTGCTGGAAGCTGCAGGCCGCAAGGTGGGCATGATCGGCACCAACGGCATTTATTATATGGGCCGCCACAAGGAAACTGCCAACACCACTCCGGAAAGCTACGAACTGCAAAAGACCTTTCGGGAGTTTCTGGATGCAGGCTGTGACACCGCGCTGATGGAAGTTTCCAGCCAGGGCCTGATGATGGACCGCGTGGCCGGTGTGCACTACAATGTGGGCGTGTTCACCAACCTTTCGCCGGATCACATCGGCCCCGGTGAGCACAAGACCTTTGAGGAGTACCGCAGCTGGAAGGGCCAGCTGTTCAAGCGCTGCGACGTGGGCGTGGTGAACATTGACGATGAGAACACCGAAGCCCTGCTGGAAGGCCATACCTGCAAATTGATCACCTATGGCCGCGCTGAGCAGGCGGACTACCGCGAGACCGGCTTTGAACTGCTGCGCACCCACGATTTTCTGGGCGTGAAGTTCCATGTGACCGGCAAGGACGAGATGGATGTGAAGGTGAACATGCCCGGCGAGTTCAGCGTGTACAACGCGCTGGCAGCTCTGGCGGTGGGCAAGGTGCTGGGCCTGCCGGATCAGGCAATCCACGACGGCCTTGGCAAGTGCGTGGTCAAGGGCCGGGTGGAGCTGGTGCCCATCAGCAAAAAGTTCACCATCCTGCTGGACTACGCCCACAACGAGGTGTCCACCGAAAGCCTGCTCACCACTCTGCGGGCCTACAAGCCCCACCGTCTGGTGGTGGTGTTCGGCTGCGGCGGCAACCGCTCCAAGCTGCGCCGCTACGGCATGGGCGAGATCTGCGCCAAAATGGCCGATTTCTCCATCCTCACTGAGGACAACAACCGCTTTGAAAAGGTGGAGGACATCCTTGCTGATATCCGCGTGGGCATGAACAAGGGCAACCCGGACGCAAAGTTCGTGGAGATCCCCGACCGTCTGGATGCACTGCACTACGCAGTGGATCACGCGCAGGAGGGCGACCTGATCGCCGTCATTGGCAAGGGCCACGAGACCTACCGTGACCGCGAGGGTGTCAAGACCCCGTTCCTGGAGCGGGAGCTGCTGGAAGAGTATGCACAGCAGATCGGGCTGGAATAACAGATAAAAAATAACGCCGTGTCGAATGTTCAGACACGGCGTTATTTTTTGCGGTAATTATGCTTTCAGCTGCGGAGCCTTGTTCTCCGGCAGGAGATTGGTCATGCTCTTCAGGCTGATGCCGATGGTGGAGAGATTATGCAGCATGGCAGAGGAGGCCGGCTGCAGGATGCCCAGAGCACCCAGCGCGATGAGGGCCGAGTTGAAGGTGAGCACGAAGCGGTAGTTTGCGTGCACGCGCTTTTGCAGAGAGTTGGCGATGGCCTTGAGGGCCACCAGCTCCTCCAGACTGTCGGCTTTGATGGTCACATCGGCGATCTCGCGGGCGATGGCAGCGCCGGAGTTGATGGCAATGCCAATGTCGGCAGCGGACAGGGCGGGGGAGTCGTTGATGCCGTCGCCGATCATCACCACGGTGTGGCCCTCGGCCTTGGCCTGCTGGACGAAGTTTGCCTTGTCCTCGGGCAGCACCTCGGCAAAGAAGCGGTCCACGCCCACCTGCTTTGCAATGGCGGCAGCGGTACGCTCGCTGTCGCCGGTCATCATGACGGTGTTCCGGATGCCCAGCGCACGCAGACCGTTCAGCACAGCCGCAGCTTCCGGGCGCAGCGGGTCGGAGATGCAGATGACGCCCACCAGCTGCCCGCTGGCTGCCATGTACAGGTGCGAATACGCGGGCTTGAGGGCATCGAACTTCTGCTGCTCGGCTGTGGGGATAGTACACTTTTCATCCTCAAAGACGAAGTGGTGGCTGCCAATGACCACGCGCTCGCCGCCCACGCGGCTTGCAATGCCGTGGGCCACGATGTACTCCACCTCGGAGTGCATCTCCTCATGGGAAATGCCGCGCTCCTTGGCGGCACGCACCACGGCGTTGGCCATGGAGTGGGGAAAATGCTCTTCCAGACATGCGGCCAGCTGCAGAACTTCGCGCTCGTTGCAGCCGGAGAAGGGCACGACCTCCACTACCTGCGGGGTGGCACGGGTGAGAGTGCCGGTCTTGTCGAACACGATAGTGTCGGCCTGAGACAGCGCTTCCAGATACTTGCCGCCCTTGACGGTGATGTGGTAGCTGCCGCACTCGCGCATGGCGGAAAGCACGGCCAGCGGCATGGAGAGCTTGAGCGCGCAGGAGAAATCCACCATCAGGCAGGAGATGGCGCGGGTGGCGTTGCGGGTGAGCAGATAGGTGACCACCGTTGCGCCCAGACACCATGGCACCAGCTTGTCGGCCAGCACCAGCGCACGGTTCTCGGTGCTGGACTTGAGCTTTTCGGATTCCTCGATCATGGCCACGATCTTATCGTAGCGGTTGGAACCGCCCTCGGCCTTGGCGATAAAGACGCACTCGCCCTCCTCCACAACGGTGCCGGCATAGAGGGTGGACCCCTCTGCCTTGCGCACCGGCATAGCTTCGCCGGTCAGGGCAGCCTGATTCACCATGGCTTCGCCTTCCAGCACGGTGCCGTCCAGCGGGATCATGTTGCCGCTGCGCACGACCACCTCATCGCCGGAGCGTACTTTGGTCAGAGGCACCAGTACTTCGGTGCCCTGACTGCGCACCCACACCTTGTCCACGTTCAGGGCCATGCTGCGGGCCAGATCGTCCAGACTCTTCTTGCGGGTCCACTCTTCCAGCAGAGAGCCCAGATTCAGCAGGAACATGACAGAACCGGCGGTGCCAAAGTCGCCGCGCAGCAGCGAGACGCCGATGGACAAAGCGTCCAGCACCTCCACTTCCAGCCTGCGGCTCAGCACGCAGCGCACACCCTTCCAGAGAAAGCGGATGGAGCGGAAGGCGGTGTAGGCAGCGTCAAGGGGTGCGGGCAGGAACAGCTTGCGCAGGCAGCGGCCTGCCACCAGATCGAACATTTTATCCTGATATTCCCGGTTCAGCCTGCGGCTGTCGGCGGAGGTGACCAGAGCGTCATACTCGGCCACATCGAACTTATAGCCTGCCAGAATGGCAATGGCGGCGGTGCGCTTGCCGGTATAGGTAATGACCACATCGCCGGTGCGCTCGTAAACGGCGGCATGGACGATGGCATCATTGTGGTTCAGATAAGCTTCCAGCACATCGGCACGGTGCAGGGTCATGCGGACTTTTTCCACATGCACGCGCATCCGGCCTTTGCCTTCATGCAGAATGGTACATTTCATATATCAAATATCCTTCTCTATCTTTTTGCCGCAGCGTCAGGCTGCTATACCCTGCACGCCTGCGGCCCCACTCTCACAAAAAAGAGCCGCCCGAAGGCGGCTCGAAAGCCACGTTGGGGCTTTCAGTGCTTTACGAACCGAAAATTACTCAGCGGTCTCTTCGGTGGTCTCCTCGGCGGCATCCTCGATCACAGCAGCCTCGGCTTCAACAGCACGAGCCTCGTTGATGGCCTTTGCATCGGCCAGAATGTCACCGGCCTGCTCCTGAACTTTGCTGACGGTCTCCATGGTGGAGTCCTTCATGCGCAGCACGGCAGCAGTGGTCTGGGTGTAGACCTTCTTGGCGTCTTTGCTGGACAGCAGCTTGAAACCGGCAGAACCGAACAACGTACCGGCAGCGAACAGTGCGATCTTCTTGATATCCATAGTAACTTCCCTACCTTTTCTATTTCCTGTCAGAGACCCTCGCAGGACCTGTAAGATGAATATACCGGCCCAAAAGCCGGAGAACAGGGTGGACATTTCCCTTCTGTCGAGCCTATTGTAGCACAGAATTTACCATTTTCAAGCTTTTTCTTGAATGTTAATACATGTAAACTTTTTACGATGTGTAGTTAGAAAAAGCTATCTCTAACGCGTTTTTTAAGACAAACTACAGTTTGTAAATGAAAACTAACCGGCAGATGGGACGAGAAAGAATTTCCAGTTTGTAAAAAATCCTGGTTTGGAAATGCGGTTTGCCGCTACGGCCCTTCTCTGTGAAAAAGCAACCCGGAAAAATCCGCAGATTTTTCCGGGTTGCTAAAATAAAAATCGTTTTCCGCTGAAGATGCCAAGAGCGACGCGGCGGGCATTTTAAACCGTTTTGCTTTACAGGATGCGCACCCGGATCACGGCGGGGATGGCAGCCAGCTTTTCGGCCAGCTTCTTGTCCACAGCACCGGTAGCATCCAGCATGGTGTAGGCCATGTTCTTTTTGCTCTTGTTCACCATGTTCTCGATGTTCAGGCCGGCTTCGGTGGTCAGGGCGGTGATCTGGCTGATCATGCCCGGCTCGTTTTTGTGGATGATGCAGATGCGCTTGCCGCCGGCGCGGGGCTGGTTGACCTCCGGCATGTTCACCGAGTGAATGATGTTGCCGTTCTTCAGGTAGTCGCTCAGCTCCTTTGCGGCCATGACAGCGCAGTTGTCCTCGGCTTCCGGGGTGGAAGCGCCCAGATGGGGGGTGCACACGATGCCGGGCTTGCCCAGAATGGCCTCAGACGGGAAGTCGGTCATATAGCCGGACACCTTGCCGATCTCCATGGCTTCCAGCAGGGCTTCGGTGTTGACCAGTTCGCCGCGGGCGTAGTTCAGGATCTTCACGCCGTCCTTGCACAGGGCAAGGGTCTGGGCGTTGATGGTGTCCTTGGTGGTGGGCAGGTAGGGCACATGGATGGTGATGTAGTCGCACAGGGGCAGCATGTCGTTCAGGTTCACGCAGTGGCGTACCTGACTGCTCAGGTTCCAGGCGGCGTCAATGGAGATGTAGGGGTCGTAGCCGTAGACCTCCATGCCCAGCTCAATGGCGCAGTTGGCCACGCGGGAGCCGATGGCACCCAGACCGATGACACCCAGCGTCTTGCCCTTGATCTCGTTGCCCACGAACTGCTTCTTGCCCTTTTCCACGGTCTTTGCCATGGCGGGGTCGCCGACAAGGCCCTGACACCACTGGGCGGCAGCAGCCACATTGCGGCTGCCGGCGATCAGCATGCCGATCACCAGCTCGGCCACAGCATTGGCGTTGGCACCGGGGGTGTTGAACACCACGATGCCCTGCTCACTGCAGCGGTCCAGCGGGATGTTGTTCACGCCGGCACCGGCGCGGGCGATGGCCAGAAGATTGTCGTTGAAGGCGGTATTCAGCATGTCGGCGCTGCGAACGAGGATGCCGTCCGGGGCATCGGTGTCCACAGCCACGTCAAACTGCTTGTTGTTCAGCTTTGCCAGACCCACCGGGCTGATGGCGTTCAAAGTTTTGATGGTGTACATAGTCCAGATTTCCCTTCTATTATACAGGAACCCTCTCAGTCACGGCTTGCGCCGTGCCAGCTCTCCCGAAGGGCGAGCTTAGAAAGCGGGTTCGATCAAGTTGTCCCTCTGATAAAAAGCTCCCCCCTCGGGGGAGCTGCCGAACGAAGTGAGGCTGAGAGGGTTTTACGCGTTCTCCTTGCGGAACTTCTCCATGAAGTCCACCAGCTTATCCACGCCCTCGGCAGGCATTGCGTTGTAGATGGAAGCGCGCATGCCGCCCACCAGACGATGGCCCTTCAGGTTCACGAAGCCTGCTTCTGCAGCTTCGGCGCAGAACTTCTTGTCCAGATCTGCATTGGGGCTGGTGAAGGTGACGTTCATGGTGCTGCGGTAGCGGTGCTCCACAGGATTCGTGAAGAAGCCCTGACCGTCCAGATAGTCGTACAGCACTTTGGCCTTGGCTTCGTTGATCTTCTGCATGTTGGCAAGACCGCCGATGTCGTTTTCCAGATACTTGAGCACCAGACCGGTCATATAGATGCACCAGCAGGGGGGCGTGTTGTACATGCTGTCCTTGCCCAGCAGGGTGGTGTAGTTCATCATGGTGGGCACATTGTCGGCGGCATGGCCCAGCAGGTCGTCGCGGACGATGGCAATGGCCATACCGGCGGGGGCCACATTCTTCTGCACGCCGAAGTAGATGCAGCCGTACTTGGTCACATCCACGGGCTTGGAGAGGATCATGGAGCTCATGTCGGCTACCAGAGGCACACCCTCCACCTGCGGCACCTCGACAAACTGAGTGCCGAAGATGGTGTTGTTCTGGCAGATGTGGATATAGCTGGCATCCTTATCATAGTTGATGGCATTCACGTCCGGGATGTAGGTGAAGTTCTTGTCCTTGCTGGAAGCAACGATGTTCACCTCGCCGAACTTGGCGGCTTCCTTGGCGGCAAGGTTCGAGAAGTTGCCGGTGACAAGGTAATCTGCCTTGCCGGTGGTCATGAAATTCAGCGGGACCATGGCAAATTGCTGGGTGGCACCGCCCTGAAAGAAACCGACCTTGTAGTTGTCGGGAATGTTCATTACCCGGCGCAGGGTGGCCTCGGTGTCCTTGATGATGGCATCGAACCACTTGCTGCGGTGGCTCATCTCCATCACGCTCTGACCGCTGTCGCCATACTCGAGCAGCTCTGCCTGTGCCTGCTTGAGCACCTTCTCGGGCAGCATGCTGGGGCCTGCGCTGAAGTTGTAAACTCGTGCCATAATGAACTCTCCCTTTCCTGTATCGCACAGCACCGCGGTTTTCTGCGGTGCGTTCTGTTGATTGCTGTAGCCGTAGTATACCGGTTTTGCATGGATGAAAACAAGAGCATCTTTGCACAAAGATACGGCGCAAAAGCCCCTGTGCGGGCACAAAGCACACAAATGTCCTTGATAGAAAAACAAAAACAAAGACAAATGTAAAATAGAGCTGAAAAAGCCTGATTCCATCGGCGTTTCCGGCTCTTGCGCTTTGGCGCAGAAATTGGTATAATAATAAAACAAAGACAAACGTAAAAGAAAAAGATGCCAAAAGGAGGGAGAACAGCAGGATGTATGGCATCCCGGACAGTGTAAAGCCGCTTTCGGCGGCAGAGGAGCAGGTCATGCTTGCCGTGTGGGCCTGCCGTGCGCCCGTCACCCGGCGGGACATTGACGCAAAGCTGCGCGCAAAGGGCTGGGCACCGGCGACCGTTCTGAACTTTCTTTACCGGCTGGAAGAAAAGGGCTGGGTGAAAAGCGGCAAGGATGGCAACCGCAATACTTACACTCCGGCCATCACCCAGCGCGCCTACAACGTGTGGAGTATGCGGGAACGGCTGGATACCCTCTTTGGCGGCGACCTTGCGGCGGCGGTGCACGCGCTGGTCAGCGAGAGCGGCTGCGGCCAGAGCGAGCTGGAACAGGCCATGAAGGTGCTGGAGGAAAAGCATCTGGAAGCGGAAGAATATGATCTGTATGACCCTTATGGGTAAAAAGGAGAGCGGAAGATGGATTGCAAACTGCGTGCCAAAAACTGCGGCGGCTGCCCGATGCTGGGCATGGACTACGCCGCACAGCTGAAGCAGAAAGAAGAGACCGTGAAAAAGCTGCTGGGCAGATTCGGCCCGGTGGAGCACATCCGGGGCATGGAAACGCCGTACCACTATCGGAACAAGGTGATCTCCACCTTTACCACCGGCTGGGGTGGAAAACTTACCTCCGGCATCTACGCGGCAAACAGCCACAAGGTGCTGCCGGTGGAAAGCTGCCTTTTGCAGGACGAAGTGCTGGACAAGACCATGCTGGCCGTGCGCGCAGCGGCGGGCACCTGCCATTACCAGCCTTTTAATGAGGATAAGGGCACCGGCCTTCTGCGTCACTGCCTGCTGCGGCGGGGCGTTATGACCGGGCAGGTGATGGTGGTGCTGGTGACGGCTCAGCCGGTGCTGCCGGGTGCCAAGAACTTTGTCAAAGCCCTGCTGACCGAAGCCGGAAAGCAGGGCGTGGCCATCACCACCATCGTCCAGAACGTGAACGACCGCAAAACCAGCGTGGTGCTGGGCGATATGGAAAAGGTGCTGTACGGCAAGGGCTTCATTCTGGATACCCTCTGCGGCAAGACCTATGCCATCAGCCCACGCAGCTTTTATCAGATCAATCATACCCAGACCGAAGTGCTGTACGGCCTTGCGGTGGACGCGGCGCATCTCACCGGCAAAGAAGTGGTGCTGGATGCCTACTGCGGCATCGGAACCATCGGCCTGACCGCCGCCGACCATGCAAAGCAGGTAGTGGGCGTGGAGGTGAACCGCGAAGCGGTGCACGATGCCATAGGTAATGCAAAGCACAATGGCGTGAAGAACGCCCGCTTCTTTGCCGCAGATGCCACCCGGTGGATCGGCGAAGCCGCTGCGGCTGGTGAACGCGCAGACGTGATCTTTATGGACCCGCCGCGGGAGGGCTCTACGCCGCAGTTTATCGATAGCGTGGCCCGCATGGCCCCGAAACGTGTGGTCTACGTGAGCTGCAACCCGGCCACGCTGGCCCGGGATCTGGAGCTGCTGACCCGGAAGGGATACAAAGTGGAGAGCAGCACGCCGGTGGATATGTTCCCCCACAGTGAGCATATCGAGACGGTAGTTCTTTTATCCCACAAAAAAGCCGACAGTTATATCCACATTGATGTGGAGTTTGGAGAGGGCGAGGGCAAGATTCCGGTAGATAGTATTGCTAAAAGAGCCGAAGCGTACAAGCCCAAAGAAAAAGTGACCTACAAAATGATTAAGGAGTACATAGAAGCGAAATACGGCTTCAAAGTACATACCGCATATATCGCAGAGGTAAAGAGAGATTTAGGCTTGCCAATGTATGATGCTCCTAATGCGGTAGAAGAATTGAAACAGCCGAGGAAGCATCCGACACCAGAAAAGGTAGAAGCAATCAAAGATGCACTTCGGTATTTTGCAGTGATATAAAACTTTACTTACAATCGAATATTTCTTACATAGCCGTTTATTCATTTATTTGAGTAAGCGGCTTTTTTCATCCCTATTTTTCGGAATAGGGATATTTTTTGTAGAAGGAGGAGGTTTATTTGAATACACAAATCATTGCCATTGCCAACCAGAAAGGCGGCGTTGGCAAAACAACAACCTGTGCCAACTTGGGAATAGGTCTGGCACAGGCCGGAAAGAAAGTGCTTTTGATTGACGGGGACCCACAAGGAAGCCTGACAATCAGCTTGGGAAATCCGCAACCGGACAAACTGCCATTTACACTGTCGGATGCAATGGGCAAAATTCTGATGGATCAGCCTATACGCCCCGGAGAAGGTATTCTGCATCATGCAGAAGGCGTTGACCTGATGCCTGCGGATATTCAGCTTTCCGGTATGGAGGTTTCTCTGGTAAACGCCATGAGCCGTGAGACTATCTTGCGGCAATATCTGGACACGCTGAAGGGGCAATACTCCCATATCCTCATCGACTGTCAGCCCTCCCTGGGGATGCTCACGGTCAATGCGCTGGCCGCTGCGAACAGGATCATTATTCCCGTTCAGGCGGAGTATCTGCCCGCCAAAGGGCTGGAACAGCTGCTCTCCACGGTAAACAAGGTAAAGCGGCAGATCAACCCCAAGCTCCAGATAGACGGTATCCTGCTGACGATGGTGGACAGCCGAACCAACTTTGCCAAAGAGATCTCCGCGCTCCTGCGGGAGACCTATGGCGGCAAAATCAAAGTATTCGGCACAGAGATCCCCCATTCTGTCCGGGCTAAGGAAATCAGCGCCGAGGGAAAAAGCATTTTTGCCCATGATCCCAGCGGCAAGGTGGCTGAGGGCTACAAAAATCTGACGAAGGAGGTGTTGAAACTTGAAAAGCAGCGCGAAAAAAATAGAGCTGGCCTCGGTAGATGATCTGTTTTCCACCGAAGAAGGCCGCCAGGATGCAAAGCTGGAAAAGATTCAGGAAATTCCGCTGTCTGAACTGCATCCCTTTAGGAACCATCCATTCAAAGTCAAGGATGACGAAGCCATGATGGAGACCGCTGACAGTATCAAGCAGTATGGCGTTCTGGTTCCGGCGATTGCCCGACCAGACCCTGAGGGCGGCTATGAGCTGGTAGCCGGACACAGGCGGCGCAGAGCCAGTGAGCTGGCAGAAAAAGAGACCATGCCTGTCATTATTCGGGATTTGGATGATGATGCCGCCACGATCATTATGGTTGACAGCAACTTGCAGCGAGAAAGCCTTCTTCCAAGCGAAAGGGCTTTTGCCTACAAAATGAAGCTGGAGGCTGTCAAACATCAGGGCGCACGAACCGATTTAACTTCTCGCCAAGTTGGCGAGAAGTCGCAGACCTCTATTCAAAAGGTTGCAGATCAAGCTGGCGAAAGCCAACGGCAGGTACAGCGTTATATCCGTCTGACAGAGCTGATTCCTGAATTGATGGATATGGTGGATGAAAAGAAGATTGCCCTGAACCCTGCCTATGAGCTGTCCTTTCTCAAAAAGGAGGAACAGGTAGACCTGCTGGACGCGATGGACAGCGAACAGGCTACCCCTTCCCTTTCCCAAGCCCAGCGGCTCAAGAAATATAGCCAGGAGGGGCATCTGACCCTCGATATGATGCGTGTCATCATGGGTGAGGAAAAGAAAAGTGATCTGGACCGGGTGACATTTACCTCTGACACTTTGCGGAAGTATTTCCCTAAAAGCTATACGCCCCAGCGGATGCAGGAAACTATCATCAAGCTGCTGGAGGCATGGCAGAAAAAGCGTCAGAGAGACCAGGAACGATGAAAGGAGCCGCCTATGAGGGATATTTCAGCCCGTGAGCTGAAAGGACACAACATTCTCGCCGTAGAGAGGTTTTGGGATAACACCCGCTGGATGATCGAGTTTTCCGTCCTGCGTCCCAGCACTGCTTACGGAAGCCCCGGAGATGAAATGCGGCTGTTTTTGACTGAGGACGGTTATCAGGCCGCCCTGCAAAGCCAGCAGCGCCGGGAGATCAAAATCAAAAGGTACGCCCGTGTAATTGAGGGTCATGTCTTGGATGTAAAGAAAAAACGGAGAAAATAAGATGTTTAGAGAAAAAGAAATTTGCAATGCCATCAGGACGGCGTATCTTTATCTTTTCCCCGACAAAAAGGAGCGGAAAAGGGCGCTCTCCAGATTGAACATGGAACTTGTGGCGCAGTCTGTCCGCTATCGTGGGGAAAGTGTCCTTGCTTACCAGACCGCAGGAAACCATGAGTGTTCCTTGAACTACTATGGGCCAGAGTTGTTTCCACAGCGGGGATTTTGCATTTACCAAAAAACTATCCAGAGTCATTCTACGCAGGTGGATGCTTCTTGCATCCGGGAACTATGGCTCTTGGAGGACGGGCGGTTTGTGGATGTCTCCTGCGTGAATACGAAATACTGTTCGGCGTATGAAAGGTTTTCTACCTGTTACCGTACTATCCATCATATCGTCAGGGAGCGGGACTGGCAGGACTATCCAGCGGAGGAGGTTGCCGACGCCTTTGAGGACATCAGCCGCTATCCCTTTGATGGGAGACCAGGAGTTTTCTATGAAGTTTGAGCCGCGTCTTTACTGACAGCGGCTTTTGTTATTTTCTGACCACAGGAAGGAGTGAAGTGAATGGCAGTTTACCGCGTACAACGGACACGCGATTACACCGTTATGTCAAATTATCATCTGAAGGATAAGGGGCTGACCTTAAAGTCTAAGGGTCTGCTCTCCATGATCCTGTCGCTCCCAGAGGAGTGGAATTACACTACAAGAGGGCTTGCTTCCATCTGTAAGGAGGGTGTGGACGCCATTGGCTCTGCGCTCAAAGAGTTGGAAACAGCTGGCTATATTGTCCGCAGGCAGCTTCGCGGTGCGAATGGCCGTATTACTGATACCGAGTACATCATTTATGAGCAGCCACAGCCAAAGAAGCTGGATATGCTGCCGTCAGATGTGGTTTCACCAGATACGGAAAACCCGGATACGGTAAAACCGGATACGGAAAAGCCCGCAGAATTAAATATAGAGAAATCAAATACAGAAAAATCAATTACTTATGGATCAAGTACCGATTCCATTCCCTTCCGGGAAACAGCGGCGGCAAGACCGCCGGAACGGAAAGGAAGAGATGCGATGTCTGTCACAGAGATAGAAAATTATCGGGAATTGATTTTGGAGAATATCGAGTATGACTGTCTGAAGCAGCGTTATCCTCTCTACCTGGATGACCTGAATGAGATCGTAGAGCTGTTGGTAGAAACGGTCTGTGCCAGACGAAAGACCACCCGGATCTCTGGGGCAGACTTTCCTCACGAGATCGTGCGTTCCCGTTTTTTGAAACTGGACAGCTCCCACATCGAGTTTGTCATGGACTGTCTGCAAAAGAACACCACCCAGGTACGCAACATGAAGCAGTACCTGCTTGCGGTGCTGTTCAATGCGCCTACCACCATGAATAATCACTTCACTTCATTGGTCAACCACGATATGCACGCAGGCGGCTGGTAAAGGCCGCCTTTTATCATGCCAAAGGAGGCACGACATGAACCAGATGGAAATTTTCAAAAACCCGGAGTTTGGCAGTATCCGGGTCATCGAAGAAAACGGCAAATACCTGTTCTGCGGAACGGATGTGGCCGCTGCGCTGGGGTACAGCAATTCCCGCGATGCAATTATCCGCCATTGTAGGTATGTCGTGAAACGCGACGCACCTCACCCACAAAGCCCCGACCGCAAAATCAGTATGACTTTTATCCCCGAAGGAGATTTGTACCGCCTGATTGTTCACAGCAAATTGCCATCGGCAGAACAGTTTGAACAGTGGGTATTCGATGAGGTTCTGCCTACCATTCGCAAGCACGGGGCCTATCTCACAAGAGAGAAGCTTTGGGAGGTAGCTACTTCCCCGGAGGCTCTGATGAAGCTCTGCTCAGACTTGTTGGCTGAGCGTGAAGCAAATATTTCTCTGCGTAAGGAAAATGCACAGCTGGAGGGCAAAGCCGCTTTCTATGACCTGTTCATCGACTTAAAGCACAGCACCAATCTCAGGACAACCGCCAAAGAGTTGGATGTCCCGGAGCGCCGGTTTGTTCGGTTTCTGATAGAACGACGGTTTGTGTACCGCACAGCATCCGGCAATGTGCTGCCCTATGCCAATGTGAAAAATACGGGGCTGTTCTGTGTGAAAGACTACTGCAATCACGGGCATACCGGCTCCTACACGCTGGTTACGCCAAAGGGAAAGCTCTACTTTGCTCAGCTGCGGGAGATGATCTTGCTGGTCTCATAAGAACGGAAAGGAAGTGGGTTTTATGCAGGAAGGCAAAACAATCGGGCAGCTGATGGAGGAAATGCGCCAGAAAGCCGGGGCGCAGAACTATCACGGTCATGACTACATGGATCTCCAGCGATTTGCGGAGAACACCCGGCACATGATTATTTTTGATGTACTGACGCATGACTCCCCGGTTGGCTGGAAAGGAGAACGCACCCGCCTGTTTTTGTCAGATATAGGCTATGAAAAAGCTCTGGACAGTCAGGCAAATGGGCAGATCAAGATTCTCAGCCATGCAAAGGTCAGAAATGGAGATTTGTTTTATGACCACAAAGAACAGATACGATAGGAGGAATCCGATATGAATGAGGAAAAGAAAGTACCCTTTAAGTGGGAATATGGGGAAGAAACCATATCGCTGCAACTTGGAATGTATGCGAATAATCAGCGGCTTTATATCGGCATGATTACCCATACAGAAGATGGAGCAGAGGCGTTTGCAGATATGACGGTGAACCTACCAGGATATTCCCTGGACCCCGGAGAGGCGTTTATTTCCGGTGACATCAGCAAGGACCTGCTGCGATTCATCAAAGAGAACAAGTTGGGGAAGGTGCTTCCCTATCAGGTGCAGTCCGGTTATGGAAAATATTCTGCCGTTGCCTTTGATCTGGAGAAGCTGAAGGCATTTGACCCCAAAGGTGTGGCAGAGTTTCGGGAAGAGTGGAATCTGCCGGATAAGAAGCCGGTAAAGAAAAAGAACCGCGGGATGGAGCGATGAAGAAATATTTTCTCCGGCGGCTGGTGGTCCCGCCTTAGAAAGAAGTGCACCACCCCTGCACATTTTGTGGAAAGGAGGCGATGAAAATGCAGGAAGAAGTGGAAAACAGGACTTTAACACTGGTTGTCAGTGGAACAAAGTTCACCGGCAGGCTGCTCAAAGCCGCCATCAGCAAGTACATGGCCCACTGCAAGGAAAAGAAGCTGCAAAAGCAGAGAAGCCGTGACGCTCCTGTGACACCCCACGGCAAACAGACCGTCAAGCAGATCATTGGTCAGAATCAGGGGATCTCCAATATTGAGATCACAGACCCATCTATCAAGGAGTTTGAGAAGATCGCCCGGAAATATGGTGTGGACTATGCGGTGAAGAAAGACCGCAGTAGCTCCCCACCCAAGTACCTGATCTTTTTCAAAGGCCGTGACGCCGATGCGCTGACCGCTGCATTTACCGAGTACACCAGCAAAAAGGTCAAGAAGGCCGAGAAAACGGAACGCCCGTCTGTGCTGGCAAAACTCAGTCAGTTCAAAGAGATGGTCAAAAATGCCGTGGTGGACCGCACCAAGCGAAAGGAGCTGGAACGATGAAAAAGCAGTTTGACATCAAAAAGCTCGTTTTGCTGAACCTGCCCTATCTCCTGATGGGGCTGTTTGCTACCAACTTCGGGGAGGCATGGCGACTGGCTCAGGGGGCAAATGCTTCGGAGAAATTCCTTTCCCTGTTTGCTGTCCTGCCTGGGGCGTTGCAAAGTTTCTGGCCCAGCCTGCACCCGTTGGATCTGCTGGTGGGGCTGTGCTGCGGTGCTGGCCTGCGCCTGGCGGTGTATCTCAAAAGTAAAAACGCCAAGAAGTACCGTCACGGCATGGAGTATGGTTCGGCCCGCTGGGGAACCCGTGAGGATATTGCACCTTACGTTGATCCTGTATTTCAGAACAATGTGATTCTGACGAAAACGGAGAGCCTGACCATGAACAGCCGCCCCAAGGACCCCAAGACTGCCAGAAACAAAAATGTACTGGTGATTGGCGGCTCCGGTTCCGGTAAGACCCGATTCTGGCTGAAACCCAATCTGATGCAGATGCACAGCTCCTATGTTGTGACGGACCCGAAGGGAACCATTTTGGTGGAGTGCGGAAAAATGCTCCAAAGGGGCGCACCCAAGCTGGGGAAGGACGGAAAGCCCATGAAGGATAAGCACGGCAAGGTCATTTATGAGCCGTACCGAATCAAGGTCCTAAATACCATCAACTTCAAGAAGTCCATGCACTATAATCCTTTCGCCTATATCCATAGCGAAAAGGACATCTTGAAGCTGGTAACAACGCTGATTGCCAATACCAAAGGCGAAGGCAAGGCCGGAGACGATTTCTGGGTCAAGGCGGAAACATTGCTGTATTGCGCGTTGATTGGATATATCCACTATGAAGCTCCGGTGGAGGAGCAGAACTTCTCCACCCTCATTGAGTTCATCAATGCGATGGAAGTCCGTGAGGATGACGAGGAGTTCAAAAACCCCGTAGACCTGATGTTTGATGCACTGGAATCGGAAAAGCCAAACCACTTCGCAGTGCGGCAGTATAAGAAATATAAGCTGGCAGCCGGTGTTGTATGCTTTAAGAGACTTCTTAATCAGTCGGTTAGGAAGTCTCTTAAAACATATAACCTACAACAACGAAAGGAGCGCAAGCTATGAGAAGAAGCGAGAAAATCACAGCATTGTACGAGCGTTTGAGCCGTGACGATGATTTACAAGGCGAGAGCAATTCCATATCCAATCAGAAAAAATTGTTGGAGGACTTCGCCGCACAACAGGGCTTTACCAATACCGTCCACTTTACGGACGATGGAATTTCCGGCACCTGTTTTGACCGCCCCGGATTTTTGGCAATGATGAAAGAGGTTGAAGCCGGGAATGTGGACTACCTCTGCATAAAGGACATGAGCCGTCTGGGTCGTGACTATCTGAAAGTCGGTCAGATAATGGAAATCCTGCGCCAGCGTGGAGTACGCCTTATCGCCATCAATGACGGTGTGGACAGCGCACGAGGGGACGATGATTTTACCCCGTTCCGCAACATCATGAACGAGTATTACGCACGAGACACCAGCCGTAAAATCCGTTCCACTTTCCAATCCAAAGGCAAGACAGGCAAGCACCTCACAGGCTTGGTCATTTACGGCTACCTCTGGAATGAGAAGCGTGACCAATGGCTGGTTGACCCCGAAGCCGCCGAGGTTGTGAAGCGTATCTTTGCAATGACAGTCGAGGGCATGGGTCCCTATCAGATTGCAAACAAGCTGAAAGAGGAAAAGATACTCATACCGTCCGCTTACCTTGCACAGCATGGCGAGGGCGTGAACAAGAATAAGACTTTCAAAGATGTGTACGGCTGGGGTTCTTCTACCATCTGCAACATTCTTGAAAAGCGTGAGTATCTGGGACACACCATCAATTTCAAGACCCGAAAGCATTTCAAGGACAAAAAAAGCCATTATGTCCCAGAGGACGAGTGGACGATTTTTGAGAACACCCACGAGCCGATCATCGACCAAGAGACCTTTGACCTTGTGCAGAAAATCCGCAGCAAGGTCAAACGCTACCCGGACGGCTGGGGCGAAGTCGCACCGCTGACAGGCTTGCTCTATTGTGCCGATTGCGGCGGCAAGATGTATGTCCACCGCACCAACAACGGCAAGCGCATTTCACAGTACACCTGCTCACAGTACAGCAAAGTCCCGGTCGGAAAGCTCTGCACCACACAGCACCGTATCAATGAAGATGTGGTACTGTCCCTTGTCTCCGAACTGCTCAAAGCCATTGCCGAGTATGCGAAGCATGACCGAGCCGAGTTTGTCCGAGTGGTACAAGAAGCGCAGTCCAGCCAGCAGACGGCAGAGGTCAAGAAACAGCGCACACGCCTTGCCGCCGCAAAGCAGAGAGTGTCCGAATTGGAAGTCCTGCTCTGTAAAATCTATGAGGACAACATTCTGGGGAAACTTTCAGACAGCCGCTATCACTCTTTGGACGCTCAATATGCAAAAGAGCAAGCGGAGCTGACCGCTGAAATCTCTGCTCTGGAAAAGGCAGTCAGCAGTTACGAGAAGCAGGAAAAGAACGCAGACCGATTTATCGCTCTGATTGACAAGTACGAGAACTTTGACACGCTGACGATTGCCATGCTCAATGAGTTTATCGAGAAAATCCTGGTGCATGAGCGTGACCGCAAGGGCAGCATTCAGACCACGCAGGAGGTCGAGATTTACTTCAATTTCGTTGGGCGTTTCGTTCCCCCGGCGTTTGGAGAAGTGGAGCTTACCCCCGAACAGCTTGAGGAAATCCGCAAGCGTGAGGAACGCAAGGACAGGCTTCATCAGAACTACCTCAAGCGCAAAGCCAGCGGAGCGCAGAAGCGATACGAGGACAAAATCAGAGAGAAGAAATAGGCAGAAATCGACGCAAAGAAAGCCGCCATTCGAGCCGAGGACATTGCAAAGGGCGTGTTTATCCCTGTCAGCAGTTTACCGCAGAGAGAGCCGCAGAAAGGAGCGCAGACCGCATGAAACTGACCTACACACAGCAAGGAGATTATCTCATTCCCGACATTACCATTCGCCAGCCGAGAAAGGCACTTGGACACTACGGCAGACTTCGCAAAGCCTATTTGCAGGAGTTCCGCCCTATCCTGTTCAATGAGCTGGTGCTATCCGAAAAGCTCTTTGAGCATTGCCTTGAGATTGAAGAAGCCGCCCGACACCGTATTGACACGATCCTGCCGGAGCTTGTGAAGCGGTACGGCATTACCGAGGAATTGAAAGCGGAAAATCAAATGCTCTGGGTCGGCAAGATGAATATGTGCAAGGCACAGGCAGAGGAAATCGTGAAGCTGGAACTGATTTATGATTGAGCATGGGAACGCCCGGACATTGTTCTGGGCGTTCTGCATTTCATGAACTGTTTGTAACTTTTTCTCTAAACCCATTGACTATATCTGCCGATGCGTGTATAATAAGTTTTGCTATTTAGTGTTCCTAAATAGCAAAACTAAAGCGAGGTGGAGAGTATGGACAACCGATATGTACAGCAATTCAAAAAAGGCTCTCTGGAAATGATCCTCCTATGCTTGATTGGACGAAAAGAAACATACGGCTATGAAATCATTACAGAGCTGAACAACAGCGCATCCGTTCTGGGCTATGCAAAAGAAGGAACGATTTATCCTATTTTGTATCGTTTACAGGAAGCCGAGTTAATCCAATGTCGATTGGCTCCGGCTGCCGCAAACGGCGGCTCAAAAAAATACTATTCTCTTACCCACAAGGGCAAAGAAGTATTAGAGGAACTTATTGAGTTTTGGGCGAACTACGAAAGTTGTGTAAATGGTTTTATCGCTACTTATCAGCAAGCGGAGGTGTCATAATGAAAGAGCAATACATTAAGCAAGTGGAAAAAGAGCTTTGTTTACCACGCAAAGAGAAAAAAGAAGTTGTGCGTGATTTGAACGAGGTTTTTGCTTCTGCTTTAGAGCATGGCGAAACAGAACAACAAGTAATTGAGCGTTTAGGCACTCCAAAGGAGTTTGCAGAAAATACCGCAGAACAATTAGGGATTGATAGCACTGCACCGCAGAAACGGAAAGGGATTATTTCGAGTATTGTTGCCCTTGTTACTGCTATTACAGCGTTTGTGATTTGCGCTACTGCTAAAGTTGGGAAAGTACCGGATGGAGCAATCGGACAAGCAGACGCACAGACGAATATTCAAGTTGAGGGTGCATTGAGCTTTGATTTAACGCAGATAGTTTTCCTTATCGGAATTGTTGCGGCTGTAATCGCAGTAATTCAGATCGTCAAGACTATTCGCAAAAACAGGAGGTAACAATGAAAAAATTTATTTCAGTAATTGCTATTATGCTAATGCTGGCTTTGACGGCTTGTTCCAATAAAGAGACACCGCCAACAACGGACAATTCGGGCAACACACAATCGGATAGTGTTACAATGCTTGAAGAAGGTGTATGGCCCGAAAATGAATACACAGAGGGTCTACCAGTCCCTCCCGGTACAGTTAGTTGGGTAATACTTGATACCGAACGCGAACATTGTGCTGTCAATATTCTTGATATTAGTGATACTGAGTATAATGAATATATGGAACTTTTGAAACAAGCGGGCTTCTCTGTTATTGAAGAAGTATCAGAAGAAATCAAGGGACAGGATTATGTTTCTATCGGTACGATTTTAACTAACGAAGAAAAAGGCTTGAGTATCAGCTATATACCGGATAATTTCAGCATTTACATTTCTTTTGAGAAAGAGTAAGGGAGAACGCAAAAATCCCTTTAGGAACTAAAGGGCGCACTTCTATACTCTCCTGTCGGGAGTATCGTGCGTCCTGCGGAGCTTCATTCTCGTCAGCAGAAGAAAACTGCATGACCGAGAATGTTGCGTCACTTCGTTCCGTCAAGGTGGCTACACCCCCTTGCGCCGCTAAAGCGGCTATCCCCTGTGGACTTGCCGTCCGCAAACGGTTTTGACAAACCGTTCGCCGCCAGCAAGTTTGAAAAACTGAATACCGAAAATCAGACCGTTGACTGGTCGCAATGTGCGAAAAGTTGACGGTCTTTTTTTATACCCATTTTCAAAAAGGAGGTCACACGAAATGTCAAAAAATCTTGAAAAGCTGAATGAGGAAATCCGTCAAGCCGAGACGCAGCTTGCACAGGAGAAGCACAAGGTACAGCGTCTTGAGAACAGGATTAAGCATCTGGAAAAGGGCGAGCGCAAGAAGCGCACCCACCGCCTTTGCAATCTGGGCGGCACGATTGAGAGCGTAGCCCCGGAGGTCAAGGAGCTTACCCGGACAGAGATTATCGAGCTGATGGAACACATCTTTTCTCTGCCCGAAGTCCAGAGAGCCGTCCACCACATGGCGATTACCCATATCAGCAAAATCAACCGGGAAAAGGAGATGAAAGCCGATGGCACTATTCCACTTTACAGTAGACCAAACGAAACGCAGTGAGGGGCAGTCAGCGATTGCTTCTGCCGCCTACCGTTCCGGCGAAAAGCTGTACAGCGAGTATTACGGCGAGTACAGCGACTACACCCGAAAGGGCGGCGTGATCTGCTCTGAAATTCTCCTGCCGCCCCATGCGCCGCCGGAATACGCAGACCGCCAGACCCTATGGAACGCCGTGGAGAAAGCCGAGCGTGGCAAGAACGCCCAGCTTGCATACAGCTTTGAGATTTCCTTGCAGAATGAGTTTTCCCTTGAGGAAAATATCGCTCTGGCAAGGAAATTTTTGTTGGAGCATTTTGTGAGCCGTGGCATGACCGTTGATGTGTCCTTTCACGAAAAGGAGCATGGGGACGGCGGCACGCCCAACCCCCATTTCCATTTCCTCTGTCCTATCCGACCCATCGAGCAGGACGGCAAATGGGGACTAAAGCAACGCCGAGTGTACGAGCTGGACGAGGACGGCAACCGCATAAGGGACGCAGACGGAAACTTTGTTTTCAACGCAGTCCCCACCACCGACTGGGGCAGACCCGAAACGCTGGAATACTGGCGTCAGACATGGGCTGAAATGTGCAACGCCAAGTTTGCCGAGAAAGGGCTTGATGTCCGTATCGACCACCGAAGCTATGAGCGTCAGGGCGTGGATTTACTTCCCACCATTCACGAGGGCGCAACCGTCCGGGCTATGGAGAAGAAAGGCATACGCACCGAAAAGGGCGAGTTCAACCGCTGGATTAGAGCCACCAACGCCCTTATCCGTGAGGTCAGAAACAAAATCAATGCCCTTGTCGGCTGGATAGCGGAGATGAAAGCCGAGCTTGCCAAGCCGCAGGCTCCCGACCTTGTTTCTCTGCTGAACGCCTACTACACCCAGCGCAAAGCCGGGGCTTATTCGCAGAAAGGAAAAATCAGCAACCTCAAGGAGATGAACGAGACTTTCAATTATCTCCGTGAGAACGGCATTTACACCCTTGCGGATCTGGAAAGTCGTGTGGAGAGCCACAGCACAACCGTCAACAGCCTAAAAGAAACGCTGGACACCCAGACCGCACGAATGAAAGCCATACGCCAGCTCCAAGACTACCGGGATACCTTCCACCGCTTGAAGCCGGTCTTTGACGGCTTGCAGAAAATCAAATTTGAGAAGCCCAGAGCGAAATACAAGGCAGAGCATGAAGCCGAGCTGAAACAGTTTTACACCGCAAGGCGCAAGCTGACCGAGGAGTTCCCGGACGGCAAGGTGGATATGGGAAAGCTATCCAAAGAGTATGACACGCTGGAACAGGAGCATGAGACCACCTATGCCGAGTTTAAGACCGTCAGAGAGGATTTACAGCGGCTTTGGAAAGTAAAGTCAAACATTGATACTGCCGTCCGATTTAATCAGCGTACAGCGGAACAAAAGCTCCAAAATCAACCCCAAATACGACACAAAAAGGAGGATATGACACGATGAATTACACGCAGGCACAGATTGACCGGGCAAATGCCGTCAGTCTGGAAGATTTTCTCCGTTCACAGGGAGAGACACTTATCAAAAGCGGACGAGAATACCGCTGGAAAGAACACGACAGCTTGACCGTCAGAGGAAACAAGTGGTTTCGCCACAGCCAGAGCAAGGGCGGCTATCCCATTGATTTTGTCATGGAGTTTTACGGCAAGTCCTTTCCCGAAGCTGTTCAGATGTTGACAGGCGAATGCGGCGAAGGACAGCCCGAAGCCGTCCCCGCCGCACCGCCTTTGGAGTTCCACTTGCCCTTGCACAGCAGGACAGCCGACAGAGCAATTCAATATCTTTGTGAAAGCCGAGGGCTCAACAAAACGCTTGTTGAGGCTTTTCTTCTTTCCGGGGATATTTACGAGGACGAGAAAAGGCACAATGTTGTGTTTGTCGGCAGAGACAGAAGCGGCACACCGAGATACGCCCATGTGCGAGGAACGGCAGATACTTTCAGACAGGACATTGCCGGGTCTGACAAGTCCTATCCGTTCCGCTATGAGGGCAACGGCAGTCAGCTCTTTGTCTTTGAAGCACCCATAGACCTTTTGTCCTTTATCTGCCTTTATCCGCAGGACTGGCAGACAAGAAGCTACCTTGCCCTGGGCGGCGTTTCTGGCAAAGCCCTTGAGCGTTTCCTTTCTGAACGACAGGACACCAAGAAAGTGTTCCTCTGCCTTGACAGCGACACCGCAGGAGCAGAAGCCGCTACAAGGCTTGTGCAGACCATTCCAGAGCCGATAACGGTCATTCGCCTTGTCCCGGCAAGGAAGGACTGGAACGATGTTCTCTTGCAGAAAAAGGACATTCCAGACCGCAGATTTATAGCCGAGACAATCACGCTGCGAGAGCTGCCAACAGCCCAGCCCGTCCCTATGCTCCGTATGGCTGATGTGGAGCTGACGAGCGTGGATTGGCTATGGTTTCCGTATATCCCATTCGGAAAGCTGACTATCATTCAAGGCAACCCCGGTGAGGGCAAGACCTACTTTGCCATGCGCCTTGCGGCGGCTTGCACCAACCGAAAGCCCCTGCCCAATATGCAGACCCTTGAGCCGTTCAATATTATTTACCAGACCGCCGAGGACGGTCTGGGCGATACGGTCAAGCCCCGACTGATGGAAGCCGAAGCCGACCTTGAGCGAGTGCTTGTCATTGATGACAGGGACACGCCGCTGACCCTTGCCGATGAACGCATAGCAAGGGCAATCCGTGAGAACAACGCAAGGCTGGTTATCATTGACCCGGTGCAGGCGTTTCTGGGCGCAGATGTGGATATGAACAGGGCAAACGAGGTACGCCCGATATTCCGCAGTCTGGGGGACATTGCACAGGCTACCGGGTGCGCTATTGTGCTGATAGGACACCTCAACAAAGCCGCAGGAACGCAAAGCACCTACCGAGGATTAGGGTCTATCGACATTACGGCGGCAGTCCGCAGTCTGCTCTTTATCGGCAAGCTGAAGGACAGCCCCACAACGAGGGTGCTTATCCATGAGAAAAGCTCCCTTGCGCCGCCCGGACAGTCCCTTGCCTTTTCTCTGGGAGACGAGAAAGGCTTTGAATGGATAGGCGCATACGACATTACCGCCGATGAGCTTCTTGCCGGGACGGACACCACCAAGACCGAGAGTAAGACGGCACAGGCTGAAATGCTGATACTTGAGCTTCTTGCAGACGGAAAGCGTATGCCGAGCGCAGAGCTTGAGAAAGCGGTCAATGACCGTGGCATTTCCTCACGCACCATGAGGACGGCAAAGAGCCGTATCGGGGACAGGCTTATGACCGAGAAAGACGGCGCAACATGGGTCTGCTATCTCCGCAACTGACAACAGGAAGAAGGCAAACATGGCAAAGGCGGCAAAGGTTTTATAGATACCTTAAAGTTGCCGCCTTGCCTTCTTCCCTCATACCGACACCGCCCGATGATGAAAAGTCACCGGGCTATTTTCATTTACAGGAGGATTTTGAATGAATAATACCGCAACCAACCGCACCGCCAACAACAGCCCTTGCCCGACTGTCAGAAAGCAGATCGGTAAGACCACCTATATTGTCCGTGTCCATTTCAGCGAGACCGCCAAAGAGACGATGGAGGACAAAATCAAGCGTCTGCTCCGTGATGAAGTCCGCAAAATGTGACTTCTTTGTAAACTTGATTAAAAAGTCCTTGACAATTTGTTTCTGGCAAAACCGCTAAGTCGATTTTGATTTCCTGCGGTGCGCGTCTTGCCGTATTTGATATTGCGGAGCTGCGCGAGGTTACATCCTACGATGAGTTGGAACTGGATACGCTGGGAGACAGAAAAACGGCTCTGTTCCTCATTATGAGTGATACGGATGACAGTTTTAACTTTCTCATTTCCATGTGCTACACCCAGTTATTCAACCTGCTTTGTGAAAAGGCCGACGATGTGTATGGCGGCAGGCTTCCGGTTCATGTGCGCTGTCTGATTGATGAGTGTGCCAACATCGGGCAGATTCCGAAGCTGGAAAAGCTGGTGGCCACCATCCGAAGCCGTGAAATCTCTGCCTGTCTGGTGTTGCAGGCACAGAGCCAGCTCAAGGCAATTTACAAAGATAATGCCGATACCATCATCGGCAATATGGATACTTCCATCTTCCTGGGTGGCAAAGAGCCAACAACGCTGAAAGAGCTGGCGGCTGTTCTGGGAAAGGAGACCATAGACACTTACAACACCGGAGAGAGCCGGGGACGGGAGACCTCCCACTCGCTTAACTATCAGAAATTGGGAAAAGAGCTGATGAGCCAGGACGAGCTGGCAGTTATGGATGGCGGCAAGTGCATCTTGCAGTTGCGCGGTGTGCGTCCGTTTCTTTCAGACAAGTATGACATTACCAGACACCCTAATTTCAAATACACAGCTGATGCAGACAAGCGAAATACCTTTGATATTGAAGCATTTTTGTCTGCCAGACTAAAACTCAAGCCTGATGAGGTCTGCGATGTATATGAAGTAGACACGGAGGGCGTGTAATACGGTTCCGCTGAGAAAGGAGTGATCGTATCTATTTGCCGCAACTGCCTCTGTTGAGGCCATTGGCGTACAAAGCGGACAATCGCAAGAAAAATAATGAAAAAGGAGGACAGCCGGAATCATGCCCCCGGAAACCGGGTGGCAGATTGTTCCGGCTTTTGTATGCCTATGAAACATGACAAACCTATTTTTTAATCAGATTCCGGCTAACAAACTATATGGCATTTTTTGAACAGGCAATTACCGTTCTTCAGACTCTCGTTATCGCTCTGGGCGCTGGTCTTGGTATCTGGGGTGTCATCAACCTGTTGGAAGGTTACGGCAACGACAACCCTGGCGCCAAATCTCAGGGCATGAAGCAGCTTATGGCCGGTGCTGGTGTAGCCGTTGTTGGCATGGTCCTTGTACCTCTGCTCTCCGGGCTGTTCTCTGTCTAAGCGTTTCTGCATGAAATCCTTGCCGCTCCCGCAGCTTTGCGGGGGCGGCGGAAAGGAGGTTGACACCGTATGGATTTCTTACTTGAAGCCCTGACAAATTGGCTGAAAGAAATGCTGGTGGGCGGTATTATGAGCAACCTTTCGGGGATGTTTGACAGTGTAAATCAGCAGGTCGCGGATATATCCGTACAGGTAGGACAGACCCCACAGGGATGGAATGGCAGTATTTTCAATATGATTGAGAATCTGTCAAACTCCATCATGGTGCCGATTGCAGGTGTGATCCTGGCTATCGTGATGACCGTAGACCTGATCCAGATGATTGCAGACAAGAACAACCTGCATGATGTGGATACCTGGATGATTTTCAAGTGGGTGTTCAAATCAGCTGCCGCCATTCTCATTGTCACAAACACATGGAATATCGTGATGGGCGTCTTTGATATGGCGCAGAGCGTGGTGGCGCAGGCGGCAGGGATTATCAATTCGGATGCGTCCATTGACATTTCCTCAGTTATGACCGATCTGGAACCGAGGCTGATGGAAATGGATTTGGGACCGCTGTTCGGACTGTGGTTCCAATCCCTCTTTATTGGCATTACCATGTGGGCGTTGTATATCTGTATCTTTATCGTTATTTATGGCCGTATGATCGAGATCTACCTTGTAACTTCGGTGGCTCCCGTTCCAATGGCTGCAATGATGGGCAAAGAATGGGGCGGTATGGGACAGAATTACCTCCGATCCCTGCTGGCACTGGGCTTTCAGGCATTTCTCATTATCGTCTGCGTGGCAATTTATGCTGTGCTGGTGCAGAACATCGCTCTGGAAGATGACATCATCATGGCAATCTGGAGCTGCGTGGGCTACACCGTACTGCTATGTTTTACGCTGTTCAAAACCGGCAGTCTCGCCAAATCAGTCTTTCAGGCGCACTAAAACGGAAGGAGGTTTCCACATTGGCTTATGTACCCGTACCCAAGGACTTAACAAAAGTCAAAACAAAGGTCATGTTCAATCTGACCAAGCGGCAGCTTATCTGCTTCACGGGCGGAGCGCTTATTGGCGTACCGCTTTTCTTTTTGCTCAGAAAACCTACCGGAAACAGTGTAGCGGCTATGTGTATGATGCTGGTTATGCTGCCCTTCTTTATGCTGGCTATGTACGAAAAGCATGGACAGCCCCTGGAAAAGATCGTGGGCAACATTCTCAAAGTAGCTGTGATCCGTCCAAAACAGCGACCTTACCAGACCAACAACTTTTATGCCGTATTAAAGCGGCAGGAAATGCTCGATAAGGAGGTGTATGACATTGTTCACCGCAATAAAAAAATGGCTGCATCGGATGTTCGGAAAAACCGAGGAAAAAACTGTGCAGCCGGTAAAGACAAAGAAAAAACTGTCCCGCGCCGATAAGAAGCAGATCGAAGCGGCCATTGCCCGCGCTAACCGCACGGACAAAAAAGGAAAATCTGCGCAGGACAGTATCCCTTATGAACGGATATGGCCGGACGGAATCTGCCGCGTATCGGACAGCCACTACACAAAGACCATCCAGTTTCAGGACATCAACTATCAGCTCTCCCAAAACGAAGATAAGACGGCAATCTTTGAGGGGTGGTGTGATTTCCTCAATTATTTTGACAGTTCGATTCATTTTCAGCTGTCTTTTTTGAACCTTGCGGCATCGGAGGAGACCTTTGCTAACTCCATTTCCATCCCGCCCCAGAGGGACGCCTTTGACAGTATCCGCGAGGAATACACCACAATGCTGCAAAATCAGCTGGCCAGAGGTAACAACGGTCTCATCAAGACCAAATACCTGACCTTTGGTATCGACGCGGACAGCATCAAAGCCGCCAAGCCCCGTCTGGAGCGTATTGAGACCGATATACTTAATAACTTCAAGCGTCTTGGTGTAGCTGCCAGAACGCTGGACGGTAAAGAAAGGCTTTTTCAGCTTCATGCGGTATTCCACATGGATGAACAACTCCCGTTTCAGTTTGAATGGGACTGGCTGGCTCCTTCCGGTCTGTCCACAAAGGATTTTATTGCACCAAGCTCCTTTGAGTTCCGCACCGGCAAGCAGTTCCGTATGGGCAAGAAATACGGGACTGTTTCTTTTTTGCAGATTCTCGCACCGGAGCTGAATGACCGTCTGTTGGCTGATTTTCTGGATATGGAAAGCTCGCTCATTGTGAGTATGCACATTCAGTCGGTGGATCAGGTGAAAGCCATCAAAACGGTAAAGCGGAAGATTACCGACCTGGACCGCAGCAAGATCGAGGAACAGAAAAAAGCAGTCCGTGCCGGATACGACATGGACATCATTCCATCTGACCTTGCTACCTACGGCAGTGAAGCGAAAAAACTCTTGCAGGATTTGCAGAGCCGCAACGAGAGAATGTTCCTTTTGACCTTTCTGGTGCTGAACACAGCGGACAATCCCCGTCAGCTTGGCAACAACATCTTTCAGGCAGGCTCTATTGCTCAGAAGTATAACTGTCAGCTGACCAGGCTGGACTTCCAGCAGGAAGAAGGGCTGATGAGCTGTCTGCCTCTGGGTCTCAATCAGATTGAGATCCAGCGAGGACTGACCACCAGTTCCACAGCTATCTTTGTGCCCTTTACTACGCAGGAACTGTTCCAGAACGGGAAAGAAGCTCTGTACTACGGCATCAATGCTCTGTCCAACAACCTCATCATGGTGGACAGAAAGCTGCTGAAAAACCCCAACGGCCTGATTCTGGGTACGCCGGGTTCCGGTAAGTCCTTCAGCGCAAAACGAGAAATTGCCAACTGCTTTTTGCTTACCAGTGATGATGTCATTATCTGTGACCCGGAAGCGGAGTACGCACCTCTTGTTGAGCGTCTGCATGGGCAGGTCATCAAGATCTCACCTACTTCAACCAACTATATCAATCCGATGGATCTGAATCTGGACTATTCGGATGATGAAAGCCCGCTGTCACTCAAGTCTGACTTTATCCTCAGCTTGTGTGAGCTGATCGTGGGCGGTAAGGAGGGCTTGCAGCCGGTGCAGAAAACCATTATTGACCGTTGTGTACGGTTGGTTTACAACAAATATCTCAATGACCCAAAGCCGGAGAATATGCCGATTTTGGAGGACCTTTATAACTTGCTGCGGGAGCAGGAAGAAAAAGAAGCTCAGTACATTGCAACGGCATTGGAAATCTATGTAACGGGTTCGTTGAATGTGTTCAATCATCAGAGCAATGTGGACATTGATAACCGGATTGTCTGCTATGACATCAAGGAACTGGGCAAGCAGCTTAAAAAAATCGGAATGCTGGTAGTTCAGGATCAGGTGTGGAACCGTGTCACCATCAACCGTGCCGCTCACAAGTCTACCCGCTACTACATCGACGAGATGCACCTGCTTTTGAAGGAGGAGCAGACCGCCGCCTATACGGTGGAAATCTGGAAGCGATTCAGAAAATGGGGCGGTATTCCGACAGGTATCACCCAGAATGTCAAAGACCTTTTGAGCAGCCGTGAGGTGGAGAACATCTTTGAAAACTCGGACTTCGTGTATATGCTCAACCAGGCAGGCGGAGACCGTCAGATCCTCGCCAAGCAGCTGGGTATTTCCACACACCAATTATCTTATGTGACCCACTCCGGTGAGGGCGAGGGCCTGCTGTTCTATGGCTCTACAATCCTGCCTTTCGTGGATCACTTCCCGAAGAATACCGAGCTTTACCGCATTATGACCACCAAACCCCAGGAACTGAAAAAGAAGGAGGATGAATGATGATGAACCCCAACATTTTGAATAAAAATCCGCTGATGTTTTTTGACAGGGCGGTAAATGCCCAGCGCAGCCAGCTGCTTACAGTCATGGCCGATGCGGTAAGTGAGTGCCGCACGGCGGCAGATCAGGCAGCCGAACTGAATGAGACCGGTCAGGTGGGGCTGCTCCGTCTGGCAGAGGTCTGGAGCGCCATCCGTGCCAAGGAAGGTATGGGTGGTCTGGTTCTGGAAGGAACCGAAGCGAAGATCCTGTCCGATGTGGTGGCACAGTTTTATGCCTACCTGTCCGGCTGTATGTTCAACGATCCGGTGGGAATGGCCATTTATGCAGAGCTGCACTACATGATGTCCTCCCTCATGCTGGGGGAATGGTTTGAATAAGGAACCGCGTCTGCGCTTTACTGATGAGGAACGGTCTGACCCTGCACTGGAAAAGCCGATCCGTAAAGCGGAGAAAGCTGCGGCCAGAGCAGATAAGGCGCAGGCCAATATCCCAAAGAAAAAGGTCAGGCAGACGGTCATTGACCCGGATACCGGAAAAAAGACCTCGAAGCTGACCTTTGAGGACAAGAAAAAGCCACCCTCCAAAGTTTCTCAAGGAGTCAGGGAAGCTCCCGTCCATCTGGTTGCGGGCAAGCTCCACAAAGAGATCCGGGAAACAGAGCAGGACAATGTGGGCGTGGAAAGCGCCCACAAGTCCGAGGAGGCGGTGGAGACCGGCGCTTATCTGGTGCGGGAGGGCTATCGCAGCCACAAGCTGAAGCCGTACCGCAAAGCAGCACAGGCAGAGCGCCAACTGGAAAAGGCAAATGTAAATGTTCTGTACCAGAAATCTTTGCAGGAAAATCCCCAGTTTGCCAGCAATCCGTTTTCCCGCTGGCAGCAAAAGCAGGCCATTAAAAAGCAGTATGCCGCCGCCAAACACGCCGGTCAGACTGCCGGAAATACCGCCCAGGCTGCATCCAAAACCGGAAAAGCCGCAAGGACGGTAAAAGAAAAGGCACAGCAGGCAGGGGCGTTCGTCATGCGCCACAAGAAGGGTTTCCTGATGGCAGGGGTTTTGTTCCTCATTACCTGTATGCTGATGAATACCATGTCCTCCTGCTCCATGATGGCGCAGAGCATCGGTTCCGTTCTCTCCGGCACTACTTATCCGTCGGATGACCCGGAAATGCTGGCAGTGGAGGCAGATTATGCAGCCAGAGAAGTCCAGTTGCAGGAGGAAATCGACAACATTGAAAGCAGCCACCCAGGGTATGACGAGTATCGCTATGACCTTGGTATGATCGGCCATGACCCTCATGAGCTGGCAGCATTTCTGTCTGCCGTCTTGCAAGGTTACACCCAGCAGAGTGCTCAGGCAGAGCTGGCGCGTGTGTTTGCAGCACAGTATCAGCTGACGCTTACTGAGGAAGTGGAGATCCGCTACCGCACGGAGACCTCCACCGACCCGGAGACCGGCGAGACCACCTCAGAAGAAGTCCCCTATGAGTATTACATTTTGAATGTGAAACTCACCAGCAAGCCCATTTCCGCTGTGGCGTCGGAGTTACTGACCCCGGAGCAGATGGAAATGTATCAGGTTTACCGGCAGACCATGGGCAATAAGCCGCTGTTGTTTGGCGGTGGTTCCCCTGACATGAGCAATTCCGAGGACTTGACCGGTGTACAGTTTGTAAATGGAACCCGTCCCGGAAATCCGCAGTTGGTGGAGCTGGCCAAGCGTCAGGTCGGCAATGTGGGCGGCTATCCTTATTGGAGCTGGTATGGCTTTGACAGCCGCGTGGAGTGGTGCGCCTGCTTTGTATCCTGGTGTTATAACCAGGCTGGAAAAAGTGAGCCGCGCTTTGCAGGCTGTGAGTGGCAGGGCGTTCCGTGGTTCCAGTCTCATGGACAATGGGGTGCAAGAGGCTATAACAATCTGGCTCCCGGAGATGCAATTTTCTTTGATTGGGATTTAGATGGGACAGCAGACCATGTGGGTATCGTGATCGGTACGGATGGCAGCCGTGTTTATACGGTGGAGGGAAATTCCGGCGATGCCTGCAAGATCAAAAGTTATGACCTGAATTATCAAAGTATTAAGGGCTACGGCCTGATGAACTGGTAACAGACTTTGTGGAAAGGAGTGAACGGTTATGGCAAAAAATAAAATTGAACGTATCGACCAGGAAATTGAGAAAACCCGTGAGAAGATTGCGGAATATCAGGAAAAGCTCAAGACCCTGGAAGCACAGAAAACGGAGGCAGAGAATCTGGAAATCGTTCAGATGGTTCGTGCGTTACGCATGACTCCAGCACAGCTGAACGCTATGCTTTCCGGTGGAATGAACCACGGCAGAGATACAGCACTGTCGGAATCAAATAATCAGGAGGTTACCGCTTATGAAGAATAAAAGAATTTGCAAAACACTTTCCGCCCTTTGCCTGACAATGGTTGTGGCATTTGGCTTTACGATCCCTGCTTTCGCACAGGGGTCAGAACAGGCTCCGGCGGCACCGGCAGAGGATTCTACCAATGACAGCAATGTGATTGTGGAAGAAACAGAACCGGCACCGGCACTTACACCAGATGGCAATGCCGCTCTGGTGGATGATTTTGGTGGCAATAAGCAGCTCATTACCGTTACCACCAAGGCTGGCAACTATTTTTACATTTTGATCGACAGGGCTAATGAGGATAAAAAGACTGCTGTTCACTTTCTGAACCAGGTGGATGAAGCGGATTTGATGGCACTGATGGAAGATGAAAATGTCAAAGAGGAGTCGGCTGCTGTGTGTAGCTGTTCAACAAAATGTGAAGCAGGGGCAGTCAATACGGCCTGCCCGGTCTGCGCAACTGATAAGAGTAAATGTACGGGCAAAGCACCGGAACCTCCGGCAGAAACATCGGAGCCGGAAAAAGAGAAGCCTGCCGGATTGAACCCGGCTGCGATAGTCCTTTTGCTGGCTCTGCTGGGAGGCGGTGGCGTATTTGCCTACTTGAAGCTCGTTAAGAATAAGCCTAAGACCAAGGGCAATGACAGTCTGGACGATTATGATTATGGCGAGGAAGATTCCGAGGAATGGGAAACCGAGGATGAGGAGTCGGACGAGCCGGACGCTGACGGGGGCAGCACAGAAGAAGATGACGAGGACAGCGTGAAATGACCCGATTCACAGACAGTCCCTATGAACGCATGATGACACGCAGACCGGAGGGCGGGAAGGAAACTTCCCGTCCTCCTTCTTTACCCCACAGCCACCCCTGCTATGGCTGCGGGAATTATGGAAGACCCTGCGTAGGTATCTGTCACCGGGAAATGTCCCGATGGCTCAAAGAGAGGAGGAACCATCATGGCTCAACATAAATTGGTAATTGCCGAAAAACCATCAGTTGCCCAGAATTTGGCGGCGGTGATCGGCGCAACCGTCCGTAAGGACGGGTATCTGGAGGGCAACGGCTGGCGTGTCAGCTGGTGCGTGGGCCACCTGGCCGGTCTTGCGGATGCAGACAGCTATGACCCAAAGTATGCCAAGTGGCGATATGATGATCTGCCTATCCTGCCGGAACATTGGCAGATGGTGGTAGGAAAAGATAAGAAAAAGCAGTTTGATATTCTCAAAAAGCTGATGAATGCCCCGGATGTGACGGAAGTGGTAAATGCCTGTGATGCCGGACGCGAGGGCGAGATGATCTTCCGTAGCGTCTATGAGCTGGCAGGTTGCAAGAAGCCGATGAAAAGGCTCTGGATTTCTTCGATGGAAGACTCCGCCATAAGGGAAGGCTTTGCAAACCTGCGCCCCAGTGCGGACTATGACGGACTTCGAGATGCTGCCCTCTGCCGTGCCAAGGCCGACTGGCTGGTGGGGATCAATGCGACAAGGCTTTTTTCCGTGCTGTATCACCGTACCCTCAACATCGGGCGCGTGATGTCCCCAACACTGGCGCTCATTGTCCGGCGAGAAGCTGAGATCGACACCTTTCAGCCGATTCCCTTTTATACCGTGGCGCTGGAGCTGCTCGGTCTTACCGTATCCGGGGAGCGCATGGCGAATAAAGCCGCTGCCGAGCAGCTGAAAGAAGCCTGTCAGGGTGCAAATGTCACAATCAAAAAGGTGGAGTGCAAGGAAAAGTCCGAAAAGCCGCCTGCCCTCTATGACCTGACTACCCTGCAAAGAGATGCCAACCGCCTGCTTGGATTTACAGCCCAGCAGACCCTGGACTATCTACAAAGCCTGTATGAAAAGAAGCTCTGCACCTATCCCCGTACTGACAGCCGCTATCTGACTGGTGATATGGCAGACAGCCTGCCGTTGCTGGTGAATCTGGTTGCCAGTGCTATGCCGTTTCGCAAAGGGATCGCCATTACCTGTGATCCGCATACGGTCATCAACGATAAGAAAGTAACCGACCATCACGCAGTAATCCCTACCAGAAATCTCAAGGATGCAGACCTTTCTGCCCTTCCTGCGGGAGAAAAAGCGGTGCTGGAGCTGGTGGCCCTGCGTCTGATGTGCGCCGTAGCCCAGCCCCATATCTATTCGGAAACTGTTGTGATTGCAGCGTGTGCCGGTGGGGAGTTTACCACAAAAGGAAAAACGGTGAAGCATCCCGGATGGAAAGCACTGGAGGACGCTTACCGTGCCAAAATGAAGGATGCAGAGCCGAAAAAAGAGGGCGCAGAGAAAGCCCTGCCGGAGCTGACCGAAGGACAGACCCTTTCGGTTGCTGCGGCAATCGTCAAAGAAGGCAAAAGCAGTCCGCCTCAGCACTTTACGGAGGATACCTTGTTGTCCGCAATGGAGACTGCCGGAAAAGAGAATATGCCGGAGGACGCCGAGCGAAAAGGTCTGGGGACACCGGCCACCCGTGCCGGTATTTTGGAAAAGCTGGTATCTGCCGGTTTTCTGGAGCGAAAAAAGAACAGAAAAACGGTGCAGCTTCTTCCTTCCCACGATGCAGTTTCCCTTATCACAGTCTTGCCGGAACAGCTGCAATCGCCGCTTCTGACTGCCGAGTGGGAGTACCGCCTGGGAGAGATCGAGCGCGGGCAGCTTGCCCCTGAGAAGTTTTTGGACGGGATCAGCACCATGCTGAAAGACCTGGTGGGAACTTATCAGGTCATCAAGGGAACCGAGTACCTGTTCACTCCGCTCCGTGAGGTGGTGGGTAAATGCCCTCGCTGCGGCGTTGAAGTTGCAGAACTGCAAAAAGGCTTCTTCTGTCAGAATGATTCTTGCAAATTTGCAATCTGGAAAAATAACAAATGGTGGGCTGCCAAGAAAAAACAGCCGACCAAGGCTGTGGTGTCTGCGCTGCTGAACGATGGCTGTGTCCGTGTGACGGGGCTATATTCGGAGAAAACCGGCAAGACCTACGATGCCACTGTGGTTTTGGAGGACGATGGACAGTATGCAAATTTCAAGCTGGAATTTGACCAGCGGAAAGGAGGCAGCCGATGAAGCTCTCTTTAGTGGAACGGGAAACCATTCTCCTCTATAACCAGGCAGAATCAATGGCTGAGGTCTATACCCACGATCCCCGTCTGATGGAGAAGCTGGAACTGCTGGCAAAAAAGCACCCCGACCAGATCACCCGAAAGGACGCCCATAACTTTACCGTCCCCAAGCGGTGTGTATCAGTCCGGGAGCCATACAGCGCCGAGCGTCGCAAAGCTGCCAGTGAGCGTGCGAAAGCCGCCGGATACCAGCCCCCTGTGAAAAAGTCCGGCAGTTAAAGGCACATGGCAGAGAATGTATTTGAAGCGGTCAAGCAGTCGGTCAGCACCAGAGAAGCGGCAGAGTTTTACGGGATAAAAGTCAGTCGAACTGGTATGGCCTGCTGTCCCTTTCACGATGATAAGAACCCCAGCATGAAGGTAGACCAGCGGTTCCACTGCTTTGGTTGCGGTGCAGATGGGGATGTGATCGACTTTACCGCAAAGCTCTTTAACCTCTCCCCAAAAGAAGCGGCGGAGAAACTGGCACAGGACTTTGGCCTGATCTATGACAGTCAGGCCCCGCCCCGCAGGAGATATGTCCGGCAAAAAACCGAGGCACAGAAGTTTCGGGAGGATCGACAGCGCTGTTATCGCGTACTGTCCGATTACTACTATCTGTTGAAAAAATGGGAAGCCGACTGTTCTCCCAGGACACCGGAGGAAGAACCGCACCCCCGTTTTGTGGAAGCAATCCAGAAGAAAGCCTATGTAGAATACCTGCTGGACCTTTTCCTTTATGAAAGTGAAGAAGAACAAAAGGCATGGATTGCAGAACACACAGCAGAAATCACACACTTGGAAAGGAGATTGAAAATCATGGCTGAGAACAAACCCACCAACCGAGAACGGCTAAGGGAAATCACAGATGGCATCGAGCAGGGCATCAAAGAACTGTTTGAGAGTGAAAAGTATATGCGCTATCTGTCCGTCATGTCCCGCTTCCACCGCTATTCGGTAAACAACACCATGCTCATCTATATGCAGAAGCCGGACGCCACATTGGTAGCCGGATACAATAAGTGGAAAGACCAGTTTGAGCGTCATGTAAAAAAGGGCGAGCATGGCATTACCATCATCGCTCCCACACCGTATAAGAAGAAAATCGAGGAGCAGAAGCTGGACCCAGATACCAAGGCTCCGATTCTGGATAAAGACGGAAAGATCGTCACAGAGGAAAAAGAAATCGAGATTCCCATGTTTCGCCCTGTCAAGGTCTTTGATGTGAGTCAGACCGACGGGAAACCTTTGCCGGAGCTTGCTTCCTCCCTTTCCGGCAATGTGCCAAACTATGAGGCATTCATGGAGGCCCTGCGCCGCAGCGCACCGGTGCCGATTACTTTTGAAGCAATGGCCGCTGATACGGACGGCTATTTTTCTGCTGATCATCAGAAAATTGCCATTCGTCAGGGCATGAGTGAGGTTCAGACGGTTTCAGCCACAGTACACGAGATTGCCCACAGCAAGCTCCATGACCCTAAAAAATATGAAATGCTACCGTCATGGAAGGTTGTGCAGGAGAGTGAAGGTGGAACCAAGCATGATTTCAAGTTGGATTTTGCCACAGAAAAAGAAGCCGAACAGTTTGCTTCTGATATGGATTGGCGTTATGTGGACGAAAATCAGTTTGAATGGCGTCTTGCAGTTGAGGAAGATGCAACCGCAGAAAAACAGGCAATCAAAAACCGTCACACGGAAGAAGTGGAGGCTGAAAGCATCTCCTATGCAGTCTGCAAATATTTTGGCATTGAGACAGGAGAAAACAGCTTTGGCTATATTGCCAGTTGGAGTCAAGGCAAGGAGCTGAAAGAGTTGAGAGCCAGTTTGGAGACCATCAACAAAACCTCCGGCACTTTGATCTCCGACATTGAGCGCCACTATAAGGAAATCTGCAAAGAGCGCGGAATCGACCCTCATGCAAAGGTAGAGCCGGAACCCGCCCCGATAGAGCAGCCAGAAGATGCCGCTAAGGTATCTGATAGACAGCAGACCGGCGATCTGACCTACTATGTAGCAGAGTGCATGGAATTTCCAAACCTCGGAGAATACCACGATAACCTGTCTTTGGAGGAAGCAATCCGCATTTATCAGGAGATTCCGGCAGAACGAATGAACGGAATCAAGGGCATTGGTTTTGAGCTGAAAGACGGAAGCGACTATGAAGGACCTTTTCCGATTTTGACCGGCCAGACCATTGACCTGGACACCATCCAGGCAATCGACTATTACCGTGATAATCCTCTGGTGCAAAAAGCGGTAAAGGAACTGGCTGTGGCAATGCCGGAAATGGAAGTGCTGGGGGCGGACGCCAACCAGCAGGAGGCTTTGTTTCTGATTGACGATGCCACCTATCTTCATATCCAGTCCTGTGACAGCGGCTGGGACTATACCCTTTACGATGCCGCGTCCATGAAAGAGCTGGATGGTGGTCAGCTGGATATGCCGGAGATTTCCCGCATGAAGGCAGTTCTCCAGATTTGTGATGACAACGATTTGGGCAGAGACTCGGTAAAATACGCACCGTTGTCCATGATTGAGACCTTGCAGGAAGCTGCCTACCAGCAGATGCAGACAGAGGCCAGTCAGATGGCTGCTTCTTCCCAGCTGCCGGAAGCACAAGAGCAGGCGCTGGATGAATACCCTATGCCTGATGAGCAGGTATCCACACCGGATATGCAGGAATACGGCTACTCCTATGATGGGATGCTCCCTGTCACCAGAGAACTGGCGCTGGAACTGGATGCCGCTGGTTTGACTGTCTATGTGCTGCATGAGGACAATACGGAGAGTATGGTATTTGACCCGCAGGAAATCATGGATCATGGCGGCATTTTCGGTGTGGACCGTGAGGAATGGGAGAAAAGCCCTCAGTTCCATGAAAAGGTCATGGAGCGCCAGGAACATCAGCAGGAACGGGAACAGGCATTTCTTGCTCAGAACAGAGATTGCTTTGCCATCTATCAGGTGAGCCGTGACGATCCGCAGAATGTGCGCTTTATGAATCTGGACTGGTTACAGACCCATGATATTTCCATAGACCGCAGCAATTATGACCTCATTTACACAGCTCCTCTGAGGGAGTCTGGCACTGTGCCGGAGCAGCTGGAAAAACTATATGAGCAGTTTAATCTGCAAAAACCGGTGGATTTTCACAGTCCTTCTATGAGTGTCAGTGACATCGTTGCGATCAAGCAGGATGGTAAGGTATCCTGTCATTACTGTGACAGTGTTGGTTTTACCCAGATTCCCGGATTCCTGCCGGAAAATCCGCTGAAAAATGCGGAGATGGCCGTGGAGGACGATTACGGCATGATCGACGGTATCATCAACAATGGCGCAAAAGAGCCTGCGGTGGCAGAGCTGGAACAGCAGGCCCGCAGCGGTCAGCCCATTTCCCTGATGGATTTGGCTGCCGCTGCCCATCGGGAGGAACGGGAAAAGAAAAAGTCCGTCATGGAGCAGCTGAAAAGCCAGCCCAAGGCAGAACACAAAAAGACAGCGCCCAAAAAGAGTGCAGAAAGGGAGATTTGATATGGGAAACTTTACTTTTGAGGAAATGAACCTGATGTGCATTTACAATACCGGCAGCCGCACCGGATTGATCGACAGTCTGCGTGAGATGCGCGGCGAGCTTTCGCCAGAGGAAACGGAACTGAGGGAGCTGACCGACAGCGCCCTTTGCAAGCTCCAAACCATGACGGATGATGAATTTGCGGAATTGGAATTGTACCCGGATTTTGACCAGTAAACACCATAATCGCAGGGATGGGGTGGCAATATGCCACCCCACCTCTTTACCCAAAAACCGAAAGGAGGACAGAATACTATGCCAACCAAAGCTGAACTATATGCACAGATGGCGGAGAAGGTGACAACGCAGCTCACGGGGAGCTGGCAGGAATGGGCAGGGTTTCTCACTACTGCTTCCCGCCTTTACAAGTACCCGTTCCATGAGCAGCTGATGATCTATGCCCAGCGCCCGGACGCTACCGCCTGTGCAGAGTACGATTTGTGGAATGAAAAGATGGGCCGGTATGTAAGGCGCGGCTCCAAGGGAATCGCTCTGGTGGACGATTCCGGGGACAGACCTCGCCTGCGTTATGTCTTTGACATTTCCGACACCGGAACCCGTGAACATTCCCGCACTCCCTGGCTGTGGCAGCTGGAGGAGCGCCATCTGGATTCCGTACAGGTCATGCTGGAGCGCACCTATGATGTTTCCGGTGATGACCTTGCCGGACAGCTCACTAAGGTAGCCGGAAAACTGGCTGAGGAATACTGGACGGAGCATCAGCAGGACTTCTTCTATATCGTTGACGGTTCCTTTTTGGAGGAATATGATGAGTTTAACATCGGAGTACAGTTCAAGGCAGCAGCCACCGTCAGCATCACTTACGCTTTGATGTCCCGCTGCGGACTGGAGCCGGAACGCTACTTCGACCACGAAGATTTCATGGCAATCTTTGATTTCAATACCCCGTCAACCATCGGGGCGCTGGGAACAGCGGTCAGCCAGATCAACCAGCAGGTGCTGCGGCAGATCGGCGTTACCGTCCGAAATGCAGAGCGCGAAGCCAACCAAGAAAGGAGCAAACAAGATGAACAATCCCATGACCTATATCCAGAACGGAGACTATCTGATTCCCGACCTGAAGTTGAGCCAGCAGCCGGAGAAACCCCTGGGCAAGTACGGCAGGATGAGGAAAACCTACCTGAAGGAACATCGTCCCATCCTCTACAACCAGATGTTGCTGAGCGAGAAGTTGTACCCGCACCTTCTGGAGATCGACGAGACCGCCCAGAGCAGACTGGAGCAGATGATGCCCCAGCTGGCGAAGGAAGCGGGAGCCACCGAGGAACTGAAAGCCAGCGATCCCATGAAGTGGGTGGGGCTGATGAACACCTGCAAAGCTCAGGCCGAGGAAATCCTGATGGCGGAGCTTATCAACAGCTGACTCTAAACCTGTTCCTCTCCGAAGCAGAACAGATCCAATCCATAGATGAAGCAGAGAATGTAGCGCATACATCCTCTGCTTTTTCTTTTGCCCAAAATGACATCGACCATGTGCTGCGTTTGGGCGGCAATACAGATCGTCAGAGGGAGCGTGTGGTTGCAGCCTTTGAAAAGCAGAAAACCACCGCTGAGATTGCCGAGATACTGAAAACGCTGTACCACGGCGGCAATGGCCTTGGCAGTGTGAGCGCATGGTATGCCGAGGATGGTATCCATCTTTCACATGGGAAGTCTGTCCGTTATGACAGGTCTGCCCAGGTCATTTCCTGGGAGAGCGCCGCAGAGCGTATCGGGGAGCTTTTGGAGAGCGGCCAGTTTGCCTCCAATGTGGAGCTTGCAGAAGTGGCAGGCTATGAACGCTCCCTCCTCTCGGAAAAGCTCTGGCATCTGTATCACGATCTCAGTGAGGGTGCCAGAGAAGCCGGATATTTGTCCTGCCTGTCAGAGATCAAAGGCAATGGTTTCCCGGAGGAGACTCGCCGCCTGGCGGAGCAGATGAGTGACCTGGCTTTCCGCCAGACCCTCAAGGAAGAATACGCCGCCTTCTGGACTGCCTATCAGCAGGACCGTGACCTGTTGCGTTTTCACTATCACAGACCAAGGGAGATCTGGGAGAACCTGAAGGACCTTGACCTGCCCCGCAGGACCTTTTCTTCAGACCTTTCCCAAGTGCCAACCGTTCAGCACTTCATTACCGAGGATGAGATCGACGCCGCTATGACCGGCGGCAGCAGTTTCGCCGGAGGAAAAGGCCGTATCTATGCGTTCTTCATGGCAAACCATACGGATAAGGAGAAAGTAAGATTCCTCAAAGACGAGTATGGCATTGGCGGACGCTCTCATGCCTTGTCCGGTGCAACACACAGCGGCGAAGATCACGATGGGAAAGGACTGCACTATAAAAAGCAGGACTGCCCGGATGTTCACTTGAACTGGGAAAAGGTTGCCAAGCGCATTACCTCACTTGTCCAGAAAGAACGCTATCTTACCGAACAGGAACAGGCACAGTATGACAAGATCCAGTCTGAACAGGAACTGGCCGAAGAAGATGCCATTCAAGCCCAGCAGCCGGAGATGGATGAAGAAACACCAAAGCCTACCCTTGGGGAGCAGTTTGAGCAGTATAAGCCTGTGGTGACTGCCGCCATTTCCGAGGATACCGCATATCGCAATGCCTGCGGTCATTCTGACCGTGAAAATGCTGTCATCGAGGGTAATGCCGCTGTGCGCCGTGCGATCCTTGGTTCTAAGGATATGGAGCTGATCCGACTCTATTCGGATGTGCCGGAGTTCCGCCAGCGTCTGCACCGGGAAGTGATCGACGAAACCTATCCAAAGCTCCATGAACTTCTGCGCCCTCTTTCTCAGGAAGATATTGATACTGCCCTTTGTGCATGGAACGGCAATATCGAGAGTAAACACGCTGTTGTCCGCTATATGAAAGACCATGCAAGAGAAAAAGATACCGCCGCATGGCTGGCTCAGGAATACAGCGGCAACGACAGCAAGAGCCTATTTGTGATCCGCGCCGGAAGCCCAGAAGGGATTGAGCTGCCCTGGCCCAAGGTACAGCGCCGGATTGCCCAGCTTATCAAGGAGGACCGGTTCTATACCGAAGAAGAACAGGACCGTTTTGACGACATCGACTCAATCGCCATCCGGGAAGCTCTGGAGGAAAGAGGGATCGTCAACGGCCAGGTGGCAGACCCGGAAAAACTGGACAATGATCCGTTTATCCAACAGGTGATGTCGGATGTAGAGCAGATCGCAACTGCTGAGACAGAGCAGACTTCCGAAGTTGCTATTTCCGATGAGGAATATGATGCAGTTCGCCGCCCAACTCCGCAAAGAACATCCTATGACCCTGCTGCCCCGGTTTATGCCGTGGGCGATACCGTGTATATCGAGGATGACGCCTATCAGATCACCGAGCTGCGGGAGGACACCGTACAGCTTCTGCCCACCGGGATGGTATATCCCATCTACCGGGCAGAGCGCAAAGAACAGTTCGAGCAGCTGCTTCGGGCAGACCGCCGCAATGCTTACTATACCGAGTTTCTTCCTACTGACCCGGACAAGGCAGATCAGGACTTGCGGGATGTATTGGCTCATGGACTGATGGATGAAGCGGATAAAAAGCAGATTTCCACGCTGCTGGAATCCGGCAGGAGCAACAGCGAGATCGCCTATTGGCTGAGCAGAGCCTATTCCGGTGAGATTGAGACACTGAATCTGGAGACCGGCGATATTGCCGATTACCGTACCACGGCACAGGGCATAGAACTGGAAGTCATGGATGCAGAGGAAAAGCGTCTGGCTATGCTGTATTTCCGCTGGGATGAGGTTGCACCGTTGCTGCGCGGGATGTATGCCCGTCAGCTGGATGGCTTTGAACAGGAACGCCCCGAACCGGCTGCCGAAGCCCCGACCTTCCATTCCGAGACCGTGGCCGTCTATCCGGGCGATAAGAACAATCTGCCTTATGATGTGGTGGTGGAACGACTGCATATCGAGGAGCCGGAGCCACCAGTACCTGTGACAGAGCCGGAGAAAACTTTTGAGGAAGTGCTGGACGAACACCCGGTTTCCATTCAGGTCAATGGCCAGTGGGAGACCTTCTCCAATGCCAAAGCTGCCGAGGAAGCCTCCTATGAGGAATACAAGGCTAACCTGCGCCGCAATGCAAAAAACTTCCGCATTACCGATGAGCATTTGGGCGAAGGCGGTCCGAAAGCCAAGTTCCAGGCAAATATCAATGCGATTCGTTTGCTGAAAGAGCTGGAAGCTGCCGGACAGCAGGCAAGCCCCGAACAGCAGGAGGTTCTTTCTCGATATGTGGGCTGGGGCGGTCTCTCTGATGCGTTTGACCCGGAGAAACCGGCATGGGCTTTAGAGTATGCTCAGCTAAAAGAGCTGCTGACCCCGGAGGAATATGCCGCCGCCAGAAGCTCTACCCTCAACGCCCATTACACCAGCCCTACGGTCATTCAGGCCATCTATGAAGCGGTGGACCGTATGGGATTTGAGACCGGAAATATTCTGGAGCCGTCTATGGGTGTGGGCAATTTCTTTGGTATGCTGCCGGAGAAAATGCGAAACAGCCGTCTGTACGGCGTGGAGCTGGACCCTGTTTCCGGGCGCATCGCAAAGCAGCTCTATCCCAAGGCGGACATCACAGTAGGCGGCTTTGAGACCACCGATAGGCGTGACTTCTTTGACCTTGCCATCGGCAATGTACCTTTCGGTCAGTATCAGGTCAATGACAAAGCCTACAACAAGCTGAATTTTAGTATTCACAACTACTTTTTCGCCAAAGCACTTGACCAGGTGCGTCCCGGCGGCGTGGTGGCTTTTGTAACCTCCCGCTATACGATGGACGCCAAGGATTCCACCGTGCGCCGCTATCTTGCCCAGCGTGCCGAGCTGTTGGGAGCTATCCGTCTGCCTAATGACGCGTTCAAAAAGAATGCCGGTGCCGAGGTGGTATCGGACATCATCTTCCTCCAAAAGCGGGACCGCCCGCTGGACATTGTGCCGGAATGGACTCAAACCGGACAGACGGAGGACGGATTTGCCATCAACCGGTATTTTATCGACCACCCGGAAATGGTGCTGGGCAGACAGGAGCCGGTAAGCACTGCTCATGGTATGGACTACACCGTGAACCCTATCGAGGGACTGGAGCTTTCCGACCAGCTGCATGATGCGGTGAAGTATATTCATGGCACTTATCAGGAGGCAGAGCTGCCGGAGCTGGGCGAAGGCGAAGCTATTGACACCTCCATTCCTGCCGACCCCAATGTGAAGAACTATTCCTATGCCATTGTAGACGGGCAGGTGTACTACCGGGAAAACAGTCGTATGGTGCGCCCGGATCTCAACACCACCGCAGAAGCCCGTGTAAAAGGTCTTGTGGGACTGCGTGATTGTGTGCAGGAACTGATCGACCTTCAGATGGATGCAGCGGTTCCGGACAGCACCATTCGGGAGAAGCAGGCGGAACTGAACAGCCTCTATGACAGCTTTTCTGCCAAATACGGTCTCATCAATGACCGTGCAAACCGTCTGGCCTATGCAGATGATTCTTCCTATTACCTGCTCTGTGCGCTGGAAGTCATCGACGAGGACGGAAAGCTGGAGCGCAAGGCGGATATGTTCACCAAGCGGACCATCAAGCCCCATCAGGCGGTGGCTGTGGTGGATACGACAAGTGAAGCACTGGCGGTGTCCATCTCGGAAAAAGCCTGCGTGGATATGGACTATATGAGCCAGCTTACCGGAAAAACAAAAGAAGAACTGGCCGGAGAGCTGCAAGGCGTAATCTTCCGTGTACCGGGACAGCTGGAGAAAGACGGCACACCCCATTATGTGACTGCTGATGAATACCTCTCCGGCAATGTACGCCGCAAACTGCGTCAGGCGCAACGGGCCGCACAGCAGGACCCGGTTTATGCAGTCAATGTGGAAGCTCTTACCGCCGCCCAGCCCAAAGACCTGGATGCGTCGGAGATTGAGGTGCGTCTGGGCGCTACCTGGATCGACAAAGAGTACATCCAGCAGTTTATGTACGAAACCTTCAACACCCCGTTTTATCTCCAGCGCAGCATCGAGGTCAACTATTCGTCCTTTACCGCTGAATGGCAGATCAAGGGGAAATCTTCCGTATCCTACAACGATGTGGCAGCTTATACCACCTATGGGACCAGTCGTGCCAATGCCTATAAGATTTTAGAGGACAGCCTGAACCTGCGAGATGTCCGTATCTATGACACCATAGAGGACGCAGACGGAAAAGAGCGCCGCGTGCTGAACGCCAAGGAGACCACCCTGGCTGCCCAAAAACAGCAAGCTATCAGGGAAGCCTTTAGGGACTGGATCTGGAGAGACCCGGAACGCCGCCAGACTTTGGTGCGCCAGTACAACGAGGAAATGAACTCTACCCGTCCCCGTGAATATGATGGCAGCCACATCACTTTTGGAGGGATGAACCCGGCCATTACCCTGCGGGAACACCAGAAAAGCGCCATTGCCCATGTGCTGTATGGAGGAAATACCCTGTTGGCACATGAAGTAGGCGCAGGCAAAACTTTTGAAATGGTAGCTGCTTCGATGGAAGCCAAACGCCTGGGCCTGTGTCAAAAATCTCTCTTTGTGGTGCCCAACCACCTGACAGAGCAGTGGGCGTCGGAGTTTCTGCGTCTCTATCCTTCCGCCAATATCTTAGTCACCACAAAAAAGGACTTTGAGACCCATAACCGCAAAAAGTTCTGCGCTCGTATTGCGACGGGTGATTATGATGCCATTATCATGGGACACAGCCAGTTTGAGCGTATCCCCATCAGCCGGGAGCGTCAGGAACGGCTTCTCTATGAACAGATCGACGAGATCACTGAGGGGATTGCAGAGGTACAGGCCAGTGGCGGCGAGCGTTTTACCGTCAAGCAGCTGGAGCGTACCAGAAAGTCTCTGGAAGCCAGACTGGAAAAGCTGCAAGCCGAAGGGCGAAAAGACGATGTGGTAACCTTCGAGCAGCTGGGTGTGGACCGTTTGTTTGTGGACGAGGCCCACAACTATAAAAACCTGTTTCTATACACAAAAATGAGGAATGTGGCAGGCTTATCCACATCGGACGCGCAGAAATCCTCCGATATGTTTGCCAAGTGCCGCTATATGGACGAGATTACCGGAAACCGTGGCGTTATCTTTGCAACCGGAACCCCGGTCAGCAACTCCATGACCGAGCTTTACACCATGCAGCGGTATCTCCAGTATGACCGCCTGCAGGAACTGAACATGACCCATTTCGACTGCTGGGCCAGCCGTTTCGGAGAAACCGTCACGGCGCTGGAACTGGCCCCGGAGGGAACCGGCTATCGGGCGCGCACTCGATTCTCCAAGTTTTTCAACCTGCCGGAGCTGATGAACCTGTTCAAAGAAGTGGCGGACATCAAGACCGCCGACCAACTGAACCTGCCCACCCCGGAGGTGGAATACCACAACATCGTGGCGCAGCCTACCGAACATCAGCAGGAAATGGTCAAGACCCTTTCGGAGCGCGCATCGCTGGTACACAGCGGAACCGTTGACCCGTCCCAGGACAATATGCTCAAGATTACCTCGGATGGCCGTAAGCTGGGCCTGGACCAGAGAATCGTCAACCAGATGCTGCCGGATGAACCTAGCACAAAGGTCAATCAGTGCGTGGACAACATCATGCAGATCTGGCGGGATGGCAAAGCTGACAAGCTGACCCAACTGGTGTTCTGCGACATTTCTACACCGCAGGCAAAAGCTCCTGCAAGCAAGGCGGCGAAAACGCTGGATAATCCACTGCTTCACGCATTGGAAGGCTCTGTGCCTCTGCCGGAGCAGGAACCGGTCTTTACGGTATATGACGATATTCGTCAGAAACTCATTGCTCAGGGAATGCCTGCCGACCAGATCGCTTTTATCCATGAAGCCAATACCGAAGTGCGGAAAAAGGAGCTGTTCTCTAAGGTCCGTACCGGTCAGGTTCGTGTCCTTTTGGGCAGCACCGCCAAGATGGGCGCAGGCACCAATGTGCAGGACCGTCTGGTGGCACTTCATGACTTGGACTGTCCGTGGAGACCGGGAGACCTTGCCCAGCGCAAGGGCCGTATCGAGCGCCAGGGTAACCAGAATCCTCTTGTCCATGTGTACCGCTATGTGACCGAAGGAACCTTTGACGCATACCTCTGGCAGACGGTGGAGAATAAGCAAAAATTCATCAGTCAGATCATGACTTCTAAATCGCCGGTGCGTTCCTGCGATGATGTGGACGAAACGGCGCTTTCCTTTGCCGAGATCAAAGCCCTGTGCGCCGGAGATCCCCGCATCAAGGAGCGTATGGATTTGGATGTGGAGGTATCCCGCCTGAAGCTGATGAAAGCCGACCACCAGAGCAAGCAATATCGTCTGGAGGACCAGTTGCTCAAATACTTCCCGGAGGAAATTGAAAAGCACAAAGGTTTTATCATGGGCTTTGAATCTGACCTGGAGGTTTTGGCAGCGCACCCGCACCCGGAGGACGGTTTTGCTGGTATGGAAATCCGTGGCGATCTGCTGACCGATAAGGAGAACGCCGGTGCAGCCCTTTTGGATGCCTGCAAGGAGGTCAAAACCTCCGATCCGGTGCAGATCGGCAGCTACCGGGGCTATGCCATATCCGTGGAATTTTCCGCTTGGAAACAGGAGTATACGCTCCTGCTGAAAGGACGGATGACCCACCGGGCAACCCTTGGTACAGACCCTCGCGGAAATCTTACCCGTATCGACAATGCCCTCGCCCAGATGCCCCAGCGTCTGGAGGCGGCAAAGGCTCAGCTGGATAACCTCTATCAGCAGCAGGCTGCCGCAAAGGAGGAAGTCGGAAAGCCATTCCTTTATGAAGAAGAACTGCGAAGCAAAAATGCCCGTCTGGTGGAGCTGGATACTTTGCTGAACATCGACGGAAAGGGACAGGCACACGCCGAGGCTGTTGTTGCCAAAAGCACACGGACTTCGGTGCTGGACAGCCTGAAGCGCCCGGTGACGCCCCGCAGTACAGACAAGAAACCAAAACAGCATGAGGAGGTGCGATAACATGAGTACAAACGATTTGAATACGGCTCTTTATGAAAAGATGGCTACCGAACAGGACAAGTTCCGGGACTGGCTGAAAAGCCAGCCCCCGGAAGAAGTCTTAAACCATGCCTATGAGTACACCATCCGCGAGGACATCGTGATGGCAATGGAGGAATTGGAGTTGACCGATGCCCAGGCCCAGGCGCTTTTGGATTCCCCCTCGCCGCTGGCTGATGTGTACCGTTATTTTGAAAAGCTGGAGACCGGCTACATGGATGTGATCCGGGACAGCATTGAAAACCGTGCCGATGATGTGTGCAAGGCGCAGGAAGAATTACGAACTGCCCCGCTCTACCCCCATTCTGCCGCCTATGCGTCCGAGCATGGAGAGATGGCACAATATAACCGTTCGTATCAGGCGAACAGCGCCTGCAAAGAAGCCATTGAGCAGACCATCAGCGCCCACTATGCAGAGAACCGGCTGGATACGGAGGTGGCGGTCAAAGATGTGCTGGAAAAGTTCGGGGCGGAACGGGTACAATTCATTCTTGCCAACACCATCCAGCACAAGAACCATGACGGGCGTATCTCTCAGGACAATAAAGCCTGGGCAAAAACCATTCCCATGCCGGAGGACAGCGATGCTTCCCGCCACTGTGCCTATCTGGTTGTGGATGGGGTCAATCCCGGTTTGACCGACCTGTTCACCAGACAGTTCCGAAAAGTCGCTCAAGAACAGCAGAAAAGTTCTGTCCTGCAAAAGCTCAAGCAGGAACCGCCTGCCCGCAAGCCTGCCGCCCCGAAAAAACGGGAGCCGGAGCGATAACCATGGCAAAGCGCAAGCGGGATGTTCCGGTTTTGTTTTGGGTGTCCGCAGAAGAACTGGAACTGATCCATCAAAAGATGCAGCAATACGGGACAGAGAATTTGAGCGCTTATCTGCGGAAAATGGCGCTGGATGGTTATGTGATCAAGCTGGAACTGCCGGAGCTGAAGGAGTTGGTCTCCCTGATGCGCCGAAGCAGCAGCAACTTGAATCAGCTGACCCGCAAAGTGCATGAGACCGGGCGGGTTTATGATGCTGACTTGGAGGATATATCCCAGCGGCAGGAACAGTTATGGGACGGAGTTAAAGAGATACTGACACAACTCTCCAAACTTTCGTAACCGGGACAAATACCCCATCTGCGGAGGGAGGAACGGCGTTTCTTCGCCGTGCCTTCCTCCGCTTTTTCTTTTTACCCGTATCCTTGCCTTTTGGCTGTAAGACAGGGATAATGGAATCAGGAACAGGAACTGTGATTTTGAGAGGAGGCATAACAATGAGGGCATTGGTATTTTTGTTGAAACTGCTGTTGAAGATCGTGATGGTTCCGGTGATTCTGGCGCTGACCCTGTTCGTTTGGATTTGTGTGGGGATCGTCTATGTCTCCGGTCTGGTGCTGGGGCTTATCAGCATGGTGATCGCCCTGCTGGGTGTGGCGGTTCTGCTGACCTGTTCCCTGCAAAACGGCATTATCCTGCTGGTGATGGCATTCCTTATTAGTCCCTATGGTCTGCCAATGGCTGCCATCTGGCTGCTGGGCAAGGTGCAGGACTTGAAGTTTGCCATTCAAGATTTGGTTTATGGATAAAATGCGCGGTCACAAAAATGCCAGACAGTGTCTGTTAAATTGCTATATTTACTTCTGTGCTACATCCGTGTATAATAGTAGCACGAAAGGAAGTGATGGATGTGACCAAATCAGAACGGTTTGAGCAATTAGACAGACTTCTGACCGAGCATGATGGGATGCTGCAAACCGCACAGGTAATCGCCAGCGGAATTGTAAAACCCATTTTTTATGAATATGTCAAAGAGAAAAATCTTCAGCAGGTTGCTCACGGAATTTATGTCTCCGAGGACACCTGGATTGATGCGATGTTTCTGTTACATCTGCGATGTGGTCAGGCAGTATTTTCCCATGAATCAGCGCTATTTTTCCATGACTTGACAGACCGGGAACCATCTCCATACGCTATCACGGTGCGCAGAGGGTACAGCACCACTCGCTTAAAGGCAGAGGGCCTTTCTGTTTACACCATCAAACCAGAACTATATGAGGTAGGGCTGACAACTGGCCAAACACCTTTTGGGCATACGGTTCCTGTCTATGATATGGAGCGCACCATCTGCGATCTGCTCCGCAGCCGAAGCAGCATGGAAATACAGACTTTTCAAGGTGCGCTGAAGATGTATGCCAGAAGAAAGGACAAGGATCTGCGGACTTTGATGCGGTATGCCGGTATGTTCCGGGTTGAAAAAATTTTACGGCAGTATTTGGAGGTGCTTTTATGATAAAGACAGCAAGGCAGCTAAAAGATTTGATTCGCAATCTTTCCAGAGAAAAATCTGCGGATGCACAGCTTTTAATGCGAAACTATATGATGGAGCGTTTTCTGGAGCGTATTTCCCTTTCTGAATATCGTGATAAATTTATTCTGAAAGGCGGGATGCTGGTAGCGGCAATGGTTGGACTGGATGCCCGTTCCACGATGGACTTGGACGCTACTGTAAAAGGAGCCAATGTTAATGTAGAGGACATCGAGAACCTGATTTCTGCTATTGTGAGTGTGCCGATTGATGATGGCGTCAAATTTCAGCTGAAAAGCATTTCAGAGATTATGGATGAAGCGGAGTATCCTGGGATTCGGGTCAGCATGACTACAACCTTTGACGGTGTGGTGACACCTTTGAAGATTGACATTTCCACAGGGGATGCCATTACCCCCAGGGAGGTACGCTACTCTTTCAAGCTGATGCTGGAAGATCGCTCCATTGACATTTGGGCATACAATCTGGAAACCGTTCTGGCTGAAAAGCTGGAAACAATCATCACCAGAACCACCACCAACACCCGCATGAGAGATTTCTATGACATTTATATTCTGGATCAGCTCCACGGGAACACATTGAACCGGCAGACGCTCTATGATGCACTGTTGGCAACTGCCAAAAAACGCGGAACCGAACGGCATCTTGCAGAAGCTGTGGATGTTTTGAATGAAGTGGAAAGCAGTCCTGTGATGCAGAAACTTTGGGAATCTTACCGTAGGAAGTTTTCCTATGCGGCAGATCTGGAGTGGAACATCATCATGAGGGCGGTTCGCAGTTTATATGCGCTCAGTGAAAAGGAATCAAGCCAATGAAGAAGCATGGACATTATTGTAAAGTCTGCGGAGAATATAAGGCTAACGAAAAATTTTCCGGCAAAGGTCATGCGGCGCACATCTGTAAATCCTGTGCTTCTTTATCGCCGGAGAAACAAGCGGAGCAAATGACAGTAAACCGCTTACTGAATCTCCCTTGGCGGTTATCAAAGGAGCAGATTTCCTGGCTGAAAAACCGAATGAAAGATAAGCGCCCGGAAGTTCGTGCACTGGCAAAAGAACAATACGAGATGAGGTTTCCTCCGAAGCGGTTAGAGGACATCGAGGACGATTTTATAGAATAGCAAAAGCGGTCTGCACCATGCAGGCCGTTTCTTTTTTAGAAAGGAGGCCCTTCTATGGCAACCACACGCATCATGCCCCTGCATATCGGAAAGGGGCGCACTGAGAGCCGAGCAATCAGCGATATTATTGATTATGTGGCAAATCCGCAAAAGACTGACAACGGAAAACTAATTACCGGCTATGGCTGTGACAGCCGGACCGCCGATGCAGAGTTTCTGCTGGCGAAGCGGCAGTATATCGCCGCCACCGGGCGGGTGCGCGGGGCGGACGATGTGATCGCTTACCATGTGCGCCAGTCATTCAAACCCGGTGAAATCACGCCGGAAGAAGCCAACCGCCTGGGCGTGGAATTTGCCAAGCGGTTCACCAAGGGCAATCACGCCTTTGTGGTCTGCACCCACATAGACAAATCGCACGTTCATAATCACATCATCTGGTCGGCGGTCAATGCAGATTGTGACCGAAAGTTCCGCAACTTTTGGGGCAGCACCAAGGCGGTTCGCCGGTTAAGTGATACCATCTGCATTGAAAACGGACTGTCCATTGTAGAGAATCCGAAACTTCACGGAAAAAGCTATAACAAGTGGCTGGGAGATCAGGCAAAGCCCTCCCATCGGGAGCAGCTGCGGGTGATGATTGACCGTGCGTTGGAGCAAAAGCCCGCTGACTTTGACGCATTGTTGAAACTGCTTACAGAAATGGGCTGTGAAGTATCCCGGCGCGGGAAAGCAATCCGGCTCAAAGCACCCGGCTGGAAGAATGTAGCCCGCATGGATGACAAGCTGGGGGCCGGGTACAGTGAAGCAGAAATCCGTGCGGTGCTGGCCGGTGAAAAACAGCATACACCCCGTAAAAATTCCGTCGTGCAGCCGGAGCCGACCAAGGTCAATCTGCTGGTGGACATTCAGGCAAAATTGCAGGCTGGAAAAGGTGCTGGCTATGCTCGATGGGCTAAAGTTTTTAATCTGAAACAAATGGCGCAGACCATGAATTACCTGTCAGAGAACAATCTGCTGGAGTATGCGGTTCTGGAAGAAAAGGCTGCGGCTGCCACGGCACATCACAATGATCTTTCGGCGCAGATCAAAGCGGCTGAAAAGCGCATGGCAGAGATCGCTGTTCTGCGTACTCACATCGTAAATTATGCCAAGACCCGTGAGGTCTATGTGGCATACCGCAAAGCGGGTTACTCTAAGAAATTCCGGGAAGAACATGAGGAAGAAATTCTGCTCCACCAGGCTGCTAAGAATGCCTTTGATGAGATGGGCGTCAAGAAACTGCCCAAGGTCAAAGAGTTGCAGACGGAGTACGCGAAATTGCTGGAAGAAAAGAAAAAGACCTATGCCGAGTACCGGCGTTCCCGTGAGGAAATGCGGGAGCTTTTAACGGCAAAGGCAAATGTAGATCGAGTGCTGAAAATGGAGGTAGAACAGGATGTTGAAAAAGAAAAAGACCACGGCCAGCGGTAAGCTGGTCCTGGTCAAAAGCGTTCGCAGAACGCGCAGCCACAGAATGAAATTCTGTGTTCAAAGGGGCTTGGGGGCGCTGCCCTCAACAAGCAAGCGGAGAGGAAAATCACGGAGGGATTTTCTTCTCTGCGGGCCTGTGTGTATTAACACAGGCATTGCTTGCCAGTTTTGTTTGAGGTGCTACCCATACGGGAAGTGTCTACCCTAAAAGTGCGTTCTTGTTAAGCCCGCCGTGAAATGCTACCCTTAACATGAATACACTGAAAGGATAACCACCATGAAAGATATAGAAATCGGGCCTATTCGTCCACCTTCTGAAAGTAACAGCCTGCTAATCCGGGTCACAAGGGGATGCCATTGGAACAAGTGCTATTTCTGCGGGCTTTATAAATCCATGCGCTTCTCCATGCGCCCCATCGATGAAACCATCGAAGATATTAGGCGGCAGGCCCAGCTTAACCGGGGGAAAAAGATTACTTCCTGCTTCTTGCAGGACGGGGATGCCCTGGTGCTGAAAACAGATTATCTGCTCCGTATCTTGGAAGCGATCAATCAGAGCTTTCCTGATATGCAGTACATCACTTCTTATGCCCGCGCTGATAGTATCACCCGGAAAAGTCCGGCAGAGCTAAAGGCGCTCCGGCAAGCGGGCCTAAACCATCTTTACAGCGGAATGGAAACCGGCTCGGATCAGATACTGAAACTTATCAACAAAGGTTTTGACGCGGATATTGTTGTCCGAAGCGGCTGCATGGCAAAAGAAGCGGACATGATCTTGTCGGAGTTCATATTGCTGGGGATCGGCGGCAAGGAGCTGTCTGAAGAAAATGCTGCTCAAACAGCAAAGGCGCTGAATATCATCCAGCCAGATTTTATCCGTGTCCATGCCACGGGTATTAAGCCGGAGTCCAAGCTGGGCGAGTTTGTCAGGAATGGCTCTTTTGCTCTGCAATCGGAGGAAGAAATCGTTGTAGAGCAAAAGCTATTCTTACAACAGCTACATGAGATGGACAGTTACTATGTGAATGAACACATCGTCAATCTGCTTCTGGAGATCAGAGGAAATCTGCGGACGGAGAAACAGGAAATGTTTTCTACGATTGACCGCTTTCTGACCCTGCCACCGGATGAAAGGCTTTTGTTTGCTGTCGGCAGGCGGCTCAATATCTTCTTCCGCTTGGACGATCTGAAAAAGCCGAAGCTGCATCAAAAGGCCGGGGAAAGCCTGCAACAGATTTTAAGTAAGAATCCCCATGTGGACTTTGCCGCGCTGTGCAATTACGTCCGGCAGTCACAAATTTAGAGCAGAAAATATACGCTGGGCATAGCCGCTTTTCGTCAGCTATGCCCAGCATTTTATTTGCGGCTTTGACAGCATGGCGGCTGCACATCCAGGCCGTCCAGATAGCTGTTTCCCCATTGGCACATCGCGTCCAGAATGGGGACGATGCTCTGTCCAAATGGGGTAAGAGAATATACCGTCTTAGGCGGCTTTTCTGGAATTACTTCACGATGAATCATGCCGTTGTTTTCCAGATCGTGAAGCTGCTGCGAAAGCATCTTCGGCGTGGCGTTTGGAATCAGCCGCTGTAACTCCATATAGTGTAATGGATGGTCAATCAGATGCCAGAGGATCAACGGCTTATACTTGCCGCCGATCAAAGAAAGGGTTGCCTCCACGGGGCAGTTAAACTGATTGGTTTGACATTTCATAGAATGGTTCTCCTTTCCCGCAAGGTGCTATCTTTTTGGGAAGTATCTTCCGAAAAAGTGCATTCTTGCGGTTTTGTGTTCAAGTGCTACAATTAGGTCAATGGTTGATTTGATATGCTCAAAATAAAAATACTGAAAGGACTATATATTATGGATTTTATCACGATTGCAAAGCAGCGTATGTCGGTACGCGATTACAAGGAAACGAAGGTAGAGCCTGAGAAGCTGGAGCAGATTCTGGAGGCTGCTCATGTGGCCCCGACCGCTGCCAACCTTCAGCCGATTCGCCTGATTGCCGTTCAGAGCGAGGAAGGTCTTGCGAAGATCAGTAAAGCGGCCAATATCTACGGTGCGCCCCTGGCTATTATTGTTTGCGCCGATCACGATAAGGCGTGGGTACGGCCTTTCGATCAGAAGCAGACCGGTGACATTGACGCCTCCATCCTGACCGACCACATGATGCTCCAGGCCACAGAGCTGGGCCTTGGAACGGTGTGGGTATGCTACTTCAAGCCCGATGTTCTGCACAAGGAATTTGACCTCCCGGCCAACCTGGAGCCGGTCAACATTCTGGTTGTCGGCTATTCCGATGAAGGAACCGGCGACCCCAATCGCTTCAATAAGCAGCGCATCCCGATGAGCCAGTTGGTTTCCTACGAAACGCTGTAATGGAATACCCGCGCAGCCCCTGCAAAACAGCACAGGGGCTGCGTTTTTATCTTTCTGAAATATGAGCGTAGGTTTCTTCAAGAATCCACCGGATATGTTCGTCCTGCAAGGAATAAATCACGTTTTTCCCGGCCTTGCGTGATTGCACTAACCGGACAATCCGAAGCGCACGAAGCTGGTGGGATATGGCCGATTCTGTGACCTCCATCTTTTGTGCCAGTTCGCTGACGCAGGAATCTTTCTGCATCAGATACCAAAGTATCCGCATCCGTGTGTAATCGCCCATCGCTTTGTGAAGCTCGGTTAATTGTTCCAATTCGCCGGGGCTTGGAACGGAAAAAGTTGTTTTCTCTGTTTCGTTCATGTATTTTTCTCCAATCTATAATGAAGCTGTTTGACAGACAAGAATTATGTCAGTATCATAGTCACAGGAAGGAGCTGATTTTTATGCCGCATTACAATCTGCCCCACAACCACGGACAGAATATTGAAAAAGTCTTAAATAAGATGCCCTCTGCGGAAGGGTTTAAGGATATATCATTTTTATTTCAGCAGCTTGGCGATCCGACCCGGCTGCGGATTCTATGGCTGCTGTGCCATTGTGAAGAATGTGTATGTAATCTCGCGGCGGCTGTGGATATGAGCGCCCCTGCTGTGTCACATCATCTGCGGATATTAAAAAAGAGCGGAATCATTTCAAGCCGCAGGGACGGAAAAGAAGTTTATTATTCGCTGTCGGACACGCCGCAGGCAAAGCTCCTGCATCATGCCATAGATGCGTTGTTTGAAATATCATGCCCGACTGAACAATAAGGAAATGCGCCGCAGCGTGTGAAAGTTGCGGCGCATTTCTATTGCGCTTAACCCTGATTTGTGCTGCCCGCAGGCATATCCGGCAGCTTGACCCGCATGGCGCGGATGGCATTGAGAATCGCAATAATGGAAACGCCTACATCCGCGAACACCGCCGCCCACATATTCGCATAGCCCAGCGCACCTAAAATCAGAACCAGGAATTTAACGCCCAGAGCAAACACAATGTTCTGATTTGCGATGCGAATCGTCTTACGGGCGATCTTCATAACAGCGGCAATTTTGGACGGTTCATCCGTCATAAGAACAACGTCAGCAGCTTCAATGGCAGCATCGGAACCCAATCCGCCCATAGCAATACCGACATCGGCCCGCGCCAGTACGGGAGCGTCATTGATACCGTCCCCAACAAAGGCCAGCATACCTTTTTCGCTTTTCTGCTTCAGCAGGCTTTCCACACGATCAACCTTATCAGCCGGGAGTAGTTCGGTATAAACCTGATCCAGATGAAGCTGTCCAGCGACTTTCTTTCCAACGGCGTCTGCGTCGCCGGTCAGCATGACCGTTTTGCGGATACCGGCAGATTTCAGCAGCTTGATTGCGGCTGGAGCATCGGCCTTGATCTCGTCCTCAATGACGATACATCCAGCGTATTTCCCGTCACAGGCCAGATAGACCACGGTGCCGACAGCGGAGGACGGCGTGTACTTAATATGCTCCTTCTCCATCAGCTTGGTGTTTCCTGCCAGAATCGTTTTCCCATCAATCACGGCCTGTACGCCGTGACCGGCAATTTCCTGAACATCGGAAACCCGGCTGTTGTCGATTTTCTCTCCATAGGCGTTCTTAATCGAAAGAGAAATCGGGTGGTTGGAGTAGTCCTCAGCGTATGCGGCCAGCTCCAAAAGCTGCGCTTCCTCCATGCCGACAGGGTGGATCTCGCTGACCGCAAAGGAGCCTTTTGTCAGTGTGCCGGTCTTATCAAAGACCACGACCTCGGTATTTGCCAGGGCCTCCAGATAGTTGCTGCCCTTTACCAGAACACCGATCTTGGATGCGCCGCCGATGCCTCCGAAGAAACTAAGCGGAATGGAAATGACCAGCGCACAGGGGCAGGAAATCACCAGGAAGGTCAAGGCCCGGTAAATCCAAGTGCTGAATGGCTGCTGGGTAATCAGCGGCGGCAGGATCGCCAGCGCCAGAGCAGCGAATACCACTACCGGGGTATAATACCTGGCAAAGCGCGTGATGAAATTCTCAATACGGCCCTTCTTATCGCTTGCGTTTTCTACAAGGTCAAGGATTTTGGCTACGGTGGATTCCCCAAATTCCTTTGTGGTCTGGATGTTCAGGATACCGGTCTGGTTGATACAACCGCTGATGACCTCCATTCCCGGCTCCACCTCGCGGGGCATGGATTCTCCGGTCAGGGCCGAAGTGTCCAAGGTGGAAAAGCCTTTGAGAATCGTACCGTCCAGCGGGATGCGCTCTCCCGGTTTCACAACAATGGTTTCTCCGATCTGAACCTCATCCGGGTCAACCTGAACCAGCTTTCCGTCCCTTTCGATGTTGGCATAGTCCGGGCGAATGTCCATCAGGCTTGCGATAGATTTTCTGGACTTGGACACCGCATAGGACTGGAACCATTCGCCCACCTGATAAAACAGCATAACGGCAACGCCCTCGGAATGTTCGCCCAAAATGAGTGCGCCGATGGTGGCAATCGTCATCAGGAAATTTTCGTCAAACACCTGTCCATGCAGAATGTTCGTGATTGCCTTCCAGACAATATCCCAACCGACAACCACATAGCAGACGAGAAAGACCGCCATCTCCGCCAATTCAGGGAGGTGGAGCAAGCTGCCTGCAAGAAACAGCACCGCCGCCACGATAATGCGTGTGAGCAAGTGCCTTTGTTTTCGTGTCATAGTGTATTCTCCTTTCGTTGCAGCATAAAGCGTGTCACGCTTTTTCTGTCTATTGATGAAAAACACCGGCTACCGTGTGGCAGCCGGTGTCCAGCTTTTCATTACGCCTTAACAGTCACATCCGGCTCGATCTGCTTAATCAGCGCCTTTGCTTCGGCCAGAACAGCGTCAAACTGATCGTCCGGCGCTTCCAGAACCATCTTCTGACCCAGGAAGTTGACGGATACGCTGGTCACACCGTCGATCTTCTTCACGGCGTTCTGGATTTTGTCAGCACAATGGCCGCAGTCCAGGTCAAGCAGTTTAATGGTCTTTTTCATGGAGAAAGCCCCCTTTCATTTTGGTATTTGGTTGGTTTGATATGGATGAACAATTAAAAGGTTGTTTAATCGTTCATGCTGCCAGTATATTCACGAAGCCCCTCAAAGTCAATGGATTTGGGAGCGATTCTGCCCTTTGGATTGGAAAACATGCTGATTGGATTTCCAGCAAAAACCTCATTTCTCTTTGGATAAAAAAAGCTCCACTTTGGAGCGGACAAAGGAGAAGCAGGATAAGTATAATGAAAAACGGTCAAAGACCTTGTGCGTAAACTTTATGTTCGGGGCTTTAGCATCTTTCCCCCAAGGTGCCAAACGCCCCTTTTCATAACGGTATTTAGTTCCCTACGGGGGAGGGGTACTCGCACAAATCTTCATAAGAAAGAAGGGATAATTTTGCAAAAGGAGCAATTTGACATTACGGGTATGACTTGCTCGGCCTGCTCTACCAGAGTGGAAAAGAGCGTGGCAAAGCTACCTGGCATCAAAGAAGTATCCGTCAACCTGTTAAAAAACAGCATGGTTGCTTCTTATGATGAATCCGTTTTGGATACGGCGGGAATCGTCCAGGCCGTTGAAAAGGCCGGTTATGGCGCGATTCCCAAAGCCTCCGCACAAAACAAGAGCCGAACGACCACACCGGTAGCAAAACCGGAGGTCAGTACGGCACAGGCAGAATACAAGCAGATGAAACAGCGGCTGCTGCTTTCTGCACTTTTTACGATCCCGCTGTTTTATATTTCTATGGGTCACATGATGGGGTGGCCGCTCCCCAGCTCCTTGCTGGGGATGGAAAATGCAATCAGCTTTGCATTTACCCAATTCCTGCTGCTGATCCCGGTGGTGTTTATCAACTTCAAATATTACCGGATGGGATTCAAGACCCTGTTCCACGGCTCGCCTAACATGGATTCGCTGATTGCGATAGGCTCCAGCGCCGCAATCGTTTATGGCATTTACGCCGTTTACAAAATCGGCATCGGATTCGGTCATGGGGATATGGCTACGGTTCACAGCTTTATGATGGATTTGTATTTTGAATCCGCAGGCATGATCCTGACCCTTATCACCTTGGGCAAAACCCTGGAGGCCCGCGCAAAGGGTAAGACTTCGGACGCAATCACAAAGCTGATGAATCTGGCTCCCAAAACGGCTACCGTGGAGCGGGACGGAAAAGAGCTTCAGGTGCCGGTGGAAGAAGTGCAGTTGGGCGAAACCCTGATTGTCAAGGCCGGTGAATCTGTGCCGGTAGATGGTATTGTCATAGAGGGCTTTTCCTCCGTTGATGAATCTGCCCTAACCGGCGAGAGCATCCCCGTGGAGAAGCATATCGGGGACAAAGTGATCGGTGCGACCACAAGTAAGTCCGGCTATTTCAAGATGCAGGCCACCAAGGTGGGCAATGATACCACGCTGGCACAGATTGTCCGGCTGGTGGATGAAGCGACCAGCTCCAAGGCCCCTATTGCGAAACTGGCTGATAAGGTCAGCGGCGTGTTTGTGCCGGTAGTTATCAGCATCGCGCTGATCTCGGTTGTTGTCTGGCTGCTGTTGGGATATGGCTTTGAATTTGCCCTGTCTATCGGCATTTCCGTTCTGGTCATTTCCTGCCCCTGTGCGCTGGGCCTTGCAACGCCTACGGCCATTATGGTCGGAACCGGAAAGGGCGCAAGCAACGGTATCCTGATTAAATCGGCGGAGGCCCTGGAAACGGCCCATAGCATTGATACGGTTGTGCTGGATAAGACCGGCACAATTACTCAGGGTACGCCCGTAGTGACAAATATGCTCTGCAAAGAGGGCGTTCCACAAAAGGAGCTGCTGCAAATCGCCGCTTCGCTGGAAAAAATGTCCGAGCATCCGCTGGCGGACGCGATTGTGGCGGAGGCCGAAAAAGCAGACCTTTCCTTCCTTCCGGTGGACGGTTTCAAGCAGATTCCCGGTCAGGGCCTTGTGGGGCAGATTGGAAACGAAACGTGCCTTGCCGGAAACCGCCGACTGATGGCAGCAAATGGCATCAATGGCGGCGCACTCCTTCAGTTGGGTGAGGAAATGGCCGTTGACGGGAAAACACCTCTGTTCTTTGCCCGTGGTGGTCAGCTTATTGGTGTTATTGCCGTGGCGGATGTAGTCAAGCCCACCAGCAAGCAGGCCATAGCGGAATTGACCGGCATGGGCATTGAGGTGGTCATGCTGACCGGCGACAATGCAAAGACCGCAGAAGCGATTCGGCGTCAGGTCGGCGTGGATCGTGTTGTGGCAGAGGTATTCCCCCAGGACAAGGAGAAGGAAATCCGTCGTTTGCAGAGCGTCGGTAAGAAGGTGGCGATGGTCGGTGACGGTATCAACGATGCTCCGGCCCTTGCCAGAGCGGATGTTGGTATCGCTATCGGGGCCGGAACGGATGTGGCGATTGAGTCAGCGGACATTGTTTTGATGAAAAGCGATCTGCTGGATGTGTCCACGGCAATCCAGCTTAGTAAGGCGGTTATCCGCAACATCAAGCAAAATCTGTTCTGGGCGTTTATCTACAACATCATCGGTATTCCGGTGGCGGCAGGCGTATTCTATCTTCCCTTTGCATGGAAGCTGAACCCCATGATCGGCGCTTTTGCTATGAGTTTCAGTTCGGTATTCGTGGTGTCCAATGCCCTGCGTCTGCGGTGGTTCAAGGCGAAGCATCAGGCCAATACAGAACGGGATTCAGCCCCTATGTATGAACAAACAACGATTAAACAAGAGCGAAAAGGAGCAATTCACATGGAAAAAGTATTGAACATCGAAGGAATGGTTTGCGGAATGTGTGTAAAACACGTTGATAAGGCGCTGCGGGACATCCAGGGCATCAAGGATGTGGATGTTTCCCTGGAGAGTAAGTCGGCCCAGGTGCAGCTTGACCAGGATGTGCCGGATGCTGTGCTGAAAGCTGCTATCGAGGACGCTGGCTATCAGCTCGTCAGTATCCAGTAACGGGCCGTTTATGAAGGCCAAGAAAGGCGATATTGTTCACAAGCTAAAAATCGCCAGAGGACAGTTAGACGGTATCCTGCAAATGGTTGAGGAAAATCGCTATTGCGTGGATATTTCCAATCAGCTTCTTGCTACGCAGGCGTTATTAAAAAGCGCCAATCAGCAGATTTTGCAAGCCCATATACGAAGCTGCGTCCGGGAGGCCCTGCAAACGGACGCTGTAAATCCAAAACTGGAAGAAGCCCTGAAATTACTGGAAAAAATGATACAGTAACAACGGGAGCGGGAAGGGCCTTATGTCCTTTCCGCTCCTAAATTCGTTTCAGATTGGATTGTAAATCCTGCGGTTGGGAGCGTACAAAGAAGCCCGGTTTTTATATACTTTAAGTGGTTAGTTAGATATGGTTAATCCAGTGAGGCGCGTCACTGGCGCGTTTTGCTGGATACCTTGTAATTAAAATAGACCAGGAGGAATAGAGTGATGAAACAGGCACTTGACACAAGAACAAAGCTCTTAACAAAAAATCCCTGGCCGCTGATGATTGAACTTAGCATCCCTGCGGTTCTTGGCATGGTGGTCGTTGGGCTTTATAACATGATGGATTCCATCTTTGTCGGCCAGATGGTTGGTGACGTGCAGATGGGAGCCATATCGGTATCCTATCCTTTAACCCTTATCAATGCCGGTTCAGCGGCAATGCTGGGCGTGGGTTCTGCATCGGTACTGTCCCGCGCTATCGGTAAGAAGGACGAGAACACAATTAAGAAGATCATGGGCAACTTGGTTGCGATGGTTCTTCTGTTGTCCGTCATCTACACTGTTGTGGGTATGGTTTTCACCCGCCAGCTTCTGTCCCTGACCGGAGCCAGCGATAACATTCTGAATTACGCTGAGAAATATCTGCGGATCGTATTCGCCGGTTCTCTGTTCGTAAACTTCTTCCAGAGCGCCAACATGGTCATCCGTGGAGAAGGCCAGCTCAAAAGGGCAATGACCATTATTGCCAGCGGCGCTATTTTGAACATTATCCTTGACCCCATTTTTATCAGCATCCTCAACCCCTACGGCATGGGCATTGAAGCGGCTGCTTATGCAACGATTTTCTCCCAGTTTGTCCAGGCTGCGATTACCCTGTGGTATTTCAAGAAGAAAAGCCCCCATGTGAAGATCGGGCATATCCGCATTGATGGTGAGCTGCTTCCCCAGGTTCTTTCTGTCGGCATCTCTGCTCTGTTAATGCAGATTCTGACCCTGGTGCAGCAGACAGTGATTTATCGTGTGGCATCGAACTATGGCGGTGAAACCTCCCAGCTCCTTTTAGCGGCGGCGCTCCGGTTCTGGAATTTCTCTTTTGTACCTCTATGGGGTATCAGCCAGGGATTCCAGCCTGCCGCCGGTACAAACTACGGTGCGAAAGACTATGACCGGGTAAAGACGCTGACCAGAGTTTTCATTATCGCCGCAACGCTGCTGTCGCTGGTGTTCTATATCCCCGCCGAGCTGTTCCCAGAAAAGATTTTGTCCATGTTCCTGACAACGCCGGGTATCGCCGCATCAGGTTCGACAAACTTCCGTATCATGTTCAGCACCTATATCCTGCAAGGCAGCTTTATGATCGCCGTGACCCTGTTTCAGTCTTTGGGTAAAGCGAAAAAGGCCACCTGGCTTGTGCTGTTCCGTCAGATTATTCTCTTTATCCCGCTTTGTGTGGTTCTGCCAATGATCGGCGGCATGGGTATTCGCGGCGTGTGGCTGGCGATTGCGCTGACCGATGCGATTCTGGTGGCTATTATCGCGTTCATGGTGGCTTATGAGTTCCGCAAACTGCCTGCGACTTCTTCCGTAAATCGGTGAGGAGGGAGCGTTCATGTATCTTTGCGATGGAAAAATAGGAAATGAATATAAAGTTGAGGATATTGATCTGCCTGTCAATATAGAAAAGCGTTTGGAGGCCCTTGGGATGACCCGTGGAACCTCTATCGCTGTTCTGAACAGCAAAAGTCGGGGTGTCCTGATTGTGAAAGTCAGGGGAACACGCTTTGCACTTGGGCGCAATATCACAAAGAATATTTTAGTGGGGTAAATTCCGATGAGAGAAAATTTGACTATCGGCTTCATCGGAAATCCGAACTGCGGAAAGACAACACTTTTCAATGCTTACACCGGTGCAAATCTGAAAGTGGCAAACTGGCCAGGTGTAACCGTTGAGAAAGTAGAGGGTGCCATTAAAGACCATGATCTGAATATTCGACTGGTCGATCTTCCTGGCACTTACAGCCTGACCTCCTACACAATGGAAGAACAGGTATCCAGACAGTTTATACTAAGCGATGAAGTCGATGTGATTATTGATGTTGCGGACGCTTCCGCTCTGGAGCGAAACCTATACTTAACTTTGCAGCTTTTGGAGCTGGGCAAGCCGGTTGTGCTGGCGCTGAACATGATGGACATTGTGGAAAAGCGCGGCATGGAGATTGACACACACAGACTGCCGGAAATGCTGGGCATCCCGGTCATTCCAGTTTCAGCCAGAAAACGGACAGGACTGGATGTGCTACTTCATGCAGCCGCGCACCATAAAGACTGTAAAGATCCGGAGTGTCTGATTCATCATCATAAATATACTCCAAAACACCGGCACGACCACCATTCAGAATACGCAATGGTTTACAGTGATGCTATTGAGGACAAGATTGATCTTATCATGGCAGAGCTGAAGCGGAAATATCCGAACCTGTCCAATTACCGCTGGCACGCCATTAAGCTGCTGGAGCAGGATAAGGAAATCTCTGCACGTTATCCGGTCAATATGCCGGATGTGATCGACCGGAACTATGAATCCGACATTATCAATGAGAAGTATGATTTTATCGAGGAAATCATCAGGGAGGTTCTGGTCAATAAGGATCGTCAAGACGCTTTGACGGAAAAGGCAGACCGTGTATTGACGCATAAGTTTTGGAGCATCCCGATTTTCCTCGTTGTCATGGCGGCGGTGTTCTTCCTGACCTTTACCATTGGCGATTGGCTGAAAGGATTCCTAGAATTAGGAATTGAAAGCCTGTCGGCATTGATAAGCGATGGACTGATTGCTGTCGGGGTCAATGAAGTGCTGCGCTCCCTGCTGGTAGACGGCATCATCGCCGGTGTGGGCGGTATCCTGACTTTCCTGCCGAACATTTTCATTCTGTTTCTGGCATTGGCTTTTCTGGAGGACAGCGGATATATGGCCCGTGTTGCGTATGTCATGGAAGGGATTATGAGCAAGCTGGGACTTTCCGGACGGGCATTTATCCCCATGATTTTGGGATTTGGCTGCACTGTTCCGGCAATCATGGCTTCACGGTCTTTGGAAAACCGGCGTGACCGTTTTAAGGTCATGTTGATTACGCCCTTTATGAGTTGCAGCGCCCGTCTGCCAATCTACATCTTGTTTGCCGAGATGTTCTTTCAGGAACGCGCCATGCTCGTGGCCTATTCCATGTACCTGATCGGCCTGGTGGTCGCTATCCTGGTAGCGGCGATCATCCATTTGATTGACCGGAGAAAATCGGAAAATTATCTGCTGATTGAGCTGCCGGAATATAAGGCCCCCAGCGCCAGAACTGTGGCAATCTATGTATGGGAAAAGGTAAAGGACTACCTTACCAAAGCAGGTACTACCATCTTTGTAGCATCTATCCTCATGTGGGTGATCCTGAACTTTGGGCCGCATGGCTATACTACGGAAATGGCAGACAGCTTCGGGTCTATCCTGGGCCATTGGCTTGTACCGATCTTTGCACCGATTGGACTGGGATTCTGGCAGATAGCGGTTGCTCTGATTGCTGGCATCTCTGCAAAAGAGGTTGTGGTGTCCAGTTGTGCCGTTCTGTTTGGGATTCCCAATATCAACTCCGGCGCGGGAATGGATACATTGGTCGGCATCCTGGGTGCAGCCGGTTTTGGACAGCTCAATGCGTTTTGCCTGATGATTTTCTGTCTGCTTTACGTTCCCTGTGCAGCGGCCCTAGCTACAATTCGCAAGGAATCCGGCAGTACAAGGTGGATGCTGTTCTCGGCCCTGTTCCAGTTGGTTGTGGCCTGGGCTGTTACTTTTGTGGTTTATCGTGTTGGACTTTTGCTGTGAGGTATGAATATGACGTTTGGAAAAGTGCTTCGTTCAGCGGCCATTTTATCAGTGGTCGCATTTGGACTTTGGATTTTGAAAAGAGGATCGGAGACCCAAAGCTAATAAGTTGTGAGTTTCCAGTCAGAAAGGAGTTTTAGATGCTTGTTACTGGTATAATCCTTATCGGGATTGTTTTCTATGCAATATGGGCTGTGCGAAAAATCCATAAGAACCGCAAAAATGGTTCTTGTTGTAGCGGCAGTTGTTCCGGTTGTGTAGGAAAGGAATATTGCAGCAAATAAAATCCCGCATATAGCCGATGTTTTCCGTTTTGGAGGGCATCGGCTTTTTCGTATATTTGCACATTCGGCAGGGCTGCACTATAATAGAATTTGCTTTCTGATTGGATTGCACATCCTGCCGATTGGAGCGGTATAAAATGAGAAAAAACTATATAATAAAAGACGCCAGGAGAATCCTGGCAGAACAAATACGAGATAACGGAATGAATACTATGAACAAAAACCCTATCACCAATGCTACGGGGTTATCTGCGATTATTCCAAAAGATAATGACGGATATTGCACCGTCTATAAAATGGACTGTGAGGATGGCCTGGGGCTTATGACAGTCTATCAGGTTTATCCCGGTATCCAGCTTATTTACAATGATTTTGAAGCAACGAGTTGTTATTGGGACGGAACCATTGATAAGAATGTGCTGGAGATCAATCATTGCCGGGAAGGGCGTGAAGGGAGCGTATTGCAAAGCGGTTCCTGCCTGTACCTCGGAGAAGGGGATCTTTCCATTCATACAATGGATAACTGTGCTTCTGAAATGGCCTTTCCTTTGAGACATTATCGCGGAATCTCAGTAGTGCTTGATCTGGAGCTGGTTTCTCAAAATCCGCCTGGAATCCTCGCCGAGAGCGGTATTGGTATTGCAGATTTCAAAAACAAATTTTGTGCCGATGGCGCATGCTTTGTCATGCGGGCCAAGGATGAGATTGAGCATATCTTTTCTGAACTGTATTCCGTACCGGATCGCCTGCAAAAGCCATACTTCATGCTGAAGGTGCAGGAGCTTCTCTTATTCTTGTGTATGGTGGATGTAAATAAAGAAAAGCAGCGAGAGTTATATACTTCTCCCCAGGTGGAGATTGTACGGGACATTCACAAGCGGCTTATCTCCAACTTGCAGGAACGGCCAACGATTGAGGAACTTTCCAAAGAGTATCTTATCAATACGGCAACCTTAAAGGATACGTTCAAGGGAGTTTATGGACAGCCCATTGGAACCTATATGAAAGTGTACCGCATGAAACAGGCCGCTGCTCTGCTTCGCCAGACACAGGCAACCATAGCAGAAATTGCCAGCCAGGTTGGATATGAGAATCAGAGTAAATTTGCAACAGCATTTCGAGATGTCATGAAGATTGCACCGGCTGAATACCGGAAACAAAATAGTGGCGATTGATTGGGCTAGGAAAATTTACGTCTACTGCCGGAGGCAAAATAAAACCAGCAGAAACAAATTGCATTTTGCCCTGCTGGTTTTATTCATAATTTTGCGGATCGGAGGATTTGTAACGTCGGCTGATAAACTGCTCCGCCATACAATCCAGTGTTTTCAAGATAATCTGCCGCTCATCCTCGGTACAGGCCAGAAACTTTCCCATGAAATGCTGTACTTGCTTTTCCTGTTCCGAAGCGTCAGGATAAAACAGCTCATTAGCAGAAATGCCTAATCGCTTGATAAAGGATGCCAGTACATCGTAAGACGGATTTTTCCTGCCCTTTTCAATGTCCTGGAGATGACGAAGCCCTCTGCCGGTTTGATCCGCAAGCTCCTGTTGGGTCAGTCCACATTCTTCTCTTGCATCTCTGAGGCACTGTCCCAAATACACAAATACATCTTCCGGCATGATTGTTCACCTCTATTACATTCTATCGTGCGTAAGGGGAAGTTACCATAACCCAATCACGCGTATTGATATGTGTTTATCATGCACCTTTGAAAGATAAAATATACATAAAAGCCCTGACGGGAGGCCAATAAAAAAAACGGCCTTTCACGGCAGGGCATATTTCCATTACCGCCCGTGACTGCCGTTTGAGGAGTCTACGATGGGCGGTTATTTATTTCAGCAGAATTATGGTTTTCAGGTAGGTGATTACCTAAAAAAATCAATGACCTACCAAAGAGAAATTATACACACGGACACGCGCAATCAAGCGTAAATAATCCGCACAATCGTACAACATATTATACAAAATGCGTCAGACAGCTATTAAGGCCGTCTGACGTTTTTCTTTGTCGATTTTACGGGAATTTTCCCGAACATCCCCGGTGTCGCTCTCCGCCATAGCCATTTCGGTTGCCCTTTGTCCCTAACAACTGAAATGGAGGAAATTATGACCAAGATCAATCTGCGGGAGCAGTATCCCGATTTTTATAAGACCGATTACATTATTGAGGTTCCTGATGAAGTAGCCGCTGTTATGAAAGAGCATGACCGCCTGGAGGCCGCATACCGCCGCCGTACATATTACCACAAGGCGCATTATTCTCTGGATCGCGGAGACGGAATTGAGTATGATGCCCTTTTCGTTTCCATGACCCCTTGTGAGCTGTATGAGCGCAAAGTGACGATGGAGCAGCTTCACGCTGCGATTGCCGCTCTGCCGGACAAGCAGGCCAAGCGCATCTATGCTTACTACTTCCTGGGACTGACAGAATCAGCGATTGCCAAGAGCGAAGGAGTCAGCGTTGCATCGGTCAGCGAATCTATACAGCGCGGCCTTCGGAACATGGAGACTTTCCTTAAAAATCGTCTGTAACGCCCCTGAAAGAAAGGCTCAAAGCCTCACGGTTATTAGAAGGACACGCTATCCTCGTGACCTCAAGATCTTTGAAAACTGAATAGACAGCACAACAGGTACATAACTCATGTACGAGCGAATGTGAAACGCCGCGAAGATGGAGCAGTCAGGGAGGTGATGAAAGAACTGCTTCGGAGCGATCTACGATTTCATAAAACGGATTGTGGCAGATCCGGCGCGATGACTGCATGGGGGCTTAAAGATACTTCCTCACGGCCCGCCAAAGACTTGGGGGGAACCCTGTGGCACACGATACGAACGATGCTGCGGAGTTATGACAGCCGCGCCAGCGGAGACCTGTTGTGTTCCCATCGTCAGGGAGCGTGGCAAATATGACGAGTAATCCGAACAGAATAACAGTAGCCGCACCAGGTTTTTATCCGAAGATTTCTTTCAGACTGGTGCGGCTGTTTAAGTATTAAGATATTAAGGAGGCGAGAGTGATGTTTGAAAAATTCCATCGAGGTGACATATATTCGGCTGATTTAAGCCCTGGTATCGGCTCTGAACAAAGTGGCTCTCGTCCTGTACTCATTCTTCAAAATAATGTGGGAAATTGTTTCAGTCCTACGATTATTATTGCAGCAATTACCAGTGTAAGCAAAAAAAGCAGAAAGTTCCCCACGCATTACCACTTAAATGACAGATGCGGTTTGGTGAAACCATCTGTTGTTATGCTGGAACAGATCAGAACAATCGACAAGTCGAGGTTAAAAAACTATATTGGTCATATAAACAAGGATGACATGGAAAACATAAACAAGACGCTCTTGTGCAGTCTGGGGATTACATAAAAGTGCCGAAAGGCCGTATCATTTTCAGGCCGTGCAAGTAGAGTTATAATTTCGTTAGGAATTGCGGAGGTGATTCTGAATGGAGAATATCCAGAATAAAAGCGCATTGATTCCTTCAGATGAAATCCGGTCAGAAGAACGTCTGGCGGAACAAAAATTTGAAGCGTTTATCACTTCGCTGGCACATATAATCGAGAAATATGGTATGAGAGTGCTGGGCGAGGTTGACGGAGCTGCGTGAGAATCGCAGCTTTACATAGGATATTTTCCAAAAGTAAATTTTGGAGGTATGAATTATGAACCGATATGGAAAACGCTGTGTTTTGTATCCGAGGGTCAGCACAGAGATGCAAGTGGACGGATACAGCCTGGAAGGTCAAAAAAATATGCTGACACGATTTGCGGATCGTGAGGAAATGATCATTGTTGATACTTATGAAGATGCCGGTAAATCCGGTAAATCCATTGAGGGACGGCCTGCCTTTCAAAAAATGCTCAGAGATATTGAGGATGGCTTGGACATTGACTATATTTTAGTGTATAAGCTGTCACGGTTTGGTCGTAATGCAGCAGATATACTTAACTCTTTGGAGTTGGTTCAATCTTATGGTGTAAATCTGATTTGCATAGAAGAAGGGATTGATTCCTCTCAGACAAGCGGAAAACTTTTGATTTCTGTACTATCTGCTGTGGCTGAGATTGAGCGTGAGAATATTATCGAGCAGACGATGAACGGGCGGCGCGAAAAGGCACGGCAGGGTGGATGGAATGGTGGCTTTGCTCCCTACGGATATACACTGGAAGATAACAAGCTGATGATTGAAGAAACAGAGGCTGTGGCAATACGGAAGATTTTTGAATTATATACTTCATCGGAAATCGGTTTGGGTGGTATTGCGAATCAGTTGAACTTACAAGGTATACGGAAAATTCCGAGGCAGAATGGCACATTAGAGGATTGGACAGGACATTTTATTAAACTGATATTGGATAACCCGGTTTATTGCGGTAAAATTGCTTATGGACGGAGAACGAAGGAAAAAGTCAAAGGCACAAAAAACGATTACCAGATGAAAAGAAATGACGATTACATTCTGACAGAGGGACAGCATAAAGGAATCGTTAGTGAGGAGGTATGGGAAAAGGCTCATGCCAAGCGTCTTAGAACCGGAGTAAAGCAACCGTCAAAAATTGGGCGAGATCGAGTTCATTTGTTATCCGGTCTGCTGAAATGCCCGGTTTGTGGAAGTCCCATGTATACGAATAAACACGCATGGACAAATAAAGATGGCACTTACAAAGAAATTTACTATTATGTATGTAGTCGGAATAGGATGGTCCGGGGGAAGCATTGTGAATATAAGGCGATGCTGAAAAAGACCGATATTGAACCGATGGTCATTGAGGCAATTCGTGAGATCGTAAGGAATGAGGAATATGCCCAAGCCATTAAAAAACGGATTGGCGTTCAGATTGACACGAAAGCAGTGGATAAAGAACTGGAGGGCTATCAGGCAAAGCTGAAGGAAGTTGATCTGAATAAAACAAGATTGGAACGGGAAATTGACAGTCTCCCTGCTGATGCAAAATATCGGGAACGAAAGCTCCATGATATGACCTTGCGGTTAGATTCCCTATATGATGTCATTGTTGAGCTGGAGGAAAAAATCGAAGATGCCAGACTTCGGCGAGATGCAATTAAGCAGCAGGCAATTACTCTTGAGAATATTTACAAAATCATGGTGAATTTCGACTGCGTTTATAATATAATAAATGACGAAGAAAAGAGAAATGTGGTCACAGCCTTGATTAAGGAAATTGAAATTTACAGGAATGACGAGTCTGAATATCCGCTAAAGCGGATTGGTCTGAATTTTCCGGTGTTCAAGGATGGCGGGGAAGTTACGGAGCTTTTGTGGGACAAAGGGAATACCGTTGAGACGGTTTGTCTATTAGTTCTGAGAAATCCGGTAACACATATCAACATTGATGTGGATGTGGAAGAAATGGTGCAGGATAAAAGAGGACTGGCAACCTATGGGCAGATCAAGGATTATGTTCTGGAACGCAGCGGTTTGAAGATCAGTAGTCTTTATATCGCACAGGTAAAGCAGAAACACGGCATTATTGAGCGGGTGAATTACAACAAGCCCAAGTCCGAGAATGCTAAACAGCCGCAATGCCCGCCGGATAAGGAAAAAGCCATTACGGAAGCACTGAAGCATTTTGGAATGCTCTAAAAAAGGAGGTGCTTCATGTATAACCCACAACTTGAGACTTTTCTCCGTGTGGCGGATGCAGGCAGCTTCAACAAAGCCGCCGAAGAAAGCTACATCACGCCCACGGCTGTCATCAAGCAAATCAATCTTTTAGAAGAATCCCTCGGCGTGAAGCTCTTCGACCGTAGCCACCGGGGGCTGCAACTCACAAAAGCTGGGCGCTCTATGTACCAGGATGCAAAATATATCATCCAGTATTGCCGGGACTCCGTGACTCGGGCAAAAAACGCCATGCAGGGGGATGAGAACATCATCCGTATCGGTTCCTCGCCCATGACTCCGGCACAGCTCCTGATGGAGCTCTGGTCCAGAGTTCAAACGCTGCACCCGGACATCAAATTTCAGATCGTCCCCTTTGAGAACACCCCGGAAAATGCGAGAGAGATCCTTGCAAATCTCGGAAAGAACATTGATGTAGTAGGCGGTATTTTTGATGAGACCATGCTGCACCTGCGGGGCTGTGCTGGGTTGGAGCTGACGCGGGGGCGCTTCTGCTGTGCTGTTTCCATTCACCATCGACTGGCAGCAAAGGATAAATTACAGATCACAGATCTTTATGGCGAAAATCTCATGCTGATGCACCGGGGATGGAGCCATTATGTGGATCAACTCCGAGATGACCTCTGGCAACACCATCCGCAGATCCATATCGTAGATTTCGACTTTTACAACATGGATGTGTTCAACCGCTGCGAGAACACCAACGATGTGCTGCTGGCGATTCCAGGCTGGGCAACTGTCCATCCGCTTCTGAAGGTAATCCCAGTGGAATGGAATTACAGCATTCCCTACGGCATCCTCCATTCCCCGGAGCCGACGCCTACGGTACGGCGGTTTCTGGATGCGGCGAAGGCCGTCAGAAAAGAACTGTACGGCTGATTATAACCCAAAGGTATATACTGATGAACAAAGCGAGACTTCCGCGGAAGTCTCGCTTTTCTTATAATAATGGCAGAAAACAAAAGGTGGTCGAACCCATGAAACCAGTCTCATACATGGCAATAGTTCTATGCGTCATGCTATTCTTGACCGGATGCAGCTCCGGCGCGGTAGACGAGGAAGTGAACGAATCCGTGCGAAATAAAACCGCCGTGCAAAATAAAACCGAACCCTTTACCCGCAATACAAAAATCGAAGATGTCATCAATGCTCCGTCCTTTGACGGCTTCGGGCGGCTGCTGTTTCCAACGGACGAGTATTATTACAGCGGCGACACTCTGGAAGAACTTCAACTGACCTACTACAGCCATATTGATCCAGACGAAACGGTGGAGATCGTGAACACCCTGCGAGAGCGGGCAGCGGGCGGCCAAACCATCTTCTATGACATCTACACCGACGAGGAAAAGGCGGCTGACCCTGCCAAAGAAGATACAGGATTGTTTTTCTTCAAGGGAATCCCCGGCGAGAAGTTCGCCATCTGCAATGCAGGCGGTGCCTTTGCCTATGTGGGGGCCATGCAGGACAGCCTCCCTCATGCGCTGGAGCTTTCCCAAAAGGGTTACAACGCCTTCGCTCTCATTTATCGCCCCGGCGCACAGACCGCCTGCGAGGACTTGGCAAGAAGCATCCGCTTCATCTTTGACCATGCGGACGAACTGGAAGTGGACACCGGCTGCTACTCCCTATGGGGCGGTTCGGCAGGTGCACGGATGGCGGCGTGGCTGGGGTCTTACGGTGCAGAAGCTTTTGGCGGCGGTGATCTGCCCCGTCCCGGTGCGGTCATCATGCAGTACACGGGACTGAGCGAGTATTCCGAAAGTGATCCGCCCACCTATGCCTGTGTCGGTGACAGGGACGGCATCGCCAACTGGCGGGTCATGCAGGCGCGACTCGAAGCCATGCAGCAGGCCGGGATCGATACGGAGTTTCATGTGTATTCCGGTCTGGGGCACGGCTTTGGACTTGGGACTGGAACCAGCGCCGAAGGCTGGATCAATGATGCCGTTGCCTTTTGGGAACAGCAAATGAAGAAATAACATTCAGAAAGGATGCGTTTTTATGAACAACTTTATTTTTGAAAACAAGACCAAGGTGTATTTCGGCAAGGGCGGCGTGAAAGAGTACCTCGGCAGTCTGCTGGTGAACTACGGGGAAACCGTCATGCTGGCCTACGGCGGCGGCTCCATCAAGCGCAATGGCGTGTATGATGAGATCGTGGGCATTCTGAACGCCGCAGGCAAGCGCATCGTGGAGTTCTCCGGTATCATGTCGAACCCCACTTATGCCAAGGTGCAGGAGGGCGCGAAGCTGGCGCGGGAAAATCATGTTGACCTCATCCTCGCCGTGGGCGGCGGCAGCGTTTCCGACTGCTGCAAGGTCATCTCCGCACAGGCGAAGCTGGACGAGGACATCTGGGAGATGCAGTACACGAAGCACACGCTGCCGACCAAGTTTATTCCCCTCGGCACGATTGTCACGGTGTTCGGTACCGGCAGCGAGATGAACAACGGGGCCGTCATCACCCACGAGGGAAAGAAAATCAAGGGCGCTCTTTGGGGCGCGCAGGCGGAGTTCGCGTTCCTTGACCCCAGCTACACGCTATCCGTTCCCATGAAGCAGGTTATTTCCGGTGCGTTCGACACGCTGAGCCACGCGATGGAGACCTACTTCGGCAAGCCGGATGAAAACAATCTTTCCGATGACATCAGCGAGGCCGTTATGCGGAGCGTGATCCGCAACATCCGTGTCCTGCTGACCGACCCAGAGAATTACGATGCCCGCAGTGAACTGGCGTGGGCCTCCGCCATGGCAGAAAACGGCGTGCTGAAAATCGGCAAGGTCACCGACTTCCAGTGCCATATGCTGGAGCACCAACTGGGCGCTTACACCAACTGCAATCACGGCGCGGGTCTGGCGGTGATCCACCCCGTTCTGTACCGCCATATCTACAAGTCCGGCGCGGCGCGGTTTGCACGGTTTGCGCAGAATGTCTGGGGTGTCGCACCCAAGAGCAGCGACGAGGAAACCGCTCTTGCCGGTATCGACGCACTGGCTGCGTTCATCAAGGAAATTGGCCTGCCCACCACCTTTGCAGAGCTGGGCATTCCTGCCGACACCAACTTCCGTGCCATCGCTGATTCTACCAACGTCACCGCTGGCTGCTGCAAAAAGCTGAGCCATGATGAAATATATGGCATTCTTTGCGAATGCAAATAATTTGAAAGGATGATTTTGACATGAAAAAACTGACCGTAATTTTGCTGAGCGCTGTGCTTGCACTTAGCCTTGCCGCATGCAGCTCTACAAACCAGCCTATTTCTTCCACCACGCAGCCCGAAACCTCTGCGCCGACCGAACAGCCCGCCACGGAACCGTCCGAAAGCTCCTCGACCGCTCCCGCAGAATCCGAGCCGGAGACCCAGCCCAAGACAGGCAAGACGCTGGTGGTCTACTACTCCGCTTCCGGTAACACCGAGCGGGTGGCCAAGGATATTGCAGAGGCAGCCGGTGCCGACCTCTTTGAGATCGTTCCCACCGAAGTCTACACCAGCGAGGACCTGAACTGGACGAACTCCGACAGCCGCGTCAGCCGGGAGCATGACGACGAGTCCCTGCGGGATGTGCCCCTGACCACCACTGAAGTTCCCGATTGGGATTCCTATGACACCGTGTTCATCGGTTATCCCATCTGGTGGGGTATCGCAGCGTGGCCCGTGGACACCTTTGTAAAAAACAATGATTTCACCGGCAAGACCGTCATCCCCTTTGCCACTTCTTCCTCCTCCGGCATGGGTCAGAGCGGCAGTTTGCTGGCCGACATGGCCGGTACCGGCGAGTGGCAGGAAGGCCAGCGGTTCTCCTCCGGCGTTTCCAGTGATGATGTGCAGTCCTGGGTCAATGGACTGGGTCTGTAATGCATAGAAACAAAGTTTTCGCCGCAATGCTTGCAATTCTCATGGTCGTGTCGCTGACCGCCTGTGGCCTGGAGTCCGCCGGGACTCCCGGCGGTGAGCTGGAAAACGGCGTTGCGGCGATTGAAGATGCTATGACAACGAAACCAAACAAAAGCAGTTCTGCTTCCACCACCCCCATCGATGATCTGCGCGACGGATCTTCGACGGACACCGTAGCCACGCCGGGCGATTTTCCTGATGCATACAACTACGGCAGCGGCAAGATTTCCGATTATTCCCGCACAGCCATGCTGCAAAAGATGCCGGAACCGGCAGGTAATAAGACTGTTCTGATCGCGGCAGCAGACCCTGCAAACATTCAAGTGCTCTATCTCTGGGAGGAGGGCAATGTCCCCGCCAGGACGAAGTTTACGCAGGACATGACCGGATATTTCGATGACTGGAACTTCCGCCCCTATGTCACCGCTATCCCCGTCCGGGAGGGCGTGAAGCCAAAAGGCGCGGTTGTGCTGATGGCGGGCGGCGCTTATCAGTTCCGGGGCAACTACACCGATTCGCTGCCCACCGCCGCAGCACTGCGAGAGCTGGGCTTTCAGACCTTCATCGTAGATTACCGCCTGTCTCCTTATACGCAGGAGGAAGGTGCGCTGGATGTGGCGAGAGCCGTCCGTTTTGTCCGCAAAAATGCGGAGATCTATGGTATTGACCCAGATGATATTGCCGTCATGGGCTTTTCGGCGGGCGGCATTCAGGCCGGTGAATTTCTGATGCACTATGACGAATATGTGACCGGCACGGCGCTGGACAGCACCTATGTGCCGGACGAGCTGGACGCCGTTCTCGCCTATGCCTCCGCCGCAGGCATGATCTATTCCTTCTATGGCCGCCTCAGCGTGGGAAATATGGATGCAAGCTGGTTGGCTGAGGGCAATTTGCCGCCGACCTTCTATGTCTACGGCACCGAGGACCCCTTCTATCGTCAGTTCCAGCAGCAATATGATGTGATCTCCGGAATGGGCATTTCCACCGGGCGCATCGTGCTGAACGGCTGGCCTCACGGTTTCGGCTCCGATGGTGGTTGGGTCAAAGATTATGCCGCATGGCTGGAAACAGTTTTCAGTGAAATGGAGTGACCGACATGAAGAAAATAACAGCGGGCAGGGATATTTTAGGTGAATTTGCACCGAAGTTCGCACAGCTCAATGATGATGTTCTTTTCGGTGAGGTTTGGAGCCGGGAAAGCGAGCTTTCCGCACGCGACCGTTCCCTCATCACCGTGACAGCGCTGATGGCGCAGGGGCTGACGGATACTTCCTTCGGTCATCATCTGGCAATGGCAAAGGAAAATGGGATCACCCGCAGCGAAATTGCGGAGATCCTGACACACGCCGCATTTTATGCGGGTTGGCCGAAGGCATGGGCAGCATTCCGCATGGCAAAGGACATCTGGGCAGACGAGGAAAGCGCCGACGAAAAGCAGCGTCATCAAAACAGTATGATATTTCCCATCGGAGCGCCCAATGACGGTTTCGCACAATATTTCAGCGGGCAGAGCTATCTTGCGCCGGTTTCCACGGCGCAGGTCAAAATCTTCAATGTAACCTTTGAACCCGGCTGCCGTAACAACTGGCACATCCACGAGGCGGACAAAGGCGGCGGACAGATCCTTATCTGCGTGGCCGGGCGCGGTTACTATCAGGAATGGGGCAAGGAGCCGCAGGAGCTGCACCCCGGCGATGTGATCAACATTATGCCCGGTGTAAAGCACTGGCACGGCGCTGCGCCGGACAGCTGGTTTTCCCATCTGGCTGTGGAAGTACCTGGAGAAAACTGCCGCAGTCAGTGGTGTGAACCGGTGAGTGAAGAAGAATATCAAAAACTGAAATAAGGAGTATTGCTATGAGTATTTTATTTATCAACGGCAGTCCCAACAAAAATGGCAACACCGCCGCACTGGCGGCAGAGCTGCTGAAAGATCACGAATATGAGACTTTGAACCTTACGGACTACACCATTGGTGCATACGGCCAGAACCTCCCCGGCGACGGGCTGGATGCTGTCATTGGTGCCATGAAGCAGGCGGACATCGTCGTCATCGGCTCACCCCTGTACTGGCACAACATCTGCGGCAGTGTCCGCAATGTGCTGGATCGTTTCTACGGCAAGGTGGAGAGCGGCGAACTGTCTGGACGCAAACTGTATTTTGTGTTTCAGGGCGCTGCCCCGGAACAGTGGATGCTGGATGCGGGCGAGTACACCATGAAGCGCTTCGCCGGTCTCTACGGTATGACCTACAGCGGCATGGCGACCAATAAAAACGAAGCCACGAAACTTGGAAAGAACATTTAAGGAGGAATCTTTTATGGAATACGCAACTCTCAATAACGGCGTGAAAATGCCCATGGCCGGTATCGGTACGTTTCTTCTGACCCCGGACGAGGCAGAGGCCTCCTGCGTCAGTGCCTTGCGGAATGGCTATCGCCTGATTGACACAGCCAACGCCTATGTGAACGAAAAGGCCGTTGGCCGCGCCATGAAGAAGTCCGGCTTGCAGCGGGAGAAAATTTTTCTCGAAACCAAGCTGTGGCCCAGCTTCTATGAGCAGCCCGATGCGGTGGACAAGACCCTTGCCCGTCTGGACACTCCCTACATCGACCTGCTGCTGATCCACCAGCCCGCGGGCAATTATGTGGCGGGCTACCGTCAGATGGAGAAGGCGTACAAGGAGGGCAAGGTGCGAGCCATTGGCCTGTCCAACTTCAAGAAGGAGCAGATCGAGGAGATCCTCTCCCTCTGTGAAGTAAAGCCTACCGTCTTGCAGACCGAGCTGCACCCCTATCATCAGGAGCCTGAACTGAAAGTCTTCCTGAAGGAGAACGGCATCGTGCCGCAGGCATGGTATCCGCTGGGTCACGGCGACAAGGCGCTGCTGGAGGAGCCGCTGTTCGCTCAGCTTGGCAAGAAGTACGGCAAATCCGCGCCCCAGATCATTCTCCGCTGGCATATTCAGAGCGGCAACATTGTTATCCCCGGCTCCAAGAATCCCGACCATATCAAGTCTAACTTTGACCTCTTTGATTTTGCCTTGACCGATGCCGAAATGGCGCAGATCACCGACCTTAACAAGAATGTGCGCTACTACACCAGCACCCCGGAAATGCTCAAAAAGTATGCGAAAATGGTTCCGCCGGTGGACGAGCAGAAATGAGACGGTTCCTTACGTTCTGGCTAGCGGTGTCGCTGCTGGTTCTCGCGGGGTGCGGAACCAGAGAAGCAGAACCGTCCCAGCCGGAGCCGCCTGCCGTTACGGCACCGGACATAGACACGCCGACCACATCACCGGACGAGCCTGCTGAGAACACGCCGCCCGCCGAAACGTCGACGCCGGTTCAGACTGGCCTGTTTGCAGAGCAAATCTTCTCCGGCGCGGACGGTGACATCCATTACAGCTATTATCTGCCAGACAGTTACGATGGCAGCCGCAAGTTTCCGATGATGGTCGTTATGCCAGGCTATAACATGATGTGGTTCGGTGAAGATTCTTCCGGCAGCAATCTGAACTGGAGCGGCTTCACCGCATGGACAAGACTGGACACCGAGATGGTCGTGGTTTCTGCACAGCTCACTGACTGGGGCGAAAAATCCGCCCGGCAGGCCATTGAACTAACGGAATACTTTATCAATAGTTTTGCTGTGGATACCAGCCGGGTCTATGCCGCCGGGTATTCCGCAGGCGGCGAGACCATGTCCCGTGCGGTGGCCATGCGGCCCGACTTGTATGCCGCCTATCTTCACGGCGCTTCTCAGTGGGATGGCTACTATGCGCCCATTGCGGAGAACGGCGTGGCGGTCTATATCTACATGGCCGAGGGTGACGAGTATTACGGCAGCGCCAAGGCCCGCTCGGCCTACGAAAATCTCCACGATGCCTATGAAAATGTCGGTTGGAGCGATGCCGACATCGACCAGGTTCTTCGTATTGAAACACCCGACAACGCCTTCTTCAACGCCAAGGGTATCTACAACTACCACGGCGGCGCTAATGTGGTCTTTGACGATCCGGATAACCTGAACTGGGTGATCTCCCACAGCAAAGGATGACAGTATGAAACCAGTCATGAAAGTGAAAATCAGCATCGACGCGGCCATGACGCTGGCACTGCTGCTTCTGATGGCCTACGGCCTTGTGGGCGAAGCAGCCCACGAGTGGGTCGGCATGGGAATGTTCGCCTTGTCCGTGGCGCACCATGTTTTGAACCGCCGATGGATTCAAGCTGTGCCGCGGGGGCGCTACACGCCCCTGCGCATCGTGCAGACGACACTCATCGGGCTGATTTTTCTGTGTATGGTCGGTTCTATGGTCAGCGGTATCGTGCTGTCTCGCCATGTGTTTGCGTTTCTCCCCAGGCATGGCGGCTATGAGCTTGCACAGCAGGTGCATATTCTCTGTGCCTACTGGGGCTTCGTCTGTATGAGCCTGCATCTGGGGTTTCACTGGAGCATGATGCTGGCGATGGCGCGCAAACACTTGCAGCCTTCATCCATGCGAATATGGAGCCTGCGACTGATCGGCTGGCTCTGGGCAGTGTATGGCGCGTTCGCTTTCCGACGCAGAGGCGTTAGTTTGTATCTGCTGCTCAGAAGCCACTTCGTATTCTACGATTATTCCGAGCCTGTAATCCTCTTCCTGATCAACTATCTCTCCGTAATGGTGATGTTTGTGCTGATTGGATATCTTATATCAATGCTGTTGAAACGGCTGCCCACTTTTTATTTACATTGAGTGTGATAAAAACGCTGCAATTTTCGTCCAATTATATGGCGAAGATTGCAGCGTTTTTTTATTTTCAAGCTGTTGCTTTTGCAGTTTGCATATGCGCCTGCGAAGAAAATGAGGGATTTCAAAGGGAACATCCCTTTGACGCTGGGTTTCCAATAGGGGTGCGAGCATCCCTGTTGGCACACGATTTTCCGCAGGAAAGTCTAGTGTGTTATACCTTTGCTTCCGGCTGACGCGGGAAAGGGGCTGGCTTCGCCATCTGCTATGAGGGCAGATAGCGGTAGGCAGACACTTTTCTGCGGCAGTAGGACAGGCGGATTTTGTGACACCAAGGTGACACAAATGCAGGATTTTTGAAAAGAAAAATCCGACTGGCCGGAGAAGGAAGCAGAGGTATATACAGCCCTCGTCCCGCCGCAGCGATGCTCCTGTTTCAGCGCTTCTTTCGTTTCCCTTTGCCGTGGGTCATGGTCGTTTTCCCGCGTTGGCTGATGGGAGTTTTTAGGTGCTTGGACTTCTTGAGGATTCCAATCAGCGAAACAAACTCTTCTTTCGTGAGCGTGTCGTAATCAATACCCAGTGTTGCAAGGTACGCGCGGATTTTCTTTTCCTCGGAGCTTCCCTCAAAATGTACGGCCTCCATCAACTGCTTCTGCACAGCGGCGGCAGACAGGTCATCGTCTGCGGTCAGAGCATCTGTCCTGTGTTCCTCACGGATGTCCCGCAGGATATTGCTTAGATCGTCCGCAACGAGATGCCCGAAATATTCTTCCTCTTGTATCTGCGCCGCTTTCAGAGTATGGAGGTACAGATCGTTAGCTTCCTCGCCATGCTCCATCAGAACCATCTGGCGGGTAGCTTCCAGAACCGTATTCATATCCTTGATCCGCATATCTGCGATCCGGTCAACGTAAATCTCAGCATCCAGCATAAGCCGCTGGAAATCCTTGTTGCAGATCAGCTCCGACAGCAGCCGGTGGTTGAACTTGCCTGTTCTTAATACATCAATCGAAGCATCACTCAAATGCAGCTCATGCAGAGCTGTGTTTGGGTGATTTTTTGTTTCCGTCCGCCCCATCAGATAGTCGCAGGAAACACCGTAATAGTCAGCCAGCACCAAAATGCTATACGGGCTGATGTCCTTGCCGTTATCTAATTCATATTTGCCAAGTGCGGATTTCGAGATACCAACCTCGGCAGCAAGCTGCTCCAAGGTCAGCTTTCGTTCTACTCGTAAATCTTTCAACCGCTCTCCGATTGTCAGCTTGACTTGCATACAGCAGCCTCCGTTTCCATTTTCCTGTATTATATCATGCTTTTTCATTTTGTGTCTCAAAGCGTGGAAAATTTCAACTTCTACCCCACTTTTCCTACCTCTTGGATATACGGGAAAGAGCCTGTTTTCTTACTAAAATTTAGACGTAAACCACGCAGAACCTTGAAAATTTCATGACCGTCCGATGAGGATATGCTTTCCAGAGAAGTATCGCATTCAGCGTACCAAGGAAGAGGCAACGCCGGGGTAAGGACTCGGGCAGGAATGGCATCGGGTAGAACGGCGAAGTTCAATTATTTTACAGGAGGAAACAGGTATGGATTTATTTACACAAATCAAGATGGGAGTTTCCGTAAAAGAGGCTGCCAAATACTACGGATTGGAAGTAAACCGTGGCAACATGGTCTGCTGTCCCTTCCACAACGACCGTACACCCAGCATGAAGTTGAATGAGGATTACTTTTACTGCTTCGGTTGCGGGGCAACTGGTGACGTGATCGACCTTGTGGCAAGGCTGTTCAACCTGAGTAGCTATGACGCAGCGAAAAAGCTGGCGTATGACTTTGAGATTGATCCGGACAAGCCCCCGGCTGCGGCAACGCTGCGGAAACCGAAATATCCGCTGGCAAAGGCGTTCCAGAGAGAGGAACTGCATTGTCAGCGGGTATTGCGCGATTATCTGCATCTTTTGGAGCGCTGGAAGGTGCAGTGCGCACCCAAAACGCCGGAGGATACCATTGATGACCGCTTTGTGGAAGCCTGCCAGATGCTCGATTATATCGAGGATCTGACAGATATTTTAACCTTTGAGGAGTTGGAGGCTCGTGTGAAAACTGTGGATATGCTGCAAAAGGACGGCATGATTGACCGGCTGGAAGAACGCCTGAAACGGACGGAAAAGGAGGTGGATGTCCGTGACGAAACGGAAATCGGCTAATTTAGACGCGCCCATCTGGTTTGATGGCACCAATATCAATGAGGCGCTGTTCTGCGATGAATTTCTGAACAGTCGGAAAATCATCTTTGCCGATGGCGCGTTTTTCACACCGGTCGGCAGAGTGACCGATGATCTGCCGCTTCGCGGCGAAATCTACGAAGAACTGAAATGCTGCGCCGTGAACAACATCCCACGGAAAATCACTAACATTCTGGAAGTGATGAAACTGGCGGCTCATGTGGAGGACTTTGCACCGGAGGCAGATAGAATCCATCTGTCAAACGGTACTTTGAAGCTGGACGGCAGCTTTACCGAGGGCAGACCGAACATCGTGCGGAGCAGACTGCCGGTGGCATACCGCCCTGATGCACCGGTTCCTGTTCGGTGGCTTTCCTTTCTGGATGGGCTTCTTTACGCGGAGGACATTCCCACCTTGCAGGAGTTCATCGGTTATTGCCTGATTCCCAGCAACAAGGGGCAGCGCATGATGGTGATTAAAGGAAACGGCGGCGAAGGGAAATCGCAGATCGGTGCCGTGCTGGGTGCGCTTCTCGGCAGTAACATGAAGGACGGCAGCATCGGCAAAATTTCTGAAAACCGCTTTGCTCGCGCCGACCTGGAACACATTCTGCTGTGCGTGGATGATGATATGCGAATGGAAGCGCTGCGGCAGACCAACTACGTCAAGTCCATCGTGACCGCCCAAGGCAAAATGGATTTGGAGCGCAAGGGTAAGCAGAGCTACCAGGGGTGGATGTTTGCCCGCCTGCTGGCGTTCTCCAACGGCGATCTGCAAGCGCTATATGACCGAAGCGACGGATTCTACCGTCGCCAACTTGTACTGACCACCAAGGAAAAGCCTGCGGGACGGGTAGATGATCCTGACCTTGCCGAAAAACTGAAAGCAGAGGTTGAGGGTATCTTTCTGTGGGCGTTTGAGGGCTTACAGCGGCTTGTTGCCAACAACTTCAAGTTCACGGAGAGCCAGCGCACACGGGATAACCGGGAGGCAGTCAAGAGGGATAACAACAACGTCTTTGATTTTCTGGAATCCGAGGGCTATATCCGGCTGAAAGCAGACTGCACCATCAGCTCCAAAGCCTTGTATGAAATTTACCGGATGTGGTGTGAGGAAAACAATCTGACACCGTTAAAGCGCCGCAGTTTCAGCGAGAGTGTGATTGCGAACCAGAGCAAGTACAATCTGGAATACTGCAACAAGATCACCAATGCTGCCGGTCGGCGTGTATGGGGCTTCTTCGGTATTGAAGCGATTGCCAGACCTAATATAAACGGGTTTTCTGATGTTTCAGAGCATACGTACGTACCGGAGGACTGGCGATGATTCTTCTACGACTGCGCCGTGTACGTATGTACGCAGCGTTTCGCCCCAAATACCGCTATATAGGAAAAGCGCTGACCAGCAGAGCCTATATTTTTGGGCACGAAATCAAGTTGAGTGAAATCCGTAAATTATTTGCCTGATGGCAGAAATGGTTTCACGGAATCGCGCTTCTCAGAACAGCAACATGGGTGCGCGGAAATATGAGAAATCATACGGGTTAGAGTAAAGTCACACGGAACAGAAAAGTCGATAGGTGTCACTTGTGAACAGGACTTCATAACGGCGATTCTGAGCGGATTTGACGGCAACGGAACTGTTCACGATACAGCGAAGCGGATGCGCCGAATGGCGTGCTGACTTCGCTTTTTCATTATCTGAATTATGGAGGGGATCTGAATATGAGTGTACGCAATGAGATCAAGGCGCAGATCGTCCGCGCCGGTTTTACCATGCAGGAGGTTGTTGACCTGCTGTATGATGAATATGGCTGGTCGGACAGCGTTTCCAATTTGTCCGCCAAATTGCAGCGGGAGAGCATCCGCTACAAGGAGGTCGTGGAGCTGGCCGACGTGCTGGACTGCGACATCGTGTGGGTGAAGCGAGGGGAGCGCCGATGAAAGCACAGTACGCCATTCTCCGCTTTGCCAAGTACAAGGGGCCGGAAATCGGCCACATCGAGTCCCACAACGAGCGTACCAAGGAGAAGTACGCCAGCAACCCCGACGTGGACACGGCGCGCAGCCACCTCAATTTCCATCTGGTGACGCCGCAGCGCAAATACCGCGCCGAGGCGGAAAAGCAGATCGCGGAGGCAGGCTGCCGCACGCGGTCGGACAGCGTGCGCGTGGTGGAGGCGCTGGTGACTGCCAGCCCGGAGTTCTTTAAGGGCAAGAAAAAGGGCGAAATCAAGGCCTATTTTCAGGAGGCGCTGGATTTTATCCGGGAACACCAGGATCCCAAAACCATTATATCCGCCGTGGTGCATATGGACGAGAAAACGCCCCATATGCACCTTTCTTTTGTTCCGCTGACAGAGGATGGGCGGCTCTGTGCCAAAGAAATTGTTGGAAACAAGAAGAAGCTGACACAGTGGCAGGACAGGTTTTGGGAGCATATGGTCAAAAAATACCCAGATTTGGAGCGCGGCGAGAGCGCCAGCGAAACAGGACGCGACCACATCCCGCCGCGGCTGTTCAAGGAGGCCGTCCACCTGAACCGGATGAAGGAACAAATCATGGCGATTCTGAACGACACGAATACGTTCAACAAAAAAGCCAAGCTGGATGAACTGGAAGCGCTGCTGGGCAAGTACGTTCCCGGCACGGAAGCTCTGCGGACGAAGCTCAGAAAATATGATAAGGCGTATAAAGCGCTTTCTGATGAGAACAGCGCACTGGAAGCGGAATTAAAAACAGCAAAAGATGCCAGCAAGGAAAGAATTGCGGACCGACTGAAATACGGAAAAACAGAGCAGGAGCTTTGTGAGCTTCATGCTCTGATAGACAACATGCCACCGGAAATTGTAGCTGCTTATAGGAGAAAAACGACAGGATTGCAAAACGAACGTTGAGGATAGCTTATGAACAATGAATTGATGCGGGATGAAAACTTCATTCGTTGTTCTACGATGATCGCCGAACTGCTGATGAAGTATAAATCTATGGAAACAGAAGAAGACCAAGAGGGCTGGATGCAAGAAGAGGCATCCAGCCCTCTTCTTTTTTTGCTGCGGCTATTGAAAAGCTTTCTGTCATCATTTATACTATTTGAAGTAGATGTTTACTGCTGACAAAATGGAGTGAAGGAGGTACTGTCCATGGAAAACGCATACATATATACACGTGTTTCAACTTTGATACAGGTGGACTGTTTTTCTCTTGAGGCACAGGAAGCGGAAATTAGAGCTTTTGCGGAAGCACGCAAGATCAATATCGTCGGGAAATATACGGATGAAGGAAAATCCGGCAAGAATGCCGAGCATCGTCCTGCCTTTACGCAGATGATGGAGGATATTCGGAGCAAGAAGGACAACATTCGTTATGTTCTTGTTTTTAAGCTTTCCCGTTTTGCCAGAAATACCAGTGATACCGCAAAGTATCTTCAGGAACTTTCAAGCTATGGAATCGGTCTTTTGGGGATCAAGGACGGAATTGACACTTCAACCGTTACCGGTAAGATGATTGCAAATATTATGGGAGCTGTTGCGGAAGTCGAGCTTGAGAACATTCATGAACAGACGCTTGCCGGAAGACAGCAAAAAGCCAGAAGCGGTCTCTGGAACGGAGCGCAGGCCCCGTTCGGATATTCTTTGAAGGATAAAAAACTAATGATATATCCGAAAGAGGCGGAAACGGTCAAGGAGATTTTCCGGCTCTACACAGAGGAAGGACAGAGCATCAGCTACATTGCAAAGAAACTTAATGACGAAAACATCCAGCGTGAGCAGCGGGGAAATGTAAAAATCTCTGGCTTTACAGACAGAACCGTCCGTGTCATTCTCAGCAATCCGATTTATGCAGGTATGATCTCCTACGGTCGCCGACATACAGTAAAAGTTGAGGGAAAGAACAACGAAACGAAGGTTGTGAAGCAAGACGATGAAAGCAAGATTATTCTTGTGGATGGCGTGCATGAACCGATTGTCAGCAAGGAGACTTTTGCAAAAGCAGCAGAGCGGCTGAAAAAGAATGTTGCCCATCGAAAAACCCGAAGTGACAGTACGACCGTTTATCCACTGACCGGCCTGATCAGATGTCCAGACTGCGGAAAAAACATCTTTGGTTATACTGCGCCGCCAAGGAAAAAGAAAAACGGAAAAGAAGGTTATTATCCGAGATATATTTCCTATCGGTGCATATCCGGAAGAGATAGAAACGGGATCAGCTGTTCTCTTGCCAACAAGTATTACAGCGGCACCAAACTGGAAACCGAGGTGAAAGAGGTTATATCCTCCATGGTGACAATCCCGGAGTTTGTAGAGCTTATTTCTCAAAAGATTGATATCCAGACAGATGTAAATTCTCTGCGGAAGAAGCAGACAGCAATCCGAAATGAGATCACCAAATATAGCGGCAATCTGCTCCAGACTGAAAAGAGACTGACGGAGCTTGACATTGCGGATAGGCACTATCAAAATAAAGTAGACAGTCTGAATCGTATTCTGGATGACCTGTATGAAAAGATCGAGGATGCACAGACAAGACTTGATGAAGTAGATCAGGAAATCGCTATGGTTGAAAAATCTGCCATGACGAAGAAATCCATCTTTGAAATGCTGGAAGGCTTCAGCAAGTATTACGATGTCATGTCGCCGGAGGATAAAAAGGCATTGTTGCAGGCTATGGTTTCGTTTATAGAGCTGTATCCGGAAAAGCGGGATGACAAGCATCTGATAAAGACGATACATTTCACCTTCCCTGTTACCTACGATGGTGAAAGCGGAGCATTATTTGTCAGAACTAATAAACAGCAAGTTGAGACGGTATGCGCTTTGTCCAAACTAAATGCAAAGCAACATATCGAGGTTGAGATTAAGACGGACGAGCTGGATTTGACTGCTGCGGAGAGTAAGGCTACTTATGAAGAGATCCGGGAGTACGTCAAGGAGCACACCGGTCTGAACGTGAGCGACCTCTATATTGCACAGGTCAAGCGCAAGTGCGGCATCAAGGAGCGGCAGAACTACAACAAGCCTAAGGCTGAGAACCCCAAGCAGCTCAAGTGCCCGCCGGAGAAGGAAAAAGCCATCCGGGAGGCGCTGAAGTATTTTAAGATGATTTGAAATAAAAAATAGACGGATGTCTGTCAACTGGCAGACATCCGTCCGTTTTTATGATAATCTGTTATGATCGCAGTTCCTCAAGCAATGCCGTGCATCCTTCCAGTATATCCTGCCATGTGGCTTCAAAATCTCCCGTGAACCATGGGTCTGCCACTTCACGGGGATGATCCGTATGCGCCATCAGTAGCGAGACTTTATGCTGTGGGTCTCCGCCGACAAGCCGCAGGATGTCGCACAGATTACTTTCGTCCATGCCAATCAGATGATCATACCGTGCATAATCCAGCCGGGTCATCTGCCGGGCGGTCTTGCCGTTGCAGTCGATGCCATGTTCTGCCAGCTTCTGCCGTGCAGGAGGATAGACCGGATTTCCGATTTCCCATGCACTGGTGGCGGCTGATGCGATTTCAAATTGCTCGGATAGTCCTGCCTTGGACGTAAGGTCTTTCATCACATACTCCGCCATCGGGCTTCGGCAGATATTTCCGAGACAAATAAATAAGATCCTGGTCATGCCGGGTCGTTCTCCTTTTGGCTTACAAAAGCATAGCCGCCGTGGGTAGTGCGGATAAAGCTACCGCAGCCGGCCAGCTTCTTTCGCAGATTGGAAACGGTATTTGCCACGACCTTTAAGGTGTCGTCACAGTTTTGTCCCCACACAGCACGGAAAAGCTCTTCTTTTGAGAAGATTTGTCCTTCGTGGGAGGCAAGCATCAGCAGCAAATCGAACTCCAGTCGTGTAAGGGAGACTTTTCTGCCGTTGCACGACACTTCGTGGGTCATTCCGTCCAGTGTAAGCCCCGGAAGAACCAACTTCTCCCATGAATCAATGGATATTTGCTCTGCCTCGATGTGCTCTCGTTCCAGAAGCATCCGGATCTTCTGCTCCAATTCCGGGTCAGGCTGTCGGGTCTTTATAACGATCATGGCAAACTCCTGCGTGTATTTTACTCTGCGGCGGTATCCATTTCCCGGAGCAGGTTTACCATCTCGATGGCACTGACTGCACAGTCATAGCCTTTATTACCTGCTTTGGTGCCTGCCCGCTCGATGGCCTGTTCGATGTTTTCGGTGGTCAGAACACCAAAGAGGACGGGAACCCCGCTTTCCAGCGAGACCGTGGCAATGCCTTTGGAAACCTCATTGCACACATAGTCGTAATGGCTGGTAGAACCGCGAATCACGGCACCAAGGCAGATCACAGCATCATACTTTCCGCTTTTTGCCATTTTAGAGGCAACCAGTGGGATCTCAAAAGCACCTGGAACCCATGCAACATGAATATCAGCGTCCTGCATATCGTGCCGGAGCAGACCATCCATTGCTCCGCTCAGAAGTTTGGACGTGATAAATTCGTTGAAGCGGGCAGCTACGATACCGACCTTGATGTTCTGAGAAACCAGCTTACCTTCAAATGTTTTCATTTTTAAATACCTCTTTCGTTGTTAATATTCCAGAAGATGCCCCATCCGTGCCTGCTTCGTTTTCAGGTAAAACAGGTCATACGGGGTCGCCGTCATCTGAATGGGTACGCGCTCGGAGATCTCCAGCCCAAACTCGGAGAGCTGATATACTTTGTCCGGGTTATTGGTAAGCAGGCGCAGGCTTTTTACGCCAAGTTCCCGGAGGATCTGTGCGCCGAGATAATACTCCCGTTCATCTCCATGGAACCCCAGAGCGAGATTGGCTTCCAGCGTATCCATGCCCTGCTCCTGAAGTTCATAGGCACGCAGCTTGTTGATCAGACCGATGCCCCGGCCTTCCTGCCGCATATAGAGCAGGATACCCCGGTCTTCTTTTTCGATCTGCGTCATGGCAGCGGCCAGCTGTTGGCCGCAGTCACAACGCAAAGAGCCAAATGTATCTCCTGTCAGGCATTCCGAGTGGACGCGGCACAGAATATCCTTTCCATCGCCAATGTCACCTTTTACCAGTGCAATGTGATGCTCTCCGTTCAGGCGGCTCACAAAACCATAAGCTCTGAAGGTGCCATACTTGGTGGGCAGGTTCACTGCCGTCACCTGATCGACCAGTTTATCGTGACACTTGCGGTACTCCTGTAAATCACGGATGGTGATGAATTTGATCTGGAAACGCTCTGCCAGCTTTGCCAGTTCAGCGGTGCGCATCATCGTGCCATCCTCCCGCATGATCTCGCAGCACAGGCCGCATTCTTTCAGCCCTGCCAGACGGCACAGGTCAACGGTTGCTTCCGTGTGACCGTTGCGCTCCAACACACCGTTCTTTTTTGCCAGAAGGGGGAACATATGGCCCGGTCTGCGGAAATCTTCTGCTTTTGCGTGATCGTCCACACAAGCCATCGCCGTAATGGAACGCTCTGCGGCAGAAATGCCCGTAGAAGTAGAAACGTGGTCGATGGACACCGTAAATGCCGTTTCATGGTTGTCGGTGTTATACTGCACCATCTGCGGAAATTGCAGCTTCTGGACGAAAGCCTCGGACATTGGCATACAGATCAGACCTTTGCCGTGGGTCGCCATAAAGTTGATGTTTTCGGTGGTGGCAAATTCGGCAGCACAGATGAAGTCCCCCTCGTTTTCACGGTCGGGGTCATCCGTTACCAGAATGATTTTTCCTTGCTTCAGGTCTTGCAAAGCTTCGGGAATGGTATTGAAGTTCATCGTAAACTCTCCTTAAAAGCCGCAGCGCAGCAACATTTCTTTTGTGAGCGTGTTTTGCTTCGGTGTTTCTGATGGAAGCAGCCTCTCGATATATTTTCCAACAACATCGGTTTCCAAATTGACAAAATCCCCTTTGTGCCGTTGGTTCAGGTTCGTCTGACGGACGGTGTGCGGTATCGTGGACACGGAAAAGCCCGTAGGTTCCACCGCAGCCACGGTCAGGCTGATACCGTCTATTGTGATAGAGCCTTTTTCAACGACATAGCGAAGGATCGCAGAATCTACATGAATGGTGTACCAGATAGCCGTATCGTCTTTTCGGATATTAGCAATGCGTCCGACGCCATCCACATGGCCTGCTACGATGTGTCCGCCAAAACGTCCGTTGGCCGGCATGGCACGTTCCAGATTGACAGCACTTCCAACGGTGAGCTGTGCAAGTGCAGAGCGGTTCAAGGTCTCGTGCATGACATCCGCAGCAAAGCTATCCGGGAAGAGCTGCCTGACGGTCAGACAGATGCCGTTGACGGCGATGCTGTCACCGATCCTGGTTCCTTCCAGAACCGCTTTTGCACGAACAGTCAGTACGGCAGAATGCTGTCCCCGATTGATGGATTTTATTGTTCCGACTTCTTCCACGATTCCGGTAAACACGGGTACTCCACCTCACTTTCGATCAGGAAATCTTTGCCAAGCTGTTCCAATCGGCTGTTCTTCAGGCGGAATGCAGCATCCGGAAGCGGGACACCTGCACCCTCAATGGGTGCTTTGGCATCCCTTCCTCCGAACAGCTTCGGGGCAATGTAAGCCTGTACCTGCTGCACGATGCCGCTTTCCAGTGCAGACCAGTTCAAGGTTCCGCCGCCTTCCAGCAGAATGCTGTCGATCTGCTCCTGCCCCAGCTGTTCCATCAGTTGCAGAAGATTCACATGACCGCAATGCGCTTCCAGACAAAGGACCCGGCACCCGGCCTGTTGATATGCCGCCTGCTTCTCCGGGTCGCCGCAGCAGGTCGCAAGAATGGTCGGAACCTGTTTGGCGGTCATGACCACCTGTGATTGCAGCGGTGTCCGCAAATGTGTATCACAGATGATCCGGACGGGATCACGGCCACCCTCTATCCGGCAGGTCAGCAGCGGGTCATCTGCTAGGATGGTTCCGACTCCCACCATAATGCCGCGGAATCGGTGTCGCTGCCGTTGAACATGATTCCGGGCAATTTCCCCGGTGATCCATTTGGAAGCGCCTGTGTATGTGGCGATTTTTCCGTCCATCGTCATGGCGTATTTCATGGAAACGAAGGGGCGTTTTGTGGTGATATAGTGGAAGAACACCTTGTTCAGCGCATCGCATTCCTCTTGCAGAACATTTTCGGTCACATCTATGCCGTGTGCGCGCAGGATTGCAATTCCTTTTCCAGCCACCAGCGGATTCGGGTCAGCAGAACCCACGACCACCCGGTGAATGCCCGCGTCCAGAATCGCATCCACGCAGGGCGGCTGCTTTCCGTAATGGCAGCACGGCTCCAATGTCACATACAGGGTCGCTCCCTGCGGATCTTCGGTGCAGGATGCCAGCGCATTGCGCTCCGCATGAGCCTGACCGTATCTCTGGTGCCAGCCCTGTCCGATGATCCTGCCCTCTTTTACGACCACGGCACCCACCATCGGGTTGGGAGATGTCCATCCGCAACCTTTTTTTGCAAGCTGCAAAGCCAGACGCATATACTCTTTGTCGTTCATCGTGTCGCCTCCAAAAGAAAAAGCCCTGAACAAAACCGTTCAGGGCAAGCCGAAAAGACACAAGGGACCCTTGTGCAAAAAAGAAAGCTCCAGAATGCAAACGCATCCCAGAGCAGCCTCCACAAGCGCAGAACCGTGCGGGCTCTGCGCTTGGTATCTTCTTTCATCCAGACTGTACTGTCGGCTTCGGAGTTTCACCGAATCATGCCTTACGGCTCGTGGGCTGTACCACCGGTAGGGAATCGCACCCTGCCCTGAAGATTTCTGATTCAATTACAGCGGCATTATAGCACGGCTCCTTTCGGATTGCAAGGGCATTCTGCAAACCGGGACGAAACCGGGATGAAGCGAATCGCTACAACAATAAAATCACATCGTCCGTAGGACAATGTGAACGGAGAATCCAAAGGGGCGCGGGTCGCCAGTGGCAACCTCAAAATGCGTTGCATTTTGAAGCGCTTGACCGAGCCGACAGGCGAGAGCAGCGCCCTTTGGCACACGACTTTGCTTGCAAAGTCTATTCCGAACAAGACGGTACGAACGGGAGATGCTGGAAATGGCAGCAGAAAAGACCAAGGTCTACACATGAAGGTGGATACCACTGCCATTGAGCAGGAGATCGCCGCCTATGAGAAGCAGCTGCGGCAGCACTACTCCACAAAATCCCGGCTTATGGAGGAGATCGACAGCCTTGACCCGGACGACCGGCACTTTATCGCCCGAAAATCCGACCTTGACGACCGCCTTTATAAGATGTACGATAAAATCGAAGAGGTGAAAAATGGACTGATGGATGCCCGGGCAAAGAAGCAGGCCATTGAAGCCGACAAAATCACAGGCGACAACATCTATAAGATTCTGATTTGCTTCGACAAGCTTTATGCCACCATAACCGAGGCGGAACGCCGCAGACTGGTGGAGATTTTGATCGACGAGGTGCAGATCTACCCGGAACGCCAGCCTAATGGACAGTGGCTGAAGTCCGTCCGGTTCAAGCTGCCCATCATCGACCATGACCTTGAATTGAGTTTGGACAATCAGGATCGTGTCGAGGTCGTGTGTTCGATGGTTAGATTCAAAAAGCATTGATCTAATGTGAAGTAGGGTGAACCGTTTTATGGATTCTGTTACACAGCGTATAAAAATGATCCGGCAATATGAAGGAAAATAAGAAGACCTGTGCGGTCTGGTGAAAAATAACAACACAAATAGTACAGAGAAAAGGAGCATCCCATGAACGCAAATATCAATTATGATGAGATCCCGGATACCAGTGCCGTGCAGGAGGACCTGCTTGCGGCGCTGAGCAGCCAGCATGTGACCGTGCACACGAATGAGGAGCCGGACTTCGACTACATGGAAAACGGGGATGTGGCTTTTGTGGTCAAGAACCCGCACAATGATGAGAATTTGCTCATTGAACTGGGCGGCGAGTTCTCGGTGTTCTTCGGCCTGTGGCATGGGCAGTACAAGGCCGTGGAGTACGACTACGACCGCATGAAGAAGGACATTGCAGCCATTCTGGAGGGCAATGCCGGTGCGCTGAGCCTGTATGCCGACGGCAGGTGGCAGGGCAGCGCCCTCTGCCCGGAGAAGGTGTCTGCTGATGCCGACATGGAAAAGCTGCTGGAACGCTGCTGGCAAAAGCAGGAACCGAAGGAAAAACTGCTGGCACAGGGCGGCAGGGTGGAACTGCTTTATTGGGACCCGGCGGAAAATAAGAGCTTTGTGATTCCGGCAAAGAACTGAATCATAACAAAAAGGACACACCACAATGGTGTGTCCTTTTTGTTATACGATATGAAGCTTAGACCTTCTCGATGGTGATGCTCCAATCAGCGGTCATGGCCTCGTCCGGCTCCAGCACTTCGTGCTTGCCTTCCTCATTGACGCTGTTGGCCCAGCCGTTCCACGGCTCCATGCACACAAAGCTCTCGGCATCCTGCTGCCACAGCACGGCGTGGTCGAAGCTGTCGTCGGCATCCACAGTCACCTTGTGGCCGCTGCCGCTGTCGGTGAGGGTCATGGGGAACTGCACGCCGGTCAGCAGGCGCACGCTGTTGTCAGCACCTTCCTTGCGGGTGAGGGTGATCTTTTCCGGGGCAGCGGGCTGCTCGCCCTTGGCGCTCTCGGAACAGGTGGCGCACTTGATATCGAAGTCCACATTCTCCAGCTTGGAAGCCTTGAAGTAGGGGTGGAAGCCGAAGCTGAAGGGCATGTTGGTGTCGCCCTCGTTGATCACGGTCATGTTGATGGCGGCAGTGTTGCCCTCGAGGTTATAGTTCATCAGCACGGTGAAATCGAAGGGATAGAGGAACTTGGTCAGCGGGGTGGACTCCAAAATCAGGGTCACGCCGTCCGGGCCGACGCTTTCCACATCCCATGCGCACAGGTCGGCAAAGCCGTGGTTCTCCATGGGGTATGCCTTGCCGTCAAAGATGTGCACGCCGTTATCCGGCAGGCCGCAGTTGGGGAACAGCACCGGCACGCCGAAGCGGGGGCGGTTGCACTCGGAAAAATTGGGGTGGCGGGTCCAGATGTACTCCTCGCCGTTCAGGGAGAAGCCGGTGATCATGCCGCCGCGCTCCGGGGTGATGACCAGCTCGGTCTTTGCCTCAGCATCGGTGATAACGTACTGCTCATAGCAGGCACCGTTTTCGGTGACATAACGGGTGGTGATCTGATTCATAGTTCAGTCCTCCTTATGTTTCTGGTTCTGTGCCAGTTTTTCAAAATAATAATCAATGCCATAGCGAATGAGATATTTTATGACCCTTGCAATAACGGCCACGATAGCGGCAAAAATGCCGCCGTAAAGCAGAAACGCATAGATCATCATGCGAGTGGTCATAGCCATAAAAACACTTCCCTTCCGTTTTCATGCACAAAGAGGCTGCCGTACAGCCAAAGTGCCATACAGCAGCCTCGAAACGATTACAGAACGACGCCGTCCTTGAAGATGGAGATCTCGCGGAAGCCGTGCTTCTCGGCCTTGGTCTGCTCACCGCTTGCAACGCGGATGACCAGATCCAGCAGATCCTTTGCAGCCTCGTCGATGGTCTTTTCGCCATCGGCGATCACGCCGGTGTTGAAGTCGATCCAGCCGGATTTCTTCTGGGCCAGCGGGGTGTTGGTGGAGATCTTCAGGGTGGGAGCCGGGGCCGAGAACGGAGTGCCGCGGCCGGTGGAGAACAGGATCAGGTGTGCGCCTGCGGCGGTCATGGCCGTGGCAGAAACCAGATCGTTGCCGGGGCCGTACAGCATGTTCAGGCCCTTGGTGACAACGGGATCACCGTAGCCGATCACGTCCATGATGGGGGCGGTGCCGCCCTTCTGCACGCAGCCGCAGCTCTTGTCTTCCAGCGTGGTGATACCGCCCTGTTTGTTGCCCGGAGAGGGGTTATCGTAGACCACCTCGTTGTGGCTGATAAAGTAATCCTTGAAGCCGTTGATCATGTGCTCAGCCTTGACAAAGACATCATGGTTGATGCAGCGATCCATCAGGAAGCCCTCGGCACCGAACATCTCGGGCACCTCGGTCAGCACGGTGGAACCGCCGCGCTGGCCCATCATGTCGGAGAAGCGGCCGATGGTGGGGTTGGCGGTGATGCCGGACAGGCCGTCCGAGCCGCCGCACTTCATGCCCACCACCAGATCGGACACGGGGATAGGCTCACGCTTGAACTGCCCGGCATAGGCAGCCAGCTCCTTGAGGATATCGCGGGCAGCGGTGAACTCGTCGTCCACCTCCTGACAGGTGAGGAACTTCACACGGTCGTGGTCGTACTCGCCCAGCTCTTCCACGAACTGATCGTGCTGCAGGTTCTCGCAGCCCAGATGCAGCACCAGAACGGCGGCAGCATTGGGGTGGCGCACCAGCGCAGCCAGCAGCTTGCGGGTCTGTGCATGGTCGTGGCCGGTCTGGCTGCAGCCGAAGGGATGGGTGAAGGTGTACAGGCCCTCGATGGAGCCGGTGACCAGATCCTGATTGTCGGCAACGATCTTCTTGGCGATGTCGTTGACGCAGCCCACGGTGGGGATGATCCAGATCTCATTGCGGATGGCGGCGCGGCCGTCCTTGCGGCGGAAGCCCATAAAGGTCTCCGGCTCGACCTTGGGCAGGGGAGCCAGATCCGGGGCGGGGTTGTAGCTGTACTCTACCTCACCGGACAGGTTGGTGTGCACGTTGTGGGTGTGCATCCAGCTGCCGGGAGCGGCATCTGCGGTGGCGTGGCCGATGGGGAAGCCGTACTTGATCACGTTCTCACCGTTCTTGATGGGCTTCACGGCCATCTTGTGGCCCTGCGGAATGTCCTCCAGAGCAGTCACGGAAAGACCATCCACTTCCACCAGCGTGCCCTTGGCAATGGGGTGCAGAGCAACGACCACGTTGTCGATGGGGCTGATATGAATTGCCTGCGGCATAGTAGTTCTCCTTATCGTATCGCACAAAAGGGAATGAACCCTCTCCGTCATCGCCATGCGATGCCACCTCTCCCGAAGGGCGAGGTCTTTGCGATGAAAACTTTACGTTTCCACGTTTCCGCAAAAGCTCCCCCCCTCGGGGGAGCTGGACGCGAAGCGGACTGAGAGGGTTCACACCTCAAAGCAATGTTTCTTTTAAACGATCAGGCTTACAGGCAGCTCTTGTAAGCAGCCTCGGCACCCTGAGTGCGGATCATTTCCAGATCAGCCAGAACAGCGGCCTCGAGACCCTCGATCTTGGCCAGATCCTGATCCCACATCTGGGTGTTGGTCAGCACGGCGTTCACCAGCTGAGCAGCGGTGTCGTCCTTGTGTGCATAGTAGAAGTCCAGTGCCCATGCGTCATCCTGGATCTTGTAGGTGTTGCCGGCAGGACGCTTGCAGATCAGGCCGTCGGCGGTGCGCTCCTGAATGTCGCTGGAATAGAAGGCAATGTAGGCTGCCAGAGACATGGTCAGGCACTTGGGCAGCTGCTTCTGCTCCTCGATGTAAGCCAGGAAGGAAGGCATGTTGCGGGCCTTCCACTTGGAGGTGGAGTTCAGGGAGATGCTCATCAGCTCGTGGTTGACGAAGGGGTTGTTGAAGCGGTCCTCAACAGCGGAAGCAAACTCTTCCAGATCCTTCTTGTCCAGCGGCAGGGTGGGGATGATCTCCTCGTGCAGCATCTTGTTCATGAAGCCGCGGATGGTGTCGTTGTGCATGCAGTCACGCACAATGTCGAAGCCGGCCAGATATGCGCCCAGAACGAAGCCGGTGTGTGCACCGTTCAGGATGCGGACCTTGCGCTTCTTGTAGGGGGTAACATCGGGCACGACCATGACGTTGACGCCGGCCTTCTTGAACGGCAGCTTGTCCTCCAGCTCAGCGGGGCCTTCGATGACCCACACGCCGAACACTTCGCCCACGTCCAGAGCGGCATCATGGTAGCCGTTGGCCTCTTCCATGGCAGCCAGTTCCTTGGGATCGCGGATGCGGCCCGGAACGATGCGGTCCACCAGAGTGGAGCAGAAGGTGTTTGCGTTGTTCATCCAGTCGATGAAGGCAGGCTCCAGATTCCAATCCTTGGCGTAGTTGTTGCAGCACTTCTGCAGCTCCTTGCCGTTGTTGTCGATCAGCTCGCAGGACAGGATGGCCAGACCCTTGTCAGCAGCGCCGTTGAATGCCTTGTAGCGCTCGAACAGCACGCGGGTCAGCTTTGCGGGGAAGCTGTTGGGAGGAACCTGATCGAACTGGCTGTCGCCCTGCGTGTAGGCGATGCCGGCCTCAGTGGTGTTGGAAACGATGGTCTCGAGATCGGCAGAGCGTGCCAGTTCCAGCACTTCGTCCCACTTGCCGTCGATGTAGGGGCACACACAGTCGGACACGCAGGAGATCACGCGCTTTGCATCGACCTTCTGGCCCTTCTCACTGCCGCGCAGGTACAGGGTGTACAGGCCTTCCTGCTCGTTGATCCAGTCTGCCATCTGGGGGAAGTTGCTGATGGGCTGCACCAGCTTGACCTTGCCGTTGTAGCCGGCCTTCTCGTTTGCGATGTCATAGAAGTAATCCACGAAAGCACGCAGGAAGTTGCCCTCGCCAAACTGCATGACCTTGACGGGTGCATCCTTCAGGATGTAGCCGTTATAGCCGGTGCCTTCCAGAACCTTGTAGTTCAAAGTTTCCATCTTGTTGATCTCCTTTATAAACTTGCTTTGCTTATCAGAGAGCCTCTTTGTCTGCCCTCTGCTCCTTACCCTATTTTATGCTGTTGTATACAAATAAGTCAAGAGCTTTGTGCAATATTTTTAGCCTTAAGGTGACGATTTGGGGCATTTCCAGCGAAAAGCACAATTGTGTGCTAGAAAATTTGTCACTTTTTCAGTTGTATACATGCGCATTTTCCGTTATACTAAAGGTAAGACAAACCTGCCCGTGCAGGCGGGCGTCCCGTTGTACACAAGGTTTGACGGATTTTTAACAAAAACCATCAGAGAAAAGGAGTTATCGACCCATGAAAGCATTTATGGATAAGGAATTCATGCTCCAGTCTCCCACTGCTCAGCATCTGTATCATGACTACGCTGCGGATATGCCTATCTGCGACTACCACTGCCACATCCCTCCCCGTGAGATCTACGAGAACCGCCGCTTTGAGAACATCGCTCAGGTATGGCTGGGCGGCCGCAACCCGGACGGCAGCTACTTTGGCGACCACTACAAGTGGCGCGTGATGCGTTCCAACGGTGTGCCCGAGGAGTACATCACCGGTGATAAGCCCGACCGCGAGCGCTTCCAGAAGTTTGCAGAGGCTCTGCCCATGGCCATCGGCAACCCGATGTACCACTGGACCAACCTCGAGCTGCATGTGTTCTTCGGCTACGAGGGCGTGCTGAACGGCGATACCGCTGAGGAAGTCTGGAACCTGTGCAACGACAAGCTGCAGCATGACCCCAAGCTGACCGTCCGCGGCCTGATCGAGCAGTCCAACGTGGCCTTCATCGGCACCACCGATGACCCCATCGATGATCTGTACTGGCACAAGAAGATCAAGGAAGATCCCACCATCAAGTTCACCGTGGCTCCTTCCTTCCGCCCCGATAAGGCCATCAACATCAACAAGCCCGGCTTTGCCGAGTACATGGGCAAGCTGGCCGCTGTTGTGGGCAAGGAAAAGCTGGCCTGCATCGACTGCGTCACCGACGCTCTGACCAAGCGCATCGAGTTCTTTGCCGAGATGGGCTGCCGCGCTTCGGACCACGGTCTGGATTACATCCCCTACCGTGAGGCCACCAAGGAAGAGGTCAACGCCATCTACCAGAAGGTGATGGCCGGCGAGACCTGCACCGTGGAAGAGGCTGAGAAGTACCAGACCTACATCCTGATCCATCTGGGCAAGCAGTATCACCGTCTGGGCATCGCCATGCAGATCCACTACAACTGCCTGCGCGGCGTGAACCGCAAGATGAACGCTCTGCTGGGACCCGACACCGGCTATGATATGATCAACACCGCTACCTGCGGCGGCGAGATCGCAAGCCTGCTGAGCGCCCTGAACGACACCGACGAGTGCCCCAAGACCATCATCTACAGCCTGAACCCCGCCGACGATGCACAGATCGGCACCATTCTGGGCTGCTTCCAGAACAGCGAGGTGCCGGGCAAGATCCAGCACGGATCCGCATGGTGGTTCAATGACCACAAGATCGGCATGGAAGAGCAGATGACCCGTCTGGCAAGCCTGGGCCTGCTGGGCAACTTCGTTGGCATGCTGACCGACAGCCGCAGCTTCCTGAGCTACACCCGTCATGACTACTTCCGCCGCATCCTGTGCAACATCATCGGCCAGTGGGTCGAGGATGGCGAGTATCCCAACGACGAGAAGGCTCTGGAGAAGATCGTCAAGGGCATCTGCTTCGACAACGCAAAGCGCTACTTCAACCTGTAAGAGAAGCGCCTGAACCTGAATAAGGCATAACACAAAGCCCCCGGAACGGTGTGAAACGTTCCGGGGGCTTTTGCTGTAAGCAGATAATGTTTACTTTACAAGGCTGCGCAGCACAACGCGGGCAGTGGAAACATCGGAACCGAGCAGGGTGTCGTAGGCATTCAGGATGTCGCGGATGGCCTGCAGGTTGTCCTTGGTCAGGGTGTAGGTCTTGGTGGAGCCGTCTTTGCCGGTAAAGGTGGCGGTGACGCTCTTGGCGGCAAGCCACTCGTTCAGCCAGCTGGTCTCGTCGTCCATATCGAACAGCTCATAGGCGAACCATGCCTTGAGGTCGTTGTCGTAGCCGCCGATGAACTCTTCATCACAGGTGAAGTCGTAGTAGTTATCCTCGGTCTCTACCCGAACAGATTTCATGTCCAGCTTTTTATTGCCGAAGTAGGTCATGCCCAGACTGAGATACACGGTGGGATCATCGTTGGTAACGAACAGGTAGGGGTACAGACCGCAGGAGGCCTTTTCCATGCTGGCCTCCTCGTAGGGAGAATCGATCTGCCAGCCCTCGGCCTCGCTGTCATAGGTGACAGTGAGCTTGGACAGGGCAGAGCGCAGCTGCGCCTCCGACACTGCATTGGTCACAGAAAGCTCTGCCGGGGCAGGCTCGTCCGGAAGAGCAGGGCTCAGGGCAAAGGCGGAGACGCCGCCCATCAGGATGGCGGCGGTGCACAGGCAGGCGGCACCGCGCTTGAACAGTCCGGTCAGTTTCATAAGGATCTCCTTTCGCTTCACAGAAACGCTTTTTCTCTGTCCAGAGCATACCAGATTTTACGGCTCCCGACAGCAAAACGGCATGAATCGCCCCTCAGATGCATCAAAACGACCATTCAGACGGGGTGCGGTGCGGATGAAAACGGCTTCTTATACCTGATGGGTCTCCAGCCAGTCGGTCATCTGCTGGGCAATGCCCTTGATGCTGCCCTCCTCAAAGGGAACTTTCAGCCCGGCAGTCTCCAGCAGCTCGGTGTAGCTGGCCATGCCTGCACGGCGCACAAGGCGCAGATAGCGCTGCCATGCGTCCTTGTGGTCGGTCAGGCTCAGCAGAAAGAACTGCAGTGCGGCCATGGTGGACAGGCAGTAGTCGATATAGTAGAAGGGGCACTCATAAATGTGCAGCTGACGCTGCCAGCCTGCACCGCGGCCATAGAAGGGAAGACCGGCAAAATCGATCCACGGGCGGTACTTCTTTTCCAGCTTGAGCCACTCGGCATTGCGTTCATCGGGGGTCAGATCCGGGTTCTGGTACATGATGTGCTGGAACTCGTCCACTTCGCATCCGTAAGCAAGGAACACAAAACTGTCCTCAGCGTGGAGCAGGGCGTATTTGTCGGTATCCCGGCCGAAGAGCAGATGATGCCACGGTGCGGTCAGGAACTCCATGGCCATGGAGTGGATCTCGGCGCTCTCCATGCCGGGGCATTCCAGATCGGCGGGCACTTCGGGATCACGCTCGGCCACATAGCCCTCAAAGGCGTGGCCGCACTCGTGGGTCAGCACGTCCACATCGCCGGAGGTGTTGTTCCAGTTGGCAAAAATGAAGGGGGCCTTGTAGCTGGGCAGGCTGGTCATATAGCCGCCGGACATCTTGCCGGGGCGGCTCTCCACATCGAACAGCTCGTTGTCCTGCATAAAGTCGATGAACTCGGCGGTTTCCGGGCTAAGCTCATGGTACATGGTGCGGGCGGCATCCATACGGGCTTTGTAGCCGGGAATGGGCTTGGGATTGCCGTCCTTGAACATGATGGGCAGATCGGTGAAGGTGGGGCGGGCGATGCCGGTGCGCTTTGCACGCAGAGCCATCACCTTTTGCAGCTGGGGCACCACATCGTTTGCCACCTGATCGCGGAATTTCCGGATCTCCTCCGGGCCGTAGCCGATGCGGTTCATGCGGACGTAGGAAAGCTCACTGTAGTCGTGATAGCCCATCACCCGGGCCTGTGCATTCAGGTTCTTCACGATCTCGCCGTACAGCTCGTCCAGCTCGGCACGGTGGGCGTCAAAGTAACCGGCCTCGGCCTCGTAGGCGGCGCGGCGCACGGCAGGGTCCAGATCTTCTTTGTAGGGGCCCAGCTGCGGGATGGTGAGCTGTTTGCCGTCCAGCTCCACCAGTGCGCCGCCGTAGATCTGCTGGTAGCGGCTCACCAGAGCATTGAACTGCTGCTGCAGCTCCACGGTGCGGTCATCCATGCCCAGAACGGCATTCTTCATACCGGCCACACAGGTGGTGCCGAACTTCGCGGTCAGGACATCCACATGCGGGTTCGCAAGGAAAGCCCGGCTGATCTCCACGCTGGCGTTGGTCACGGCGGGGCCGTTGGCATCAAAGAAGTCCTGTTCGGCCTTCCAGTAAGCGTCGCGGGTGTCGCAGGTGTAGTGGATGTTGGCAAGGTTTGCGGCGGTGTTGTACTCTGCAAAGGCTTCGCTCTGCTCATAGTAGAGCCGGACAAGGGCATCGCCGTCGGGTGCGGCAGCGGCCTTTGCGGCCAGCTCTTTGCACCGGGCCAGCAGGGCACCGATGTCCGGGCGGGTATAGGTCATTTCGTTGAATTTCATCGGGAAACATTCCTTTCCGGGAGAAGACTCCATATTTAAGGTTAAACCCATCTTACCACGTTATGCGGCAAATGAAAAGGGGACACAGGCCAAAACCCGGCAGATGCTATGCACAACTGCTAAAATTTGACGAGGTGGTTTGGCAAAGTTGTCTGTGCAGGCGGTTGCATGGCTGTGGCAAAAGGACTATAATAAAACCATCAACAGAGTAAGACCATGTGCGTTAAGTGCCGCATCAACGGGGAGTTGTGCTGTGGACGAAGGTGTACCCGCGGTGCATGGTCTGCATCCCGCTGCTGCATGGACTTGGGTGCAGGCGAGACGGCTTGCGTCCCGCCCGGAAGTGAAAGTTGTTGGATTCACGCCCTCCTTTGTGCGGTTTGTCACAGGGAGGGCGTTTTTGTTTGTGCAGACCGCCCGCCCGGTATTCCTTTTGCAAGGAGGACAGTTGATATGAACAACTCGAAAAATTCCGTCCGCACGCTCACCATGCTGGCCTTGCTGGTGGCAATGAGTATCGTGTTCAGCCGGGTGCTGAGCATCTCCACCGGCTTTGTGCGGTTCAATCTGGGCAGCCTGCCGGTGCTGCTGGCAGCGCTGCTGTTCGGCCCCGGTGCCGGCTTTGCCGTGGGCGCTGTGGCCGATATGATCGGCGGCGTGCTGGCAGGCTACGCCATCAACCCGCTCATCACGCTGGGCGCGGGTGCCATTGGTCTGGTGGCGGGGCTTGCATGGCAGAAGCTGCCCGGGCTGCGCACCGGCCTGCGGCTGCAGATCAGCGTGCTGCTGGGACACTTTGTGGGTTCCATGGTCATCACCTCGCTGGCACTGCGCATCTTCTACGGCTACCCGTGGGCAACGCTGGCAGTGCGCATCCCCAATGCACTGATCCTGGCTGCGGTGAACACTGTGCTGCTGCGCATCCTGCTGGAGAACCGTACCCTGATGAAGATGGTGAAAAAGTAAAAAGAGGCATTACAATGAATTACGAACAGGCAATGGAATACATCCATGCGGTCCAGTGGGCCGGCCACAAGCCCGGCCTGACGCGCACCCGCACCCTGCTGGCCGCACTGGGCGACCCGCACAAACAGCTCAGATTCGTGCATGTTGCTGGCACCAACGGCAAGGGCAGCACCGCCGCCATGATGGCGTCCTGCCTGCAGGCCGCGGGCTATCGGGTGGGCCTGTACACCTCGCCCTTCATCAACCGCTTCAACGAGCGCATCCAGATCAACGGCGTGCAGATCCCGGACGAAGAGCTGGTGAAACTGGTGGAGCAGGTAAAGCCCGCCGCCGATGCCATGGAAGATGTGCCCACCGAGTTTGAGATCATCACGGCGCTTGGGATGCTCTATTTTGCCCAGCAAAAATGTGAGATCGTGGTGCTGGAGGTGGGCCTTGGCGGCACGCTGGATTCCACCAACGTCATTGATGCCCCGGAGTGCGCAGTCATCACGGCACTGGGTATGGATCATGTGAAGGAGCTTGGCCCCACCCTTGCGGACATTGCCGCCGCCAAGGCGGGGATCATCAAGGAAGGCTGTCCGGTGGTGAGCTACGGCGGTGTGCCGGAAGCAGATATTGTTATCCGCCGCGTCTGTGCTGAAAAGCATGCCGAGCTGACTGAGGTGGATTTCAGCAGGCTGAAATACGAGGGCGGCAGCCTTGACGCAGTGGAGTTCGACTTTGACGGCCTGACGGATGTGCACCTGCCCCTGATCGGCAGCTACCAGCCGCGAAATGCGGCGCTGGCTATCACGGCTCTGCGGGTGATGCGCACCCATGGCTGGAACATCCCGGAAAATGCCATCCGTACCGGTCTTGAAACGGTGAGCTGGCCGGGCCGCTTTGAACTGCTGCGGCACGCGCCCGCCTTCCTGCTGGACGGCAGCCACAACGCCCACGGAATGCGTGCCACGGTGCAGAGCCTGAGAGACCGCTTCCCGGGGCAGAAGTTCGTTTTTCTGGTCAGCATCATGGCAGACAAGGATGTGGACCAGATGCTCAGCCTGCTGGCACCGCTGGCGGTGCGGTTCGTCACGGTGGCGGCGCACACGCCGCGCGCCATGCCTGCCGAAACGCTGGCAGAACACATCCGGGCCTATGGCTGCAGGGCGGAAGCAGAAGCTTCCATTGAAGCGGGCGTGGCCCGGGCGGTGGAGCTGGGCGGCGAAGGCCCGGTGTGCGCACTGGGCACGCTGTATTTCTCTGGCGATGTGCGGAAGGCGTTTGCGGAACTTGTGAAGGGCTGAAGATTTAAAATGGCTCCGCGTGCGCTGCGCCATCATCAGCGGAAAAGTTATTTTTAATATTGCAAATCAGGAAGATCAGCTGATCTTCCTGATTTGCTTTTTCACGGAAAAAGTTGCTTCTTGTGCAGAGAGCGGTCGCGTGGGATAGGCTTAAGGGCTTTTATAAAATTCTTCTCCGCCGGTGACGCTCCGCTGGGCCAGAGGCAGGGAGGGGTGTTTCGAGTCCCCCCTCCCTGCCTCTGGACTCCACCCACCCCGCAACGAGAAAGGGGCTGCACGCCCCTTTCAGACCCCAAAGCTGTTGGGCTCCATACAAAAAATCCAAGTCGCTCCGCTAAAGGATTTTTTGTGTTGCGCCGATTTCAAGGCCCCTCAGTCGCTGTGCGACAGCTCCCCGCAGGGGAGCGAGCGCCAGCAGATGCAGCTGCTTGCCACGGCCCCTTCCCGTGAAAAAGCAAATCAGGAATGACCGCAGTCATTCCTGATTTGCAAATATAAAAATATTTTTCCGCTGAAAATGCCCAGAGTGAAACGGAGGGCATTTAAATGGTTAGGCCTGCGATAGCACAGACAAAAAGAAAAAGCGGTGACTCGTGCAGGTTGAGTCATCGCTTTTCTTGCCCCTTGCGGGGCAGGCAGGGTAAATGATAAGAAGGTAAATGAAGAAAATAGCAATTTTAAGAACAAAGGTTTTGTGCTGAGCGAAGAACCGCTCGTAGAAGTTCATGTATCCAACGTGATGCCTTTGTTGGATACAACATACCACTTTTTTGGAAGAATTACAAGCCCTTTTTTCGATTTTTCACCAATAAACGTGCGAAAAATCGCATTTTTGGAGAAACGCACAAATTCAACGAGAAGTTCCCGGCAAACTGACGAACAAGCATAAAAATGAGCAGGTGCGGCCCGGAACGGCGGCAAAAAAGACGCAGAATGCGACAGTTCTTTACAAGAACCGGTCCGTGTGCTAAGATGAATACATTCAATGGGAAGTCTGCCCTGCGAAGGGTGGGCGTATGTGTCCGGGCAGGATGGCCCGGCACGGGGAAAGGAGCATATCAATGGAAAATCAGGCGGTGAGCGGAACAAAAAAGCCGCTCTTCGGAGGGCGGAAGCCGCTGTTCACACAAAAGGAACTGCTGCTGCTGACCGGCCCGCTGCTGGTGGAGCAGCTGCTGGAAGTGACCGTGGGTATGGCCGATACCATGATGGTGTCCCGCTGCGGCGAAGCGGCCATTTCCGGTGTCAGCCTTGTGGACATGATCAACAACCTCATCATCGTGCTGTTTGCGGCGCTGGCCACTGGCGGCGCAGTGGTGGTAAGCCAGTTTTTGGGTGCGCGGGATCAGAAGGATGCCGATGCAAGCTCTGGCCAGCTGCTTTTGCTCAGCGGCGTATTCGGTTTGCTGGTGGGGGCATTCTGTTTTGTTTTTGCAAGGCCGATGATCCGGCTGTTCTACGGTGCCATCGATGCCGATGTGCTGGATGCCAGCGTGCTGTACCTGCGCGTCATCGCCATCAGTTATCCGTTTCTGGCACTGTATAACGGCGGTGCGGCACTGTTCCGCAGCATGGGCAACTCCAAGATCTCCATGCAGATCAGCTTTTTGATGAACGTGATCAACATTGTGGGCAACGCAGTGTGCATCTTCGGATTTAAAATGGGCGTAGACGGTGTTGCATGGCCCAGCGTGCTGTCTCGTGTGGTGGCAGCGGCCCTTATCCTGCGCAAGTGCTACCAGAAGGGCAATGCCATCACGGTGCCAAAGACCACCCGGCTGGATGCAAAGATGACAAAGCGCATTCTGGGCATCGGCATCCCGTCCGCCTTTGAGAACAGCCTGTTCGAGGCCGGACGCATTCTGGTGGTGAGCATGATCTCCACCTTCGGCACAGTGCAGATCGCAGCAAACGCCGTGGCAAACAATCTGGACGGCATGGGCGTTATCCCCGGCAAGGCCCTGAGCCTTGCCATGATCACGGTGGTGGGCCGCTGCATCGGTGCGCGGGACGACGAGCAGGCTGTTTATTATACCCGCAAGCTGACGGTGTGGTCTTACATCGCAATGAGTCTTTCCAACGGTGCCATCCTGCTGTTTTTGCACAAGCTCATCGGCATCTACGCGCTGTCCGGTGAGACGATGGTGCTTTCTGAGCTGCTGGTACGTATCCATGCAGGCTTTGCCATCCTGCTGTGGACCCTGTCCTTCGTGCTGCCCAACGCCCTGCGTGCAGCCAACGATGTGAAGTTCACCATGATCGTGTCCATCCTGAGCATGGCGGTGTGGCGGCTGGGCTTCAGCTACCTGCTGTGCGTGCGCATGGGCTGGGGCGCTGTGGGCGTGTGGATCGCAATGATCATTGACTGGGTTTGCCGCGTGACATGCTTTGTGCTCCGCTTCCGCAGCGGTGTATGGAAAACCAAATATCAGGCATAACATAAAGAGGAGTATACCTATGAAACTGATCAGCTGGAACGTCAACGGCCTGCGCGCCTGCCTGACCCATGGCTTTGCCGAGAGCTTTGCGGCTCTGGATGCCGATATCTTTTCGGTGCAGGAGACCAAGATGCAGCCCGGTCAGGCGGATTTTGCGCCGGATGGCTACACCGAGTATACCTATTCTGCCGAGAAGAAGGGCTACTCCGGCACGGCCTGCTGGTGCCGTGAGCAGCCGCTGTCCGTGACCACCGGCATCGGCATTGAGCAGCACGACCACGAGGGCCGTGTGCTCACGCTGGAATACCCGGGGTTCTGGCTGGTGAACTGCTATACCCCCAACAGTCAGGACGGGCTGAAGCGTCTGGACTACCGCATGGAGTGGGAGGATGCCTTCCGTGCCTACCTGCTGGCACTGGACGCAAAAAAGCCGGTGATCCTGTGCGGCGATCTGAATGTTGCCCATAGGGAGATCGACATCAAGAACGACAAGACCAACCACATGAGCGCAGGCTTTACCGATCAGGAGCGCGGCAAAATGACCGAACTGCTGGACGCAGGCTTTGCCGACAGCTTCCGCGTGCTGCACCCGGATGAGGTGAAGTACAGCTGGTGGAGCTACCGCTTCCACGCCCGCGAGAAGAATGCGGGCTGGCGCATCGATTACTTCATCGTGTCCCGCCGCATTGCCGATAAGATCCGCGCGGCGGAGATCCACAACGAGATCTTCGGCTCAGACCACTGCCCGGTGGAGCTGGACATTGACCTGTAACCTGTAAAAAATGCCTGCTCTCCCGGAAAGAGCAGGAAAAAGGAGACTCTATGCTCAAAAGCTATCTGCTGGTATTTTTTGTTTCCATGGTGCCGCTCATTGAACTGCGCGGAGCCATCCCCATCGGGCTTGGCATGGGCCTGCCCATCCTGCCCACCTATCTGGTGTGCGTGGTGGGCAACATGATCCCGGTGCCGTTCATCTATCTGTTTGCACGCAAATTCCTGATCTGGGGCTACCACAAGCCCCTTATCGGGCCAATCTGCAAGTTCTGCATCGTCAAAGGCGAGAAAGGCGGCCGCGCACTGGAAGCCAAGGCGGGCCGCGGCCTTGTGGTGGCGCTGCTGCTGTTCGTGGGTATCCCGCTGCCGGGCACCGGCGCGTGGACCGGGACGCTGGCGGGCTCGATCCTGGATATGAAGTTCAAGGACGTGGTCAAGGCCTGCATGGGCGGCGTGCTGCTGGCGGGCATCATCATGGGTCTGGCCAGCGCGGGCCTACTGGGTGCGCTGAGCACCCTGTTCTCGGTGGGCTGAGAAAAAAAGACTGTGTTCTGGCAAAGAACAACAATTGACAATGGCATTTTGCCGCTGAGTATGCTAAAATAAAAAGGTGTTTTGAAACCGGCGGCGCAAAGCTGCCGGACAGAAAGGAACGATAAGATCATGGATCAGGCACTGAATCAGAAAATCGACGCATATATTGCGCAAAACAAGGAACAGCTGCTGAAGGATATTGCCGCTCTGGTGGCAGTCAACAGCGTAGAGGGCACCCCGGAAGAGGGCGCACCCTATGGCGCAGGCCCCCGCGCCGCACTGGACAAGACGCTGGAGCTGGCTGCAGGCATGGGCCTTGCCACCCGCAACTGTGAAAACTACATCGGCTATGCAGAGCTGGCCGGCAAGGACCCTGAAAAGTATCTGGCGACCATCTGCCATGTGGACGTGGTGCCCGTGGGCAACGGCTGGACGGCCGACCCCTTCACCATGCGCATTCAGGACGGCTGGCTGCTGGGCCGCGGCGTTGCCGACGACAAAGGCCCCATGGTGGCTACCCTGTATGCCCTGAAGTTCCTCAAGGAGCAGGGCTATGAGCTGCGCTACCCCATCCGCGCACTGGCAGGCACCAACGAGGAGACCCACATGCAGGATGTGGACTACTACCTCAAGAACTACCCGGCTCCCGCTTTCTGCTTTACCCCGGATGCCGAGTTCCCGGTGTGCAACGGCGAGAAGGGCCTGTTCGGTGCCAAGATCGTCAGCCCGGTGTGCAACGGCGTCATCGTGGAGATCGAGGGCGGTGTGGCAAACAACGCCGTGCCCGACCGTGCAAGCGCGCTGGTCAGAACCGATATCTCTAAGCTGAAGAATGCCCCCAACATCACGCTGGAGCCGGAAGGCGACGGCGTGCGCATCCGCGGCTGGGGCAAGTCCGGCCACGCAGCCATGCCGCAGGGCACCGTGAACGCCATTGGTCTGGTGGTGAACTACCTGCTGGACAACGGCCTGTGCAATGAGACCGAGCGCACCTATCTGGAGGCTGTGCGCAAGCTGCACGCTTCCACTGCCGGTGAGGGTCTGGGCATCAACTGCGCCGACGGCCCCTTTGGCCCGCTGACCGTGATCGGCGGCCGCATCTACATGGAAGATGGCCGCATTTTCCAGACCATGGACAGCCGCTTCCCCACCTGCACCAACGGCAAAAAGATGACCGAGCAGATCCGTGCCGCACTGGGCGACGGCGCTGAGCTGCGTGATGTGACCGCTGCCGAGCCCTTCTATATTGAAGCCGACAGCCCTGCCATTCTGGCCTGCATCAACACCTACAACGAAGTGACCGGCGAGAACGCCAAGCCCTTCACCATGGGCGGCGGCACCTATGCCCGCCACTTCCCCTATGCGGTCAGCTTTGGCCCCGAGCATGTGGACCTGCCGCTGCCGGAATTTGGCGGCCCGATGCACGGTGCAAACGAAGCGGCACCCATCGACAAGCTGCTGGAAGCCGTGAAGATCTATATCATCGCGCTGCTGCGCCTTGAGGAAATCGACTTCTGATGCAGCCGATGAATGTGCTCGTCATCGACGGGCAGGGCGGGGGCCTTGGCAAACAGCTGGTGGCAGCCCTGAGCACGCAGTGTCCGGAGGCCCGGCTCACTGCGGTGGGCACCAACAGTCTGGCGGCAAACGCCATGCGCAAGGCCGGTGCCCCGCGTGCCGCCACCGGCGAGAACGCCGTGGTGGTGAACTGCCGCAGCGCGGATATCATCGTGGGGCCCATCGGCATCGTCGTTGCGGATGCACTGCTGGGCGAGATCACGCCCGCCATGGCCACGGCCGTGTGCCAGAGCCATGCGACGCGGGTGCTCATCCCGGTGAACCACTGCGAAAACTATATCGTGGGTGTGCCGGAGCAGCCCATCAGTGATCTGGTGGCCGCTGCGGTGCAGAAGGTGAAAGCTCTCTGCGCCGGGGAAGGCTGCGGAAAAAGGGTTTATTGAAAATGCCCTCCGCTTGCGCTCTGGGCATCTTCAGCGGAAAAATATCTTATAATAGAGCAACAGCGGACAGCCTGCGGGCTGTCCGCTGTTGCATTTTCACGAAAGGAGGCCAAGAGGGAAACTTGATCTGTCTGTGCTTGCTTCCTGCGGAAACAGCCGCACAGCCGGGAAACAGGCCACTTCTTCATTGCGCCCGCTCCAGTGAAAAGGCAAGTCGGAAAATCCCGCAGGATTTTCCGACTTACTTCTAAAAAATATAAATTCCTTGAATAATGCCCAGAGCGCAAGCGGAGGGCATTCTGAATCGTTACGACTTCTGTCGTGCGGCGATCTGCGCTGCCGTGGGCGGGGTGTCGCCCTGCGCAGCGTTTTCCAGTGCGCCGAGGCGGCGGTCCAGATCGGTCAGGCGCTGGGCTACGATATCCGGCAGATCCTGCTGATCCAGATCGTCCGCCGGGTTCACGGCCTTGTTGTTGATGCGCACCACCTCGGCGGGCACGCCCACAGCGGTGCAGTTGGCGGGCAGATTGCGCAGCACCACGCTGCCTGCGCCGATGCGGGAGTTGTCCCCGATATACACCGGGCCAAGGACCTTGGTGCCTGCACCGATCAGCACGTTGTTGCCCAGAGTGGGGTGGCGCTTGCCGGTGTCCTTGCCGGTGCCGCCCAGAGTGACACCGTGGTAGATGGTGCAGTTGTCCCCGATCTCACAGGTCTCACCGAACACGATGCCCATGCCGTGATCAATGAACAGGCATCTGCCGATGGTGGCACCGGGGTGGATCTCGATGCCGGTGCGGCGGCGGCCATGCTGGCTGACCCACCGGGCCAGAAAGAACCGCTTGTGCTGGTATAGCCAGTGCGCAATGCGGTGATACACCAGAATGTGAAAGCCCGGATACAGCAAAATGACCTCCAGCACGTTGCGTGCAGCGGGGTCCTTGCGCTGGATGTTCCGCGCGTCCTCCAACAAACCCATGGGAAAACCCTCTCTTTCCTGATTCCGATGAAGCTGCTCTGAATAAAAATCACGCCTCTGCCATGAAAACAGCCTCTGACTCTTTTGACCATATTATAATAGCACACCCGGACGGGAATGTACAGCAATATGCTAGGAATTGACGTGACTAACCCTGAATCTGGCGGGGAAAAACTGCTTTTGGGTAGAGTAGCTAAAATTCCGGGAGGGAAGCGGCAAACCTTTTTGCAACAAAATATATGCGGAAGCATTGACACATTTCGCGCTTCTATGCTAAAATATTATGAAAAGATTCCAGACTTGTAAAAGGAGACAGCACCATGCAGAAAAGCGCGATGTGCACCAAACTGAACAAGCAGTTCGCATCCGGTTTTGCCGTGGGTTCGTTGTTTCCTTTTTTTGTGGAATGAGCTTTTCCCTTTGCGGGGAAAAGTTTTTTTTTGCCCGTAAGCCGGAAAGCCGAACCAGACAAACGCAAATCAGGAGGGAACTGCGATGCTGCTTGTAAATGCTGTGAACACCGAAGGAAGACCGCTTGAGATTTTTGTGAAGGACGGCAGGATCGCTGCTGTAGGTCAGGAGCTGGAGGCACTGGCCGGGGAGAACGAAACGGTCATTGATGCCGGCGGGCTGACCGTGCTGCCCGCCTTTGTGGACCTGCACTGCCACTGGCGCACCCCGGGCTTTGAGTACAAGGAGGACATCGAGACCGGCAGCCGCGCCGCAGCCGCCGGCGGTTACACCTTCGTGAACCTGATGCCCAACACAAAGCCGGTGTGCTCTTCTGCGGCACAGGCGTTCATGGTGGAGCAGAAGGCTGCCGAAGTAGGCCTGTGCGATGTAAACCAGACCGTCTCCATCACCGAGAACTTTGACGGTGTGAGCATCGACCACCTCAAGACCCTGCCTGCCGGTGTGAAGTTCATCACCGAGGACGGCCACGGCGTGCAGGACAATGCCACCATGGCAAAGGCTTTCGCCATCTGCACCCAGAAGGATATCACCGTGATGAGCCACGCCGAGGATATGGAGATCAGCCCGTGGGACTACCGTCTGGCGGAGGACATCGAGACGGTGCGCAACTGCTGGCTGAGCGAATACTACCAGACCAAGCTGCACATGTGCCACGTGTCCACCCGCGGTGCGCTGGATGCCATCCAGATGGCAAAGCTGCGGGGGGCACCCGTCACCTGCGAGGTGACCCCGCACCACCTGTGGTTCACCAATGACACCTGCGATTACCGTGTGAACCCGCCCATCCGCACCGCCGACGATGTGCAGGCGCTGGTGGACGGCATCCGCACCGGCATCGTGGATGCCATTGCAACCGACCACGCGCCCCACTCCGAAGAGGACAAGCTCAAGGGCATGGCCGGTATGGTGGGCAGTGAGACCGCTTTCGGTGTCTGCTACACCAAGCTCTGCAAGCAGGAAGGCCTGCCGCTGGAAGTGCTGGTGCACCTGATGAGCACCCGCCCGGCAGAAATTCTGGGCCTTGCCAAGGGCCAGCTGGAGCCGGGCTACGATGCCGACATGGTGCTGGTGGATCTGGATACCCCCTACACCGTGGACAAGGACAAGCTGCATTCCAAATCTCACAACACCCCGTTCGACGGCGCCCAGCTGTTTGGCAAGGTCTGCGCCACCATCAAGGGCGGCAAGCTGACCTATCAGGCAGAGGAGTAAGAAGAACGAAACCCTCTCAGGCGCTTGCGCGCCAGCTCTCCCGAAGGGCGAGCTTTATGCCATCTGCCGGAAAAGCAGTCCCACAGTTGGGAGGATGACGTATCAGGCAGCAGAGGAAAAGCTCCCCTTTTCGGGGGAGCTGGCAACGCCGCAAGGCGTTGACTGAGAGGGAGCTACCTAATATAAAAAGAGAGCAAACAGGAGGTACACCCAAATGACGAACATGGACAAACTGTACGAAGCTGTGGAAGCCCGCGGCCCGGTGTGCGTAGGTCTGGATACCGATTTCAGCTACCTACCCGAGGATTTCGTGGACAGCACCCTGTCCCGCGGCGAAAACATCGTGCGCTTCAACAGGAAGCTCATCGACGCCACCAAGGCCGTGGCAGGCTGCTACAAGGTGCAGATCGCTTACTACGAGTCTCTGGGTCTTGAGGGCATGAAGGCCTACGCCGACACCCTGAAGGCTGTGCGTGAGGCCGGTGTGCCGGTGATCGCCGACATCAAGCGCGGCGACATTGCCAAGACCGCCGAGATGTACGCCATGGGTCACTTTACCGGTGATTTCGAGAGCGATTTCGTCACGCTGGCACCCTATATGGGTCTGGACTCCATCAGCCCCTACCTGCCCTACGCCGAAAAGCAGGGCAAGGGCATGTTCGTGCTCTGCCGCACCTCCAACGGCGGTGCCAAGGACTTTGAGTATGAGAAGCTGGCCGACGGCCGCCACGTCTACGATCTGGTGGGCGACAAGCTGAACGCTCTGGGCAAGGACTACATGGGCGAGCACGGCTACTCCTCCATCGGTCTGGTCATCGGCGGCACCCACATCGAGGAGGCCACCGAGATCCGTGCAAAGTATCAGGACAGCTTCTTCCTGATCCCCGGCTACGGCGCACAAGGCGGCAAGGCCGAGGACATTGCCCAGTACCTCACCAAGGGCAACGGCGGCGTGGTCAACTCCAGCCGCGGCATCCTGCTGGCCTATAAGAAGCAGCCGGGCACTGCCTTTGACGAAGCCGCTTACAACGAATGTGTGAATATGAAGGAGGCCATTGCTCATGCGTGCAGCCTGCTGTGAAGCCACTGTTCTGCGCAATGAGGTCATTGCCCCGGACATCCGCCTGCTGACGGTGGTCTGGCCGGACCGCGATCACGCACCCCACGCAGGCCAGTTCTTTACCCTGCGTGCATGGGGCGCAGACGAAGCCCCCTTCCTGTCCCGGCCCATCAGCGTGCACCGCTGGAACCCGGACAGCAGCACCATCGAGTTTCTGTATCAGGTGGTGGGCGAGGGCACTGAAAAGATCGCGCAGCTCAAAATGAAGGATACCTTCCAGCTCACCGGCCCTATGGGCAACGGCTTTGATGTGCCGGACATCCTGAGCAAGTACAAAAAGATCGCTGTGGTGGGCGGCGGCATCGGCACCGCGCCCATGTTCCAGCTCACCCGCGAGCTGGCAGCGGCAGGCGTGAAGCCGGATGTGTTCTTCGGCTTCCGGGATGCCCCCTACTGCATGGAGGAGTACCGCGAGATCGCAAACCTCGTCAAGGTGTCCACCGACACCGGCGCAGTGGGCTTCCACGGCTTTGTCACCCAGCTGTACGACCCCGCCGACTACGATGTGGTGCTGGTGTGCGGCCCCACGGTCATGATGAAGAACGCTGCCCGCCTGTGTGCCGAGAAGGGCACCCCCTGCTTTGTGAGCATGGAAAAGAAGATGGCCTGCGGCATTGGTGCCTGCCTTGGCTGCACCTGCGAGACCAGGGGCGGCGAGGGCAAGAGCGTGTGCAAGAACGGCCCGGTATTTGATGCAACGGAGGTGTTCTTCTGATGGCTGACCTGAAAACCAACCTGCTGGGCTTTGTGATGAACAGCCCGGTCATCGGCGCATCCGGCACTGTGGGCTACGGTGTGGAGTACGAAGAGCTGGCAGACTTTGCCAAGATCGGCGGCATCTCCGGCAAGGGCCTGACCCTGCACGGCCAGTACGGCAACAAGGGCGAGCGCCTGTGGGAGACCCCCTCCGGCCTCATCAACAGCATCGGTCTGCAGAACCCCGGCGTGCAGCACTTCATTGACGTGGAGCTGCCCGAGATGCTGGAACTGAAGCAGAAGTACGGCACGGTGGCCATTGCTAATCTTGGCGGCCACAGTGAGGAAGAGTATGTGGAAGGTGCCGCGATGCTGAGCGACAGCGCCGTGGACATCGTGGAACTGAACATCTCCTGCCCTAACGTCAAGGTGGGCGGCATGGCCTACGGCGTGAAAGCCGAAGCTGCCGGTGAGGTGGTGCGCATGGTGCGCGCTGCCTGCAAAAAGCCCCTGATGGTCAAGCTGAGCCCGCAGGCCGAGAACATCCCTGAGATGTGCAAGGCCGTGGAAGCCGCCGGTGCGGACGCCATCAGCCTGACCAACACCTTCCAGGCCTGCGCCATTGATCTGGAAAAGCGCCGCCCGGTGTTCAACAACATCTTTGCGGGCCTGTCCGGCCCGGCGGTGCGGCCCATTGCCCTGCGCATGGTGTGGCAGGCCGTGGGCGCTGTGAACATCCCGGTGGTGGGTCTGGGCGGCATCGCCACGGGCCGTGACGCACTGGAGTTCATCATGGCGGGTGCTGCGGCGGTGCAGGTGGGTGCCGCAAACTTTGCCAACCCCCGCGCCATGGAGACCATTGCCGACGAGATGGCCGCATGGATGGACAAGAACGGCGTGAAAACGCTGGACGAGATCCGCGGATGTGCCCGGAATGCTGAATAATCCAATTGATATACCAGCAAAATACTGATTTATACGCATAAAGACAAAGTCACTGCATAAATTTGCAAATCGCGCAAAAGCGTGGTACAATACCGTTCAAAAGATATTTTTATAAAAGAGAGGGAGAAGTACAATGAGTGAAGCACTTGAGATCCTGAAGAGCTGTGACGCGTTCCTGGAAGGCCACTTCCTGCTGTCCTCCGGCCGCCATTCCAGCGCATACTGCCAGATGGCTTATCTGCAGCAGTACCCCGACCGTTGCGCCGAGGTGATGAAGACCGTGGCAGATAAGGTCAAGGAAATGGACGTGGATGTGATCGTCGGCCCGGCCATGGGCGGCATCGTGTACGCCTACGAGCTGGCCCGCCAGACCGGCAAGCGCGCCATCTTTACCGAGCGCGTGGACAATGTGATGACCCTGAAGCGCTTCGCCATCCACCCGGGTGAGAAGTGCCTCATCGCTGAGGACGTGGTCACCACCGGTATCTCCTCTCTGGAGACCAAGCGCGTGATCGAAGAGAACGGCGGCATCTGCGTGGGCATCACCTGCGTGGTGGACCGCACCAAGCCCGAGGCTCCGTCTCCCATTCCCATCGTGGCAAGCGCCCTCAAGCTGGACCTGCCCAACTACGCACCGGAAGAGTGCCCCATCTGCAAGGAAGGCAAGCTGCCGCTGGTGCATCTGGGCAGCCGCAAGATGAAGCAGGAAGCAAAGCAGACCCTGTAATGTGTTGAAACGAGGAAAACTATGAACGCATATCTTCTTTTGGCAAATGGCATGGTCTTTGCCGGCCAGTCGGTGGGTGCCGAGGGCGTCACCGTGGGCGAGGTGGTCTTTGCCACCGGCATGGTGGGCTTTCAGGAGACCCTGACCGACCCCAGCTACTATGGCCAGATCATCACCCAGACCTACCCCCTTATCGGCAACTACGGCATGAATAAGGACGACATGGAGTCCGACCGCATCTGGGCAAAGGGCTACATCGTGCGCGAGGCCTGCACCACCCCCTCCAACTGGCGCTGCGAGGAAACGCTGGACAGCTTTTTGAAAAAGAACAACACCATCGGCATTGAGGGCATCGACACCCGCCACCTGACCCGCATCATCCGCGAGAGCGGTGTGATGAACGGTGCCATCCTGACCACCTTCGACCCCGCCGACCCGGCCAACAAGGCCGAGACCGAGGCTCTGCTGGCTCAGATCCGCGCCTACGCCGTCACCGATGCGGTGAAGAATGTTACCTGTGAAAAGCCCGAGGTGTTCAACCCGCAGGGCGAGACCCATATCGTGCTGATGCACTACGGCTGCAAGCGCAACATCGTGCGCTGCCTTGTCAAGCGCGGCTGCAAGGTGACGGTCATGCCCGCCTTTGCAACGGCAGAGGAAATCAAGGCCCTTGCTCCGGACGGCATCATGCTGTCCAATGGTCCCGGCGACCCGGCGGAACCCGTGGAGGTCATCGAGAACCTCAAGCACATCTTTGAGCTGAACATCCCCACTTTCGGCATCTGTCTGGGCCACCAGCTGAGTGCTCTGGCAGCCGGTGCCAAGACCATGAAGCTCAAATACGGCCACCGCGGTGCCAACCAGCCCGTAACCGACTTTGAGTCCGGCCGCACCTTCATCACCAGCCAGAACCACGGCTACGCTGTGGTGGGCGACGAGCTGCCCGCCGAAATGGGCGAGGTGGCACAGGTGAACGCCAACGACGGCACCTGTGAGGGCATCAAGTACAAGAAGTGGAACTGCTTTACCGTGCAGTTCCACCCGGAAGCAAACGGCGGCCCCAAGGATACCGAGTTTCTGTTCGACCGCTTCCTGAACAACGTCAAAGCAGCAAAAAAGGAGGCACGCTGAAATGCCGAAGGACCCTAGAATCAAGAAGGTGCTGGTCATTGGCTCCGGCCCCATCATCATTGGTCAGGCTGCGGAGTTCGACTACTCCGGCACGCAGGCCTGCCGCGCCCTGAAGGCAGAGGGCATCGAGACCGTTCTGCTGAACTCCAACCCCGCAACCATCATGACCGACCCGGATGTGGCCGACCATGTTTACATCGAGCCCATGACGCTGGAAGTCGTGGAGCGCATTCTGGACATCGAAAAGCCGGACTCTGTGCTGCCGAACCTCGGCGGCCAGATGGGTCTGAACCTGTCCATGGAGCTGGCCCGCTCCGGCTATCTGGACCGCACCGGCATCCGTCTGCTGGCCTGCAAGCCCGAGACCATCGACCGTGCCGAGGACCGCGAGCTGTTCAAGGAGACGATGGAAAAGCTGCACCAGCCCATCATCCCCTCTGAGGTGGTGGAGACGTTGCAGGATGCGCTGGCCTGTGCAGACCGCATCGGCTACCCGGTCATTGTGCGCCCGGCCTTTACCATGGGCGGCACCGGCGGCGGCATCTGCGAGACCCGCGAAAAGCTCATCGAGATCGGCACCAACGGCCTGCGCCTTTCCCCCATCCATCAGATTCTTGTGGAAAAGTGCATCGCCGGCTGGAAAGAGATCGAGTATGAGGTCATGCGCGACCACAAGGGTAACGTGATCACCGTGTGTAACATGGAAAACCTGGACCCTGTGGGCATCCACACCGGCGACTCGGTGGTCGTGGCTCCCTCCCAGACCCTGACCGACCACGAATACCAGATGCTGCGCACCGCTGCTCTGGATATCATCACCGAGCTGGGCATCGAGGGCGGCTGCAACTGCCAGTTCGCCCTGAAACCGGACAGCTACGATTACGCGGTCATCGAGGTCAACCCCCGTGTGTCCCGCTCTTCCGCACTGGCTTCCAAGGCCACCGGTTATCCCATTGCCAAGGTGGCTACCAAGATCGCCATTGGCTACACGCTGGACGAGATCACCAACGATGTCACCGGCAAGACCTGCGCCTGCTTTGAGCCTGCGCTGGACTACATCGTGGTCAAGTACCCGAAGTGGCCCTTTGATAAGTTCGTCTACGCCGACAAGTCTCTGGGCACCCAGATGATGGCCACCGGCGAGGTGATGAGCATTGGCAACAGCTTCGAGGCTGCCATGATGAAGGCAGTCTCCTCCATTGAGCTGGGTATGGACACCCTGACCCACAAGCCCTTTGAGGAGCTGACCGATGACGAGATCGTGGCCCACATGCATGTTCAGGATGCCGAACGCGTGTTCTGCGTGTACGAGGCTCTCAAGCGCGGCATCGACCACCAGACCATCTACCGCATCACCAAGATCGACTGGTGGTTCCTGGACAAGATGCAGCATCTGGCAAACCTTGAGAATGGCCTTGCCAAGTGCAACGGCGTGCTGACCGAAGAGCAGTACAAGACTGCCAAGAAGTACGGCTTCCAGGATAAGACCATCAAGCGTCTGGCTCAGGTGGACACCCTGCCCGTGGAGAACTACCGCGCCGGCTTCAAGATGGTGGATACCTGTGCTGCCGAGTTCTCGGCCAACACCCCCTATTTCTACTCCACATACGACGGCGACAACGAAGCCGCTGAGTTCATTGCCGAGAAGGAAGCCGAAGCATCTGCCAAGGGCGAGCCTAGGAAAAAGAAGGTCCTGGTCTTTGGTTCCGGCCCCATCCGCATCGGTCAGGGCATCGAGTTCGACTACTGCTCGGTGCACTGTGTGTGGACCCTGAAGAAGCACGGTTGCGAAGCCATTCTGGTCAACAACAACCCCGAGACCGTCTCCACCGACTTTGACACCGGCGACCGTCTGTACTTTGACCCGCTGAACCCGGAGAGCGTGGACAACATCATTGCCACCGAGAAGCCGGATGCCTGCGTGGTGCAGTTCGGCGGCCAGACTGCCATCAAGCTGGCAAAGCACATGGACGAGATCGGCCTGCCCATTCTGGGCACCCCGGCAGATGCCATCGATGAAGCAGAGGATCGTGAGCGCTTCGACGAGCTGCTGGAGCGCTGCAGGATCCCCCGCGCACCGGGCCGCACTGTCTTCAATCTGGACGAGGCTCTGGCTGCCGCCGACGAGATCGGCCTGCCGGTGCTGATGCGTCCCTCCTACGTGCTGGGCGGTCAGAACATGATCGTGGCCTACACCAAGGCGGACGTGATCGAGTACATGGGCGTTATCACCGAGCATGTGGACATGGATCACCCTGTGCTGCTGGATAAGTATATTCTGGGCACCGAGTGCGAAGTGGATGCCATCTGCGACGGCGAAAACTTCCTGATCCCCGGCATTATGGAGCAGGTGGAGCGCACCGGTGTGCACTCCGGCGACTCCATCTGCGTCTACCCGGCACAGCACCTGACTCAGGCCGAGATCGACACCATGGTGGATTACACCGGCCGCTTTGCCCGTGAGCTGCATGTCAACGGTCTGGTGAACGTGCAGTACGCAGTTTCCAACGGCAAGGTGTACGTCATTGAGGTGAACCCCCGTTCCTCCCGTACCGTGCCGTATATCTCCAAGGTCACCGGCGTGCCCATGGTGGATCTGGCGGTGCGCTGCTGTCTGGGCGAAAAGCTGGCAGATATGGGCTACGGTACCGGCCTGCACCCCAACGCACCTTATGTGGCCGTCAAGGTGCCTGTGTTCAGCTTTGAAAAGCTGCACGGTGTGGATACCCAGTTCGGCCCCGAGATGAAGTCCACCGGCGAAGTGCTGGGCATTGCTCCCAACTACCACGATGCCCTGCTCAAGGGCCTCATCGGCGCGGGCTACACCTTCAAGACCCCCGGCCCTGCAAGCTGCTGCATCTTCACCGTGAAGGACAGCGACAAGCCGGAGTTCGTGGATATCGCATGGAAGCTCAAGAGCATGGGCTACAAGCTGTACGGTACCTCCGGCACCTGCGCATGGCTCAACAAGCACATGGTGCCCTGCAACGAGGTGCGCAATATGTCCGGCGAGTCGCCCAACATCGTGGACCTGCTGCAGAGCGGTCTGGTGGATTATGTGTTCTCTACCAGCGCTAAGGGCCGTGACCCCAAGCGCGACTCCGTGCGCCTGCGCCGCAAGGCTGTGGAGCTGAGCATCCCCTGCATCACCGCAGTGGATACCGCCAACGCTCTGGTGGACTGCCTGCGCAGTGATCACAGTCTGGAAAATATCCCGCTGGTGGATATTGCCACCCTGTATCACCGCAAATAATTACCTCACGAATTACCCGTAAAATGCTTTTTTGCAGCGCCCGCCAAAACAGCGGGCGCTGTATTTGTGAAGGACGGAGAGAGATTACATAAGTTCGTGCGCAATAAATGATGTTTTGTGCGCAATCTGTCGCAAACAGTGTGTGAATTATGTTATACTCAACAACGCAAAATTTGCCAAAAGACGTTACTTTTGGACACTCCAGGAGGATATAGATACATGACCCGTTCCCAGATGATCGAGACTGTGGCACGCAAGACCGGCTTCACCGAAGCACAGGTCGAGACCACGATGGATGCAATGTTTGACCAGATCGCCGACTGCCTGCGCGCAGACGAGAAGGTGACCATCGCAGGCTTTGGCCGTTTTGAGATGCGTCCCCGCAAGCCCAAGGCCTACACCAACCCCAAGACCAAGGTTTCCAGCCGTCTGGAGTCCACCTCCATCCCCGGCTTCAAGGCCAGCGGCCGCTTCAAGCAGAAGCTGGAAGCAGGCAAGGCTGCCAAGACTGAGGAAGCTGTCTGATCCTCAAATCAAATGCAAAGAGCTGTGCCCTCCACTCGGGGCGCAGCTCTTTTTGTTTGGAGCTCCCTCAGTTTCGCATTTGCTCAACAGCTCCCTCGGAGAGAGAGCCTCGCCGTGCGGAAAAGTCTCCCTCTGGGAGGAAGGTGACATCGCATTAGCGATGACGGAAGGAGTTCGTTAAGAACCTGCTGACAAGTGCGGCATTTCATGCTATACTGGGTTCAGAATATAAAATGACAAAGGAACGGAGAATCAGATGCTTTACAGTGAGTTGCAGTGCAGCGATGCCATCCACAAGGCCGTGGAGCGCATGGGCTTTGCCGAAATGACCGAAATTCAGGAAAAGACTATCCCCGTCATGATGGCGGGCTATGACGTGATCGCAAAAGCCCCCACCGGCACCGGCAAGACCTGTGCCTTCGGCATCCCGGTGGCGGAGCATATCTTACCGGAAAACAAGTACCCGCAGGCCGTGATCATGGCCCCCACCCGGGAGCTGGCCCAGCAGATCGCGCAGGAGCTGGAAGAACTGACCTATTTCATGCCCGAAGTGCAGGTGGCCTGCGTGTACGGCGGTGCCAACATGGAAAAGCAGGCAAAGCGCCTTGCCGAGGGCTGCCAGATCGTGGTGGCAACGCCGGGCCGTCTGATGGACCACTACAAGCACCATTCCATTGATATCTCCCATGTGACCCAGATCGTGCTGGATGAGGCCGACGAAATGCTGAACATGGGCTTCTATAAGGATGTGCGGCATATCATTGAAATGATGAAGGCCCGCAAGTCCCTCTCCATGTTCTCGGCCACCATCAGCCGCGAGGTAATGGACATCGGCTGGCTGTACCAGCACAACGCCGAGGAGATCACCGTTCAGCCCAAGGAAGAAAGCCAGCCCAAGATCACCCAGTATATGCTGGAGACCTCCGGCCGCAACAAGCTTTCCGACCTTGCACAGATCATCATTGGTGAGAACTACAAGCGGGTGATGGTGTTCTGCGATACCAAGTTCAACACTGCCACTCTGGCCAACCAGCTGGCACGGCTGGGTTTCTCGGTAGACTGCCTGCACGGCGACCTCTCCCAGAAGGAGCGCAACCAGATCATGCAGAACTTCCGGGACGGCAAGCTGGCCATTCTGGTAGCCACCGACGTTGCCGCCCGCGGCATCGATGTTTCGGATGTGGATGCCGTGATCAACTACGATGTGCCCAGTGAGAACGAACATTACACCCACCGCATCGGCCGCACCGGCCGTGCCAAAAAGGAGGGCGTGAGCTACCTGTTCTATGTGCCGGAGGAGAAAAAGCGGGTGCAGGAACTGCTGCGCCTGACCCGCAATACCGACCTGTGCACCCCGGTGCACTTCGACTTCAACCATGAGCACATTGTGGTGGAGAAAAAGCAGGACAGCGCCGACCGGTTCCAGATCAAGTGCTACTTCTGATAAAATAAGAACTCCTTCAGTCTCGCATTCGCTCGCCAGCTCCCTCAAGGAGGGAGCCTTTGGCAGTGCGGCAAAGTTTTATGTTTTGCCAAAGGCCCCATCTCCGAGGGGGCTGTCTGCGAAGCAGACTGGGGGAGTCTCACTTTTCTATTAAAATCTATTGACCTTCCCCTTTCTGGAAGGTGTAACATAGGCACGTAAGGAGGCACCGGAACCATGAAGATCAACGAAGTGGAAGCCGCTGTGGGCGTGACCAAAAAGAACATCCGCTTTTACGAGGAGGAGGGGCTCATTACCCCCAGCCGCGAGCCGGGCAACGGCTACCGCAGCTACTCGCAGGCGGACGTGGAACGCCTGCGCCGCATCAAGCTGCTGCGCAAGCTGGATGTGCCGCTGGCCGAGATCCGGGAAATGCTGGAAGGGCAGAAGACGCTGGCCGAGGGAATGGCCCAGCAGCTGGAACGGCTGAACGCCCGCCGCAAGGATCTGGACGAAGCCATCGGCTTCTGCACCGTATTGGAAAAGGCTTCCGGAAACCTTGAAGAACTGGATGTGGAGCAGACGCTTGTGCGTCTTGCTGCACGGGAGGAACAGGGAGTGACCTTTGTGAACATTGAACGCACAGACCGAAAAGGCGAGCGCATCCGTGGTGCCTGCATCGGCGCTGCCCTTTTTGTGGCGCTGATGGCTTTTGTGATCGCAACGATGGCGTGGGCCTTTTACAGCGACCCGCAGGAAGCGCCGCCGCTGCCGCTGCTCATCGTATTGTTCGGCATCCCGGTGGGGTGCATTGTGGGCACGCTGAAGGTGTTGCTGGAACGCATTGAAGAGATCGGAAAGGGAGAAGAAGATGCTTATCGTAACTATTAACGAAGTGCCCGGCAAAAAGCTGGAAGCGCTGGGCGTGGTGCGCGGCAGCACGGTGCAGAGCCGCAATCTGGGCCACGATCTGATGGCGGGGTTCCGCACGCTGGTGGGCGGTGAAGTGACCGACTATGCGGATATGCTCACCGAAGCCCGGCAGATCGCCACAGGACGCATGGTCAAGGATGCAGAGGCCCTTGGTGCGGATGCAGTTGTAGGGATGCGCTACGCTTCCGCCAGCGTCATGCAGGGCGCAGCAGAGGTTATTGCTTATGGAACGGCGGTGAAGTTCGTATGACCACAAAAGAAAAGCAGGGCTTCGGCCTTTATTTCCTGTTAGCGTTTGGTCTGGCATGGCTGTGTCAGGTCGGCGGCTGCATGGCGCTGCTGCAAAAGCAGAATGCCGTGCTGTATCAGTTGGCGCTGGTCGCCACCATGCTCTGCCCGCTGCTGGCGGTGCTGCTGGTACAAAAGGTCTTTCTGCGCCAGCCCACCGGCATCGGCTGGAAGGTGCAGGGCAAGCGCCGCTACTGGCTGGCGGCGTGGTTCGGCCCGGCGGTATTTACGGTGCTGGCCGCAGTGCTCTATTTTGCGGTGTTCCCGCATCGACTGGACCTCTCCGGCAGCTGGCTGGCAGCGGCCTACGGCGGCGAGATGGACGCTCAGAACCTGCGCAGGGAGCTGGGCGTATCCAACCTCAGCTACATGCTGGAAACAGGTCTGTTTGCGGTCACGCTGGCTCCGGTCATCAATATGTTCGCAGCTTTGGGCGAGGAAGCCGGATGGCGCGGGTATATGATGCCTCACCTAAAGGAGCAGCTCGGCCTGCTCAACGGCCGCCTGCTGGGCGGCGTGATTTGGGGTGTCTGGCACTGGCCGCTGATGCTGCTGGTGGGCTACGAATACGGCACCAACTACTTGGGTGCGCCAGTGCTGGGCCTTTTCGTGTGGTGCATAGTCTGCTTTGCGCTCAATACCCTGTTGGACTGGCTCTATGAAAAGACCGGGTGCATCTGGGTTCCGTCCATCGCACACGGCGCATTCAATGCGGTGGCAGCGCTGTTTGTGGTTTTGACGAACCCGGCAGACAGCTATTACAATGTATTGGGTCCGGTACCCATTGGCCTGATCGGAATGCTGCCCATGCTGGCTGCTGCAGTCTGGCTGACCCTGCGAAGATCCTGAAAACCTGAATAGTTCCGGGAGAGGACTCTTCCGCTTTTGCCGCCGCAGCTGCATTGCAGCTGCGGCCTGCTGCTGTTTTGGGGTGCACGCAAAAAAGAATGGAAAAAATCTGTCAAAAAGTGTTGACAAGGAGGCGGGGGTGTGGTATTATACTTGAGCGCCAAGCGCTGAGGCAAAAGAATGACTTCCAAAGCCTCAGCAGGAAGCCCTTGAAAAGAACCAATAGACGCTGAAAAGTTCCAGTTTGTTCTGAGAAACTTCTTAGAGGTCCAAGTTCAAAAAGTTCAAAAGCTTCTAAAAAATAAGGCTTGACAAAAAGCCACTTCGGTGGTAGAATAAACAGGTCGTCAGCCGCAAGGCTGAGGCGCTACAGGACCTTGAAAATTGAACAATATCGAAAAACTTGTAAGGAACCTTTTAAGTGTTTGGAAAAACACTAAAAACAATTCCAAAAGTAATTCACACAGGACGCAAGCGATTGCGTGCTGAGCGAACAAGATTTAACACTTTTAAGTGATAAATATCATTTATAAAGAGTTTGATCCTGGCTCAGGACGAACGCTGGCGGCGCGCCTAACACATGCAAGTCGAACGAGCGAGAGAGAGCTTGCTTTCTCGAGCGAGTGGCGAACGGGTGAGTAACGCGTGAGGAACCTGCCTCAAAGAGGGGGACAACAGTTGGAAACGACTGCTAATACCGCATAAGCCCACGGCTCGGCATCGAGCAGAGGGAAAAGGAGCAATCCGCTTTGAGATGGCCTCGCGTCCGATTAGCTAGTTGGTGAGGTAACGGCCCACCAAGGCAACGATCGGTAGCCGGACTGAGAGGTTGAACGGCCACATTGGGACTGAGACACGGCCCAGACTCCTACGGGAGGCAGCAGTGGGGAATATTGCACAATGGGGGAAACCCTGATGCAGCGACGCCGCGTGGAGGAAGAAGGTCTTCGGATTGTAAACTCCTGTTGTTGGGGAAGATAATGACGGTACCCAACAAGGAAGTGACGGCTAACTACGTGCCAGCAGCCGCGGTAAAACGTAGGTCACAAGCGTTGTCCGGAATTACTGGGTGTAAAGGGAGCGCAGGCGGGAAGACAAGTTGGAAGTGAAATCTATGGGCTCAACCCATAAACTGCTTTCAAAACTGTTTTTCTTGAGTAGTGCAGAGGTAGGCGGAATTCCCGGTGTAGCGGTGGAATGCGTAGATATCGGGAGGAACACCAGTGGCGAAGGCGGCCTACTGGGCACCAACTGACGCTGAGGCTCGAAAGTGTGGGTAGCAAACAGGATTAGATACCCTGGTAGTCCACACCGTAAACGATGATTACTAGGTGTTGGAGGATTGACCCCTTCAGTGCCGCAGTTAACACAATAAGTAATCCACCTGGGGAGTACGACCGCAAGGTTGAAACTCAAAGGAATTGACGGGGGCCCGCACAAGCAGTGGAGTATGTGGTTTAATTCGACGCAACGCGAAGAACCTTACCAAGTCTTGACATCCCTTGACGATGCTGGAAACAGTATTTCTCTTCGGAGCAAGGAGACAGGTGGTGCATGGTTGTCGTCAGCTCGTGTCGTGAGATGTTGGGTTAAGTCCCGCAACGAGCGCAACCCTTATGGTCAGTTACTACGCAAGAGGACTCTGGCCAGACTGCCGTTGACAAAACGGAGGAAGGTGGGGATGACGTCAAATCATCATGCCCTTTATGACTTGGGCTACACACGTACTACAATGGCGTTAAACAAAGAGAAGCAAGACCGCGAGGTGGAGCAAAACTCAGAAACAACGTCCCAGTTCGGACTGCAGGCTGCAACTCGCCTGCACGAAGTCGGAATTGCTAGTAATCGTGGATCAGCATGCCACGGTGAATACGTTCCCGGGCCTTGTACACACCGCCCGTCACACCATGAGAGCCGGGGGGACCCGAAGTCGGTAGTCTAACCGCAAGGAGGACGCCGCCGAAGGTAAAACTGGTGATTGGGGTGAAGTCGTAACAAGGTAGCCGTAGGAGAACCTGCGGCTGGATCACCTCCTTTCTAAGGAGTCAGGCAAGGACAGGACATCAAAAGATGGACAGTCCTTGGACAGGTAACAAACAAGCAGAGTAGATATTGTTCGATTTTGAGGGCCCTGAAAAGGGAACTCAAAGACGTACCTTGAAAACTGAATAATAACTGCGAAACAAAGATTATAGTAAGTTCTTTTTTAAGAAATATTGCAATTTCAAAAGGAAGGGTAACAATAATCTTCGTTGGCAAGAGAGAATCAAGAGGATACCAAATGTTCCAAGAGAACGTTTGAAAGGTCAAGCGAACAAGGGCGCAGGGCGAATGCCTTGGCACTGGGAGCCGATGAAAGACGTGATAAGCTGCGATAAGCTTCGGGGAGCTGCAAATAAGCANGGACAGGTAACAAACAAGCAGAGTAGATATTGTTCGATTTTGAGGGCCCTGAAAAGGGAACTCAATTCCTAATGTGGGGGTTTAGCTCAGCTGGGAGAGCACCTGCTTTGCAAGCAGGGGGTCAAGGGTTCGATTCCCTTAATCTCCACCACATGGGCCAATAGCTCAGCTGGCTAGAGCACACGACTGATAATCGTGAGGTCGATGGTTCGAGTCCATTTTGGCCCACCATGTGATGGAAATCAAAG
>NZ_WKZG01000029.1:0-17646 GCF_009679665.1 Faecalibacterium sp. BIOML-A4 | reverse complement strand
CACAGCATCCTGAACTTATTGTAGCATTCCGCTGGAGAGCGGTCTATAAATACTACTATTTTATTATACGAGGTGATGGCAGTGCAGGAAGAAATCGAACAGAAGTCATTCAACATTATGATCTCCACCACAAAGCTGTCTGCCCGGACCGTCCTGCGGGCAGTAAAGGCGGCGTTTCGGCTGTACCAGTCCAAGGCATCTCAAGGCAAACAAAGTGTCCGCACCCTGTTGCGGCAAAACCATGGTGTGTCCAGCGTGGAGATTAGCAAGACCGGCATCCGCGGGCTGGAACGTTATGCTAAAAAGTACGGCATCGACTACGCCATCCGCAAGGACACCTCCGAGGTGCCGCCCCGGTATCTGGTCTTTTTCAAAGCCCCGGACGCAGAAGCCTTCAACTCGGCGTTCAAAGAGTATTCGGCATCTCTGCTGAACAAAGACAAACGCCCCTCGGTGCTGGCAAAACTGCATGAACTGGTGCAGGCGGCGGCAGAACTCCCCGGCAAAGTCCGGCATAAGGAACAGGAGCGTGGACTGTGACCACGAAAAAGCTGACAAAGCTGCTGGCACTGTATCTGCCCTATATTTTGCTGGGGCTGGTGGCAACCAACATTGGCGAAGCGTGGCGGCTTGCCGAGGGCAAAGAGCTGGGGGATAAGATCATGGCGATGATGGGCACCGTTCCGGTGGCGTTTGCGAACCCGCTGCCCAGCTTGCATCCGCTCGATTTGCTGGTGGGCTTGTGCTGCGGTGCAGGGTTACGGCTGGCGGTCTATTTGCGTGGAAAAAACGCCAAGAAGTACCGCCACGGCATGGAGTACGGCTCTGCCCGGTGGGGCACCGCCAAGGATATTGAGCCGTTCATGGCACCCAAGTTTGCAGACAACATCATCCTGACCAAAACGGAACGGCTGATGATGTCCAACCGCCCACCGGACCCCAAAAACGCCCGGAACAAAAATGTGCTGGTGGTGGGAGGCTCCGGCAGCGGCAAGACGAGATTTTGGCTTAAACCCAACCTTTTACAATGTCATAGTTCCTATGTGGTCACTGACCCGAAAGGTAGTATCGTGGTCGAGTGCGGGAACGCACTTCTGAAAAACGGTTACAAGCTGAAAATCCTGAACACCATCAACTTCAAAAAGTCCATGCACTATAACCCCTTCGCCTATGTCCACAGCGAAAAGGACATTCTCAAACTGGTCACAACCCTGATGACCAACACCAAAGGCGAAGGGTCCGGTGGGGACCCATTTTGGGAGAAAAGCGAACGTCTTTTGCTCACTGCCCTGATCGCGTATCTGCATTATGAAGCCCCGGTGGAGGAACAAAACTTCGCTACTTTGCTGGAAATGCTCAACACCATGCAGGTACTGGAGGATGACGAGGAATACCAGAACCCTGTGGACTTGCTGTTTGAGGAACTGGCAAAAAAGAAGCCCAACAGCTTTGCCGGGCGGCAGTACAAACTTTACAAGCTGGCTGCCGGAAAGACCGCAAAATCCATCCTTATTTCCTGTGGTGCCAGATTAGCCCCCTTCGACATCCAAGAGTTGCGTGACCTCACTATGTACGATGAACTGCAACTGGACACGCTGGGCGATAAGAAAACGGCGTTGTTCCTCATCATGTCGGACACGGATTCCACCTTCAACTTCCTGATCTCGATGGTCTACACCCAGCTTTTCAATCTGCTGTGCGATAAAGCAGATGATGTGTACGGCGGCAAGCTGCCTGTCCATGTGCGGTGTCTCATCGACGAGTGCGCCAACATCGGGCAGATTCCCAATCTGGAAAAACTGGTGGCGACCATCCGCAGCCGTGAGATCTCCGCCTGCCTTGTTTTGCAGGCGAGAAGCCAGTTGAAAGCCATCTACAAGGACAACGCAGACACCATTGTGGGCAACATGGACAGCCAGATATTTCTGGGCGGTTCGGAACCTACTACCCTGAAAGACCTGTCGGAAATGCTGGGCAAGGAGACCATCGACGCATTCAACACCTCGGACACCCGTGGCAACAGCCCCAGTTACGGCACTACGTTCCAGAAGATGGGGCATGAATTATTGAGCCGGGACGAACTGGCAGTGCTGGACGGCGGCAAGTGTATTTTGCAGCTGCGAGGTGTGCGTCCCTTTCTTTCTGACAAGTACGACCTGACCCAGCACCCCAACTACAAGTTGACCTCGGACTACGACCCCAAAAACACCTTCGATATTGAAAAGTATCTGAACCGAAAAGAAAAAATCAATCCCAATGATGAATTTGTTGTGATTGACGCTGATTCGCTCCCGCCTGCCTGACCCGGTAGGCGGTTTTATTTTACCCCGGTCAGAAAGGTGCACCAGAAAATCAGCCTTGCTACGGTTATGCAGCGTAAAACCACAAGATTTCGGGTGTGTACAAATGACCGGAAACGCTTTATAATAAAGGAGAAAAGACTATGGAATTCTTCAACTCTGCGATCGAAGTTCTTCAGACTCTGGTTGTCGCTCTGGGTGCCGGTCTCGGTGTTTGGGGTGCCATCAACCTGCTGGAAGGTTATGGTAACGATAACCCCGGCAGCAAGAGTCAGGGCATGAAGCAGCTCATGGCTGGCGGCGGCGTTGCTCTGGTCGGCATTACCCTGATTCCCCTGCTGAGCGGTCTGTTCGGTTAAGAACAGCGGGCGGCGATTGCCGCCCGGTACATACTATAAATAGGGAAAGCCATAGTAACTATCTCACATACAGAAGGTGAAGCAGATGAGCGAGATTTTATTGTATCATGGCAGTAAAGAAGAAGTTGTCTATCCCGAAATCCGCATCACACGGTATACAAAGGACTTTTCTTGGGGATTCTACTGCACGAACAACTATCAGCAAGCCTACCGCTGGGCAGACCGCCGTTCTGCCGATGGCCTTGTGAACATCTATCGCTATGTAGAAAATCCCGACCTGAAGATCCTGCGTTTCCCTGAAATGTCGGACGAATGGCTGGATTTTATTGCAAAATGTCGTGCAGGTGAAACCCATCCCTACGATATTGTTGAGGGACCCATGGCAGACGACACCATTTGGGATTACGTCAACGGATTTACGTCCGGGCAAATCAGCCGTGAAGCATTTTGGGCATTGGCGAAGTTCAAGCATCCAACACACCAGATCAGCTTTCATACCGTAAACGCTTTGCACTGCCTGACCTTTGAGAGGAGTGAACCCATCCATGACCGAAAAGCAGAAAAATGATGTTCTCTATGTTTGCAGCCTGATCGAGACCATTGCCCGCAAGACCAAAAATCATCGGCAGGATGTGATTCGTCACTTCACAAAAGCCGACATCGAACGGCAGCTCCGGCTGGCAGAAGTAAACCATTGCCTGTCCTTTGAGCAGGTTTCAGATGAACTGATTGAAGATCTCAACATCCCGGATGGGGATTTTGATACCGCCGCAGAGTGCCGCTATACGGTTCCTTCTGCAACCTCCATCGGAATGCTGTACCAGGGGCTGGTGCTGTCCACCATGAAGGATGATGATGCAGCACAGGCAATTCTGGATGTTTTTTCGTCGTTTATCACGGATGAGATCTCCGATTTCAATTCCAACGTATACTACACCAATCCTGATTATCTCCGCTGCTCCTATCTGGAGGGCAAGATGCTTGCTTGATTTCCACTTTCTTACCGCTAGGAGCATAGTGAATGAATGATTACAAGCCTTACAAACAACTCAAGCAGAAACAGAAGGCTAAAGTTGTAGAGCGGATGTATAAAGAACTTCATCAGTTCTTTTCCGATAATCAACGGTTTCCTGATACCCCGGATGAACATGAGTTGCTTGCTCGTCAAATTTTTTCGCACATTCCATACCATGTTTCCTTCGATGAGTTCTATGCCGTATATAATAAAAAGCATTCCGCTATTGAACAGCGTCTCGCAGAAAAAGGATTGCCGGAACATCTGCTTCATCGTGAGGAACGCAGACAGGAAAAACTGAATCGTCCTGCTGTAAAAATGACAAAGCCCCACAGAAAGAAGAAAAAGAAACAGGTGTTCGAGCCACTCGTGGAACAGAATGATGATTTCTTCTTTATTGCTGGTTATACTTCTGGCGGTGCCCCTTATGGTGTCACATGGGAAGAAATGGGACTAGAGCCTTGGGAAGAACTTGTATAAATATTATTGCCATTGCCGATTGCCAAAAGCAGTCGGCATTTTTGTTTTCATCGGCTTCTGAGTCGATTATTCCATACGGCGGCTTGAGCAACAAAGGAGCCCTCTGCAGCTTGCAGTTTTATTGAATGTCCGTACTCCAAGCCGTGTTTTTTATCCACCCATCAATGAAAGGCGGTGTCTTATGCAGTTTTTGACCCACATTATTTTTCTCCTGAATCTCCTCAAGACCCTTATCAACCACTTCAGCTAAGGACGGTGACTGCTGAATGGAAACCGTTCTCAAGGCCATTGCCGACTGGATCAAAGGCATCCTGACGGCAGGCATTATGTCAAACTTGTCTGGCCTGTTCGACGATGTAAACGCACAGGTTGGCAACATCGCACAGCAGGTGGGCACCAAGCCCTCCAGCTTTGAGCCGAGAGTGTTCGCCATGATTGAAGCCCTTTCCCGGAACGTGGTGCTGCCCATTGCAGGCATCATCCTGACCTTCATCGCCTGCTATGAGTTGATTGAAATGATCACCCAGCACAACAATATGGCGCAGTTTGAGCCTGCCCTCATCATGCGCTGGATTTTTAAGACCGCTGTTTCGGTGTGGCTCATCAGCAACACCTTCGATATTGTGATGGCGGTGTTCGACATCACCCAGAAGGTAGTGTCCGATTCCAGCGGCATCATTGCCGGAAATACCCGTGTCAACGACATTGGTTTGTCTATGCTGCAATCCAGCCTGATGCAGATGGACGTTGGTCCCCTGTTCGGGCTTTTCCTGCAATCCTTTTTCATCGGCATCACCATGCGGATATTGAGCATCGTGATTTTCGTCATCGTCTACGGAAGAATGATTGAGATATATTGCATGGTGAGCCTTGCGCCCATCCCCATGGCAACCTTCGGCAACCACGAGCAATCGCACATGGGGCAGAACTACCTGAAATGCCTGTTTGCACTGGGCTTTCAGGGCTTCTTGATTTTGATTTGTGTTGCCATTTACGCAGTGCTGATCCAGAGCGTGGCGATTTCCGGGGATGCCATCAACTCCATTTGGAGCATTGTGGGCTATACCGTTCTGCTTTGTTTCAGCCTGTTCAAGACCAGCTCGGTGACGAAATCCGTCCTCGGAGCGCACTAAAGGAGGTGTTTGATTGGCTGCGTATATTTCAGTTCCCCGTGACCTGACGAAAGTAAAATCGAAGGTCGCATTCAACCTGACGAAGCGGCAACTGCTTTGTTTCGGCACAGCGGCTCTCATTGGAGTGCCGCTGTTTTTTGTTCTCCGGGATTCCGGCGGCAACACTGCCGCCACCCTCGGCATGATGGCCGTGATGCTGCCGGCGTTCTTCCTTGGGATGTACGAAAAGAACGGCCAGCCTTTGGAAAAGCTGCTGTCGTACTATGTGCAGTCCCGGTTTCTCCGCCCGAAGATTCGCCCCTATAAGACCAACAACTACTATGCGATTTTGATGAAGGGAGGCATGACCCATGATCCCGTTTTGGAAAAAGACCGATAAGCACAGTAAGCCGCAGTCTGCGCAGAAGCGCAGGCAGAACGCAAAGCCTGCTGTGCCCCGGACCGCCCAGCAGTCCATCCCCATGCAGCGAATGTTTGAGGATGGTACCTGTCGGGTGAAGCCCAACTACTACACCCGTACCATCCAGTATCAGGACATCAATTATCAGCTCGCCCAGCAGGAGGACAAGACCGCCATTTTTGAAGAATGGTGCAGTTTTCTGAATTTCTTCGATAGCTCCATCAAATTTGAGCTGTCCTTTGTGAATATGGCGACTGACAGCACCGAGTTTGAAAAGAGCATCCGCATTCCGTTCCAGAAGGACGGCTTTGACGATGTTCGTGCGGAGTATTCCCAGATGCTGCGCCAGCAGCTTGCCAAGGGCAATAATGGTCTGACCAAGACCAAGTTCATCACCTTCGGTGTGGAGGGCGAAAGCATGGCGCAGGTCAAGCCCCGGCTCGACCACATTCAGAATGACCTGCTGAACAATTTCCATCGGCTGGGTGTGCAGGCAAAGCCCCTGAATGGTGTCCAGCGGCTGAAACTTATGCACGATATGTTCAACATGGACGGTGCCAGCAAATTTCATTTTGACTGGAAAGACCTTGTGAAAAGCGGCCTTTCGGTAAAGGATGCCATTGCGCCCACCGCCTTTGCCTTCAAAAACTCCCGGACGTTCCAGATGGGCGGCATCTATTGCGCCGCCAGCTTTCTGAGCATCACGGCTTCCGACATCAGCGACCAGCTTTTGAAGGATTTTCTGGACATGGATTCCAGCCAGATCGTCACCATGCACATCCAGTCCGTTGACCAGAACCGTGCCATCAAAACGGTCAAGCGCACCATCACGGAACTTGATAGATCAAAGATCGAGGAGCAGAAGAAAGCCATCCGCGCCGGATATGATATCGACATCATTCCGTCGGATTTGGCAACCTATGGCAGAGATGCAAAAGCCCTGCTGAAAGAATTGCAGAGCCAGAACGAGCGGATGTTCCTCGTCACCTTTCTGGTTCTGAACACCGGCAGGACTGAACAGGAACTGGAAAACAATGTTTTTCAGGCATCCAGCATCGCCCAGAAGCACAACTGCAATCTCTGTCGGCTGGATTTCCAGCAGGAGCAGGGCTTGATGAGTAGCCTGCCGCTGGCGGATTGCCAGATCGAGATTCAGCGGGGACTGACCACCAGCAGCACTGCCATCTTCATCCCCTTTACCACGCAGGAATTGTACCAGAGCGGAAAAGAATCGCTGTACTACGGCTTGAATGCCTTGTCCAATAACCTCATCATGGTTGACCGCAAGAAGCTGAAAAATCCCAATGGGCTTATCCTCGGCACTCCCGGTTCTGGCAAAAGTTTCTCAGCAAAGCGTGAGATCACCAATGCGTTTCTGGTGACAGATGATGATATTATCATCTGCGACCCGGAAGCAGAATACGCTCCGCTGGTGGAGCGTCTGCATGGACAGGTTATCCACATCGGCCCTGCCAGCACTCAGTATATCAACCCCATGGACATCAACAGCAATTACAGTGAGGAGGACAATCCGCTGGCGTTGAAGGCGGACTTTATTCTTTCTCTGTGTGAGCTGGTGGTGGGCGGCAAAGAGGGCTTGCAGCCGGTAGAAAAGACGGTCATTGACCGCTGTGTTCATGTGGTCTACCGCAAGTATTTTGAGAATCCCACCCCGGAAAATATGCCCCTGCTGGAAGATCTGTACAATGCGCTGCTGACGCAGGACGAACCGGAAGCCCGTCATGTGGCGGCTGCGCTGGAAATCTACGTCAAGGGTTCTTTGAACATTTTCAACCACCACACCAACGTGGATATCCACAACCGTATCGTCTGCTTCGACATCAAGCAACTGGGCAAGCAACTGAAAAAACTCGGTATGCTGATCGTGCAGGATGCCGTGTGGGGGCGTGTTACTGCCAACCGCAGTGCCGGAAAATCCACCCGGTACTATGCAGATGAATTCCACCTTTTGCTGAAAGAGGAGCAGACTGCCGCTTATTCTGTGGAGATCTGGAAGCGTTTTCGCAAGTGGGGCGGCATCCCGACAGCCCTAACGCAGAACGTCAAAGATCTGCTGGCAAGCCCTGAAGTATCGAACATTTTTGAGAACTCGGACTTTGTGTATATGCTTAATCAGGCGAACGGCGATAGACAGATTCTCGCAAAGCAGCTCAACATCTCGCCCCATCAGCTTTCCTATGTGACCCACTCCGGCGAGGGCGAAGGGCTGCTGTTTTTTGGTAATGTCATTCTGCCCTTCGTTGACCATTTCCCGAAAGACCTTGAACTCTACCGCATCCTCACGACCAAACTCAACGAGATCTCGGAGGGCGCACAGAAATGAGCAAGCCGAAACTGAACATCAAAGAGGAAACATCTGCAAAAAAGACCCGTTCTCCCCCGAAAAAAGCCAAGGTGGAGCAGTCGGTGCCCAGAAAGAAGAAGCTGAAAACCGATGCGGAAAAGACCGCCGAAAAAGCCCAGCACCTGCGGTTTGGAAAGGCAGAGCTGACCCCGGACGAGTTGAGCCGGTTGAGCAAGGCGCAGAAGCGGGAGATGTACGCCGCCCATGCCGCCCGGTCTGCGGTGCATCAGGAGGTTGACCAGTACGAGGATGACAATGTGGGCACGCAGGCTCTGAGCGAGGGCGAAAAGGCGGCAGGAAATGTCCGGGATATTTCCAAGGGCAGATACGCTCGCAAACTCAAGAAGAAAGCCAAGATGCAGGGCAAGAAAGGTGCCCGAACCGCAAAATCTTCTGCACAGAAGCCGACTGCGGCACAAGATGCAGGCGCATCCGGCACCGGCGAGGGCGGCTCCAACTGGCTTTCCCGGTGGCGGCAAAAGCAAGACATCCGGCAGAGCTACTATGCCGCCGCACGTTCTGGTACAGCGGCGCAGACCGCAGGCGGCAAGGCGGCATCCAACGGTGCATCTGCCGCCCGGTCCGGCATGGAACAGGCGGTAGAAAAGGGCAAAACTGCCGTCAGTACTGCCATGAAGGGGCTGGTGAACGCCGCCAAAGGCAACGCACACGTTCTGGTGATCGTGGGCGTTTTTCTTTTGCTCATCCTCATGGTGATGTCGGGCTTTTCCTCCTGCGGAATCCTCTTTTCCGGCGGCACGCAGGTATCCGGGCAGACCATGTACTCTGCCGAGGACAGGGACATCCGGGGCGCAGAGCAGGACTACAAGAAGCTGGAAAAGGAGCTGGATAAAAAGATCAAGCGCACCCCCACCGACCACCCCGGCTACAACGAGTACCAGTATCACCTTGACCCCATCGAGCACGACCCGTGGCAGCTCACTTCGTTCCTGACCACCCTGTATGACGATTACACCCGGTCGGAGGTGCAGGGCAAGTTGAAGGAGACCTTCAAAAAGCAGTACAAGCTCACCACATGGGTGGAGGTGCAGACTCGGTATATGACCGTGTGGGTCATCAGCCCGGCAGGAATCCCGATCCCTACGCAGGTGCCCTATGAGTATCGCATCTTCCACACCAAGCTGGTCAATCGTGGCTTGGAGGTGGTCATCCGGGAAGAATTGGATGCTGACCAATGGAAACGGTACGAAATTTTTCAAGATACCTTGGGTGGCAGACCTTACCTGTTCAACGGCGGTCTGCCGCCCGGTGGCTCTGACGGTTCCGGCGCACCGGGCATCGACTATACCGTTCCGGCAGAAGCCCTGACGGACAGCGAATTTGCCGCCATCTACAAGGAAGCCCAAAAGTATGTGGGTACGCCCTATGTGTGGGGCGGCTCTACCCCGGAAACAGGCTTCGATTGCAGTGGCTATGTCTGCTGGGTGTACAACCAGAACGGCTACGATGTGGGCAGAACCACCGCCAACGGATTATGGCAGAAAAGCCAGCACATCTCCGAAGCCGAAGCAAAGCCCGGTGATCTTGTTTTCTTTGAAGGAACGTATGATACGCCGGGGAAAAGTCATGTGGGCATCTACCTCGGAAAAGGCATGATGGTCAGTGCCGGAGACCCCATCAAATACGCAAATATCCACTCGTCCTACTGGGAGAAGCATCTCGCCGGGTTCGGACGGCTTTCAAAATGATTGGAGGAGTTACTATGAGCGAAAAATCGGATAAGCTGCGGGCAATGCTGGCAAAAGAGAAGGAGCGCCGCATCAAGCTGAACAACCGCATCGAGATCCTGGAGCGGCGCATTCAGGAGGAGGATTCTGCTGAGGTCAACGAGATGGTGCGGACTGCAAAGGTCACGCCGGAACAGCTCGCCGCCCTGCTGCGGCAGTCGGCAACTGCCACCCCGAACCCGGCTGCGCTGTCTGCCGTGGGTGCAACTTTCGAGAAGGAGGTCAATACGGATGAAGATTAAGAAACTGAGCGCACTGCTGGTATCGGCGGTGCTGTGCGCTGGCATGGCAGCTCCCGCCTTTGCCTTTGAGGGTGAAGCCACCCCGGTGGAGCAGCCTATCCTGCCGGAGGTGGTGGAGGATGTTGTCACCGTCACGGACGAAACCTCTGGTGCTCTGACCCCGGAGGGCAACCTGACACTGGTGGACGATTACCACACCAATTATTCGGATGGTTCCGGGCAGCAGTTCATCACGCTGGTATCGAAATCGGGTGCGACATTTTATCTGGTAATCGATCGGAACAGTAAAGGCGCGCAAACCGTACACTTTATGAATCTGGTGGATGAAGCCGACCTGTTGGCTCTGATGGAGGAAGAAGCTGCCGATGCCTACACTGCGGAGAAAGAAGCAGCGGCACAGGCTGAACTGGACAGGCTGAAAGCCGAGGAAGAAGCCAAGAAAGCCGAAGAAGAAGCGGCAACCGCTGAACCGCCCAAGGAAAACAAAATCACAAAGTATGCAGGCGCATTTCTGGGCATAGTCGCCCTGATTGCGCTGGCGGCAGGCGGCGGCTTCTATTTCTATCGCCAGCAGGTGCAGAAGAAAAAAGCAGAAAAAGAAGCCCTTGACCCCGATGCAAACTACACCGAGTACAACGGCAACTTTGAGATTCCTGTGGAGGATGAGCCGGAAACGGATGAAGTCCCGGACGAGCAGGAACCCGAAAACAGCTAATTTTCAAGGCGGCGTTTGCCGCCATACATATATAATACAGAGAGAACGGGAGTTGATGCTTATTGTCTTATCGCTTAGTCATCAGCGAAAAGCCCTCCGTTGCGATGGCTTACGCAAATGTCCTTGGTGCGACAAACCGCAAGGACGGCTATCTGGAGGGTAACGGCTATCTGGTCAGCTGGTGCGTCGGGCATCTGGTAGAGCTTGCACCACCCAATGTCTACGATGAAAAGTTCGTCAAGTGGAGCATTGCCGACCTGCCCATCCTGCCGCAAAAGTGGCAGTATCTGGTGTCTGCGTCCACCAAAAAGCAATTTGGTATCCTGCAAAAGCTGATGCACCGCCCGGATGTGGATAGCATTGTCTGTGCAACAGATGCAGGACAGTGCGGTTGGGTGACTTAAGAGAAAGGAAAAAGAGACCTCATCTCGTTGAAAATCAAATCCAAAAATCATTTAAGGAGCAATTCAAATGAAACGAAATCAGTATTTCGACCATAATCACTCTCAAAAAGCGCTTTCCTGCCGCTACAACATGGACACCAACCGGGTGGAAGCCCAATTTAATGATGGCACTATCGTCAATTTCGCATTATTGTAATAACAGATTGCTTCTTCCATGAATGGTAATATTATCATCAAACTTTTGGAAGAACTATAAATGTCCGAGGTGCCTTTGATTTCGACAGAAAAACAGGCTGAATTGTTACAAAGCTCGGACATTTCAAAAGAATTTTTTGAAAAATACTAAAGAAGCGGAGCAGCTAAAATCTGCTCCGCTTCGATATGATTGATCTAAGGATGTTTTGCTATTTGATTAAACTCACTCTGTCAACCGCAATCGCTCCACAACTGGAAGGTTAACGTCAGTTTTGTAGACCCATATAGGCACAATAAGGCAGATTAGCAACACCAGTCCAGACACCAGCACCAGTGGGATAAATGGATAGGAGAAAACAGCATAATAGGCCACTTTACTAAAAATCATATATAGCAAGATGAAGATTGCTGTTCCAATGGTGACTGCAAGGGAAAGGGAAACGCCCCAATAATAGAAACCTTCCATAAATAGCATTCGTTTGATTTGTCTCTTTGTCATTCCAATGCTTTCAAGAACAGCTAATTCATAGCGCCGAGTATTTACATTGACAACCATTGTATTGACAAAGTTCATGACACCAACAAGCAGCAGGATCACGGACAACCCTGTTCCTAAAACCTTTGCTGTAATGAGATATTCCTGCATTTCTTCTCGCCGTTCATATCGGGATATAATATCAATGTTAGCTTGTGATGCGGTGATTTGCTTTAATTCTTGCAGTATACTTTCGTCATGTTGACCATCCGTATCAAAGGCCACGCGGAACACTCTATATTGCGGAAAGAGTTCTTTCAAAGCTGTTTGACTAATATACAAATCAGGAGCCGTCCCTCTCTCATTGCCTCCTCCTGCTCGAAACCCTTCATTCAAATAACCGTTCGCTACAATAAAGGAATGCTGTCCGTTCTGCGTCTGGATTGTTATTTCCTGCCCTGGCTGAATAAGGTCTTCTACTGTTTTGGACAGCAGCACAACCTTTCCTTGTTCAAAGGCAGACGTGTCAATAGGCAAGTTTAAGGTTTTATTGATTTCTTCCAAATATGCACTGTCAATTCCAAAAACCCCGCTAAAAAAGTTTTGCTGATAATTTTCTAATTTTGCCGGATCAGAAAAATCAATGCCGTTTACTCCGTCTAATGACGCAAGAAACTCGTGAAATACAGCATCGTCATATACAACATCTGCTGCTACTTGAGGATAAGGTGCATAGGTCAACCTCAAATTCTCAATGCCGTCAAGCTGACCAATCTCTGAAACCATTTCGCTGGAAATTAAATCTTCTCTTTCGTGGATACTATATGTGAGTGCAAAATCGCTTACTCCCCATTGGCTCACATAATTCTCCGGGCTTAAACCATGTAATAGCCCTGTGACGACAAGGAACAAGGAAAGGCCGAAAAAAAGCGATGCAAAAACAAGGGTTGTACTCTTAGCATTACGAAAGACATTGTTCCATGCCATTCTGGACAACTTCATTTTGCTACAATTTCTGGCGCTGCTCTTTGTGCTGGCTGCTGTATATTGGAGTGCTGCTATTGGTGAAACACTTCCGGCAATTTTGGCGGGCTTCATGCTTGCAATCATAACGGTAATGAACGTAAATATGGCCGCTCCCATAAAAATAAGCGGCGAAAAAGATACTTTTATTCCCACATCAGAATTTGTTGAATACATCATATTTAGGAAATAGGGAACAACGCCAAAGGAAACAACCGCACCAAGTAGCAAACCAATCGGAATACCAATGTAGGAGATTTTGAGTGCCTGCTTATAGATAATTCTCTTTATCTGCTTTTTGGTCGTTCCAATCGTTTTAAGACAGCCGTAGAATTGCACATCTTTTACGACAGAGATATAAAAAATGTTATAAATCAACAGATAGCCGCTAAAAGATATAAAAACTGCTAAAATTATTGCTGTTAAAACAACAGCCCCACCATTTGCTTGTCCTAATGGTACAATTTCAAATGTTTGTTCTTCTGTAAAGTCAATCTCATGCCGCAATCTTTCACAGTTTTTGTCAACATCATCCTTACCTTGAAAACGGATCATTGCCGTAACGCTGTTATCCAGTGATACATTTGAGCTATCCTTAAAAGCGGCTGAAACATAAACATAACCACGATTGTTTGTACGCATTGAAATGTAGTCCGTATAGTAGCCCGATAGCAAAAAGGTGTCTGAGACATAATTATAGCTATCGCCAATTTGGTACGACAACACAATCTCCATCCCTATTTGCGGATCAGAAATGCCCATCTGTTCAAGCACCCATGTAGGTAGCATAATTTCGTTTTTACTTGATGGGTAATTTCCTACAACACTTGATATAGTAGGCAGACGGTGGGTTCCCCACTCGGTATCATCTATCCAAACTATACCTAATCTCGCATTTTGCAGTTGCTCTGTATCAACACTGCCTAAACGCTGCTGTATACCTACGTCAAGGACAAGGTTTGATTTTGAAATTTCAACCAACTGATTTTCTGTTACATTTGTGATTCCGACATCAGCGGTAGTTCCCATTAACCGAATTTGTTGCATTTGGTAGGTTTCAAAGTAACTAAAACCAATACTGAATGTCGCAGTTATCATAAATGCAGTTAGCACAAGAGCAATGATTGCAAATAAATTACGCTGCCGTTCACGATGCAAACTGCGCTTTGCCAGCTTCTTTTCAATGTCACTGGTATCATTTTCAAAAGGCCATGTCATAGCTTGCCACCTCCTTATTCCACAATCCTGCCATCCTCAATGCGGACAATCCGATCCGCAAGGCGGGCTATGTCGTCATTGTGGGTAATCATTACAACGGTTTGCCGGAACTCCGCGCTGGTGCGCTTGATAAGTCCCAGCACCTCGGCGCTGGTCTTGCTGTCAAGGTTACCGGTTGGCTCATCGGCCAGCACAATAGCCGGTTTGGTAATCAGAGCGCGGGCAATCGCCACACGCTGCTGCTGTCCGCCGGATAGATTGTTCGGCATATTTTTCAGTTTATCTTCCAGCCCCAGTAGGTGAACAATTTCGTCCAAAAACTTCTGATCCACCGTGTCCCCGTCCAACTCCACCGGCAGGACAATGTTCTCATACACATTCAGGATGGGAACAAGGTTATAGTTCTGGAAGACAAAGCCGATGTTGCGGCGGCGAAAGATGGTAAGCTGCTCGTCGTTCTTCTTTGCCAGTTCTTCGCCTCGGACAATCACGGTTCCGCTGGTGGGAGTGTCCAACCCGCCCATCATGTGAAGCAGGGTGGACTTGCCGCTACCAGAGGTTCCCACAACAGCCACAAACTCGCCGTCCTCCACGGAGAAATTTACGCCGTCAAGGGCGCGGGTAATGTTCGGTTCTGTACCGTAATACTTTTTCAGGTCAATCGTCTGTAAAACGCTCATATTCAAAACTCCTTTCAAGGCTTCCTGCCTGTTGATAAGTGTATTGTAAAACCCAAATGTCCGCGAAATGTTACAGCGGCTAAAAAAATTCATTGAAAATTGAGGTGAAATGTTACAACGCTCGGACATTTTATTTCTGCACTTCGGGCCAACTTGACCCGAAGCAGAAAGTTTCTCTCAACGCAAGGGAAGCATAATGGAAAATTCCGAACCCTTGCCCGGCTCCGAAACCACTTTGATATAGCCGCCCTGCCGCGTTACGATCTCGCGGGCCAGATACAGGCCAATGCCCACACCCTGCTGTTCGTGTACTTCTTCCTCACGATAGAAGCGCTGGAAGATAGCGGCCTGATTGCTTTCGGAAATGCCCTTGCCAGTGTCGGTCACTTTGATTTCCACATACATTTCCCACAGCACCACAGACACAGCGATTTTCCCGCCTGCCGGGGTGTACTTCACCGCATTGTCCAGCAGGTTAAAGAGGGCTTCCGATGTCCACTTGCTGTCATGGGAAACGGTCAAATCCTCCGGGCAGTCCACGGACACGGCGATTTCCTTTTTCTCCGCTGCATACACGATCCCACTCATGGCCTGTGCCACGGTATCAAAGAGGCGGCCCGGTTTCTTGTCCAACTGGATCACGCCTGTTTCCAGACGGGAGGTTTTCACAAGGGCCTGAAAGAGAAAGTCCAGCTTATCCGTCTGGCTGCGGATTCCCCGGATAAAGTCGGTGCGTTCTGCCTCGGCCATAGGCTTTTCCAGCAGGGTGTCCGTCGCCATTTTCAGATTGCTTACCGGCGTTTTCACCTGATGGGAAATATCCGATACAAGGGTCTGTAACTCCTGCCGTTCCTCGTCCACCCGGCGGCGGTTCTCCTGCATGATCTGGTAAAGCCTTGCCAGCCGGTGTCCGATTCTGGCAAGCTGGGTTTCGCTGTCCTCTGGCCGCTGGGGCGCTTCATTTCCGGCAATCATGTGGTCTAAGGTCTGGCACAGGTCAGCGGTAAACTCTGATAACCGTTTTCCAAACGCCTGCGTCAGTACAAAAATCCCTACAAGGGCGCACAACAGCAGCGCCCCGCCCGTCAGCAGCACCGCCGTCTGTTTTGTCACAAGAAAAAGAGCTATGGTGATCCCGGACATGGAGAGGGCAAACCCTATTGCCACCCGGCCAAACAGCCGCTTTACCGAGAGGTTTTGAAACTTCATTTTGCCTCGCCTCCCGTCCATTGATAGCCCATGCCGTAAACGGTCTTGATGTAGGGCGCGCCGCCGTCGGATTCAATCTTGCTGCGAATCCGGCTGATAGAAGTTGTCAGGGTGTGTTCGTCTACAAACCTTTCGTCTATATCCCACAGCTTTTCCAAAAGCTGCCCACGGGTCAGCACTTGCCGGGGATTTTTGCGGAACAGGTTCAGCATTTTGTACTCCATCGGGGATAGGGTCAGGGGCTTGCCATTTAAGGAAGCCGTCTGTTCCGAGAAGTCCAGAAACAGCCGCCCGTCGTCGTAAATGTCCTTGGCCGGTTTGTGGTGTTCCAGCATGGCGAACATGGCTTTGATTTTCCGCTGCAAGGCCCCGATCACAAAGGGCTTTGTGATGTAGTCCACCGCGCCCACCTCATAGCCCCGTATCTGGTCGCTCTCCTGATCGTTGGCGGTCAGGAAAATCACGATGGTATCCGGGTGCTGGGGCTTTATCAGCTTGCACAGTTCAAAACCGTTCCCGTCCGGCAGGTTGATGTCCAGCAGCACTAAATTAAATTCCCGCTGGCGGATGGCTTCGGCTGCGGTTCTGGCATTTAGGGCAGAAGTCACGCCGTAGCCGTCTGCGGTCAGGTTATAGGCCAACATCTTATTCAAAAAACTGTCGTCCTCGACAATTAAAATCTGCTTCATATCCTCACTTCCTTTGCTTTTTGCAGATAGTATAACAGGCAAATGTCCGTGAAATGTTACAAGGACAAATATATTTATCATTTTACAGCTTTTTTATGTGTACTGCAATTTTATAAAAGCAAGGACAGCAGTATCATCAAATTGCTGTCCTTGCGGTTTATTATAGCTGGTAGTGTATAAGCGTGGGTTCATCATATTTGGTGTGGCATCTTTAACTATGGGAAACTCCCCGCTCCCATTTTGAAACTGCTTTATCCGTAACATTTAGCTTTTGTGCAAGTTCCAGTTGTGTCCACACCCTTTCCTTTCTTAATTCCGAGATGAACGTACCAAATTTTTGACTATCCATGTCGATTGTCCTTTCTCTTGAACTGTCTCAATCCATATCACGTTTTCCGATTTATTTCCACCTACGATTTGTAGAGTCCTTCATTTACTTCTCTACTTTCTGTTTGCTTTAAGAAAATGATCGTAACAGCGTCCATGTTTTCGCTCGCCACTTTTCCAATGGATCATGACAGTTTTAGCGAGAGATTATCCATATTGATTATGTGTAGTGTACCACGAACCAACAAAAATATCGGATGTCACTAATGCTGTAAAGGAGCGTGATGCCATTGACCCAACCGAAAACCGACCTAGCCTATCTCCGCAACGAAAAAGCCAAAGCAGAGCAGAAGCTGCGCTCTTGCCAGCACCGGGAAAAGATCCTTGAACGTAGGATGTCGGAGCTGAACCGGAGAGAGCGTGTGCATCGTCTTTGCACCCGTGCTGGAATGCTGGAAAGCTTTCTGGTCTGTCCGGGAGAACTGACCGACGATCAGGTGATGGAACTTCTGAAAATCTCGTTCCGTCAGCCGGAAGTCGTGCTGGCACTTGCAAAGATGGTGCATGACGTTCACGAACGCAGCAACGTCCAAAACCCTTTAGAATAAAGACCTGCTAATAAAAGTCAAGCCCTAAAATAAGAAAATTCGCCAACCAACCGCTGCCCAT
>NZ_WKZG01000028.1:0-23772 GCF_009679665.1 Faecalibacterium sp. BIOML-A4 | reverse complement strand
ATAGGGCGCAATTATACACCGTTCCGGTGAAATTGCGGTCTTGCAGACGGCTCGATGAAATCGAAGCTGGCGTTTGTTCGCCAGCCCGATTCCATCCCAAGGAAAACTGCATTTTCCTTGCGCTGCCTTGCAGCTATCCTTTTGCGGATCCCGCCTTGCCCCGAAGTGCGCAGCACTCCGCATCAAGGCGGCGAGCAAAACCGAATACGATTTCCGACCGTTCAACAAGAACTATCTTGCTGGGCGGTCTTTTTGTTTGGGGGTGATGCCTATTTCGTGTCCGCATTTCAAAATCACCATCGTAAAACGCAGCCAAGGGCAGTCCGCTGTTGCTGGCGCAGCCTACCAGAGCGGCGAACGGCTGTTCAGCGAATACGACCAGAAAACGAAATTCTACAACAAGAAGAAAGAACTCGTCCACTCCGAGATCATGCTGCCGCCCCATGCGCCGCCCGGATATGCAGACCGGGCAACGCTCTGGAACGCAGTAGAATCCGTTGAAAATCAATGGAACTCGCAGCTTGCCCGCCGCATCGTGCTGGCACTTCCGAGAGAAGTTCCGAAAGACCAGTATCTTCCCATGCTCAAAGAATTTTGCAAAGAGCAGTTCGTTTCCAAGGGCATGATTGCTGACTTCGCCATCCATGACAAAGGCGATGGGAACCCACACGCCCACATTCTGCTGACCATCCGGGCAATGGACGAACACGGCAAGTGGTTGCCGAAAGCCCGCAAGGTTTACGACCTTGACGAAAACAGCGAGCGCATCCAGCTCCCATCCGGCAACTGGAAATGCCACAAGGAGAACACGGTGGACTGGAACGACCAGAAGTATGCCGAGGTCTGGCGGCACAGTTGGGAAGTTGTTACAAACCACTATCTTGAAGCCGCTGGCAGACCGGAACGTGTTGACCTCCGCTCATTCGAGCGTCAGGGAGTGCAGCAGATTCCGACCGTCCATCTCGGCCCCGCTGCTCACCAGATGGAAAAGCGAGGAATCGAAACCTTTCTCGGAAATCTCAACCGGGATATTCGCGCGGCCAACAGCCTGATGCAGTCCATTCGCAGCACTATCCGAGGTCTGCAACGCTGGATCGCAGACCTGACCGAAAAGAAGCAGATTCTTCTGGACGCACTGGAACAGGCCAAGGAGCCAACGCTGTCCGATCTTCTGGTGGACTATTTCAATCTCCGCAATGAGCAGCGCAGCGATTGGTCGAGCAAGGCGCAACTGAAATGTTCTGCCCGTGACCTCAACGAAGTCATGCAGGCTGTTGATTATCTGAAAGCCCACTCGCTGAACACGGTCGAGGACTTGAACGCTGCAATCAAAGACCTGAGCCAGACCGCCGCCCCGTTGCGTAAGCAGTTGAAGCAGAACGAGAACCGGATGCGGGCAATCGCCCAGATCAAGGACGCTGCTGCCATCCATGCCAAGCTGAAGCCCATCCACGATACCTTTCTAAAGAAGAACTTCAAGCTGACAAAGGATGCCTATGCAGCCCAGCACAAAGAAGAACTGGACGCTTTCAATAAAGCTGTCCGCACTCTGATGAAGCTGAACGGCGGCACGACCGTGGATTTTTCGGCATTGGATGCCGAATTTTCTGCGCTGCAATCGGGCAGCGCAGAGCTGCGCAGCCAGCTGGAAACTTTGCAGCCTGACCTGACCGCACTGAAAAATGTGCGCAAGTATATCGACCTTGTGCTGAATAAGCAGCAGCTTTCCGCACCGGGCGGCAAGACCCCAGAGAAAGAATCTGTGCTGAAGCAGTTGGAGCAGCTTCAGCAAGAAAAATCAAAACACAAAGCGATTACCGCCATGAACCGCGAAGAATCGCTCTAAATCATATTTCTGCCACTGATGTGTCATTGCAGTCTGTGGCAGGAATACATAGATTTTTTTACATTGTAAAACAATCCAAATGTGACTTTTTTGTTAATTCTCAAAATTATGGGTGTCTAAAGGTCTTTCTCGATGCCTACCAAGTGAGAGAAGAATTTCAAGGTGAGCATTTCTAAATGCAACAATTTGATTACAATCCTGCTTCGGATGCTACGAAACCGCTGTTCTCGTCGGCTACCTATTGAGCGATCTTTTTTTATTTCCGGCGTATGCAACGTCCCGGTTTCAGAAAACTCACGGCTAAGACTACTTATGAACTTTTTGTGAATTCTTAAAAGCGAGGGTGTCTTTTAGCTCCTCTCGATGGCTCGTATATAGAAGCTGATTTTTTGGAAACCCAACTTCCGCAGATTTTCCATACGTTCTTTGACAACAGAATAGTTCAATCGTCCGGTACGTCACAAAAGGTACTTCTGTAACTCGCAGCCCGGTCATGACGAAGACGGGGTGGCTGAAATGCCAATGATGCGGTAAAAATCCGCTGCCGGACGATTCCCCACTCCTAGGGAGCCGAGGGCGAATATGGGAGACCTATATCATATTAACGCAGACGAGTTTGTTCAAGCCCGCCTGCGATGGGGAGCTGGAGGAGATGCCGGCTCTCGTTACATCCGCTTCCTCAACGGAACCTTCCGCCCAATCAGCGGGGGTAAAACAAGAGGAGAAAGACGATTGGAGTCCATTCCTTTCCGCACTTGCAGCACATGAACAGGAGGTTTGCCCTTGAACAAAGAAAAATCCGAGAAGAAGTCTGCTGAACGCAGCCGTGCGCCGAGAAGTCCGAAGTCCGTGCGTCTGATCGTAGAACGCCACTATATTGGCAATGTGCCGATGAACACGCTTTTTCAACGGCTTGCAGAGGAAGAAATTCGGAAAACTGCCGAATCGTATCTTGCAGCTGGCTAATTGGACGTTTTACTGCGGAAAAGAGCTTGCATCATCGCACAGGTTTCGATACAATGTGATTGATGAGGTCTCTTTTCCATTATGGAGGTACACATGGAAAAGGACAAAAAAGTAACCGCTTTATACTGCCGCCTGTCAAAAGATGACGGGTCAGCCCATGAAAGCCTGAGCATCCGCACACAAAAGGCGATGCTTATGGAGTATGCCACACGCAACGGTTTCGGAAATTGCCAGTACTATGTCGATGATGGTTACAGTGGAACGAACTCTGACCGTCCTGCCTTTCAAGAACTGCTGGATGATATCCGGGATGGAAAGGTAGCGACCGTCATTACCAAAGACCAATCCAGACTTGGACGCAACCACATCGAAACCGGAACGTATATGGAAATCTTTTTTCCGGAACACGGTGTCCGCTATATTGCAATCAACGATGGTTACGATTCCAACGAGCAATCCCAGATGGATATTGCTCCGTTCAGAAACATCATCAATGAAATGTATGCCAAGGATACTTCCCGTAAAATCAAGAGTGCTCTTCGGACACGCAAGAAAAGTGGGAAGTATATCTCCAGCGGCGCACCGTTTGGCTATCAGAAAGACCCTGCCGACCACAACCACCTTGTGATCGACCCGAATACCGCCCCTGTTGTTGAGTATCTCTATTCATTGGCGGAGGAAGGACTTGGGCTTCACCGTATCGCCAAACGGCTTCACGATGAGAAAATCCTGAAGCCGTGCTACTACAAAAAAGAGATGTTTGGTCGCTTTGTCGATGATGAAAAGATGTATGATTGGGATTCTGCCTATGTCAGTCAAATTCTGCACAGCCCGGTCTACGCCGGACACATCATCTATGAAGCAAAACCTACTGTGTCCATGAAATCCAAGAAGCGACGTTATATCCCTTTTGAAGAACGTGCTATTGTTCCGAACACGCATGAAGCAATCATCCCACAAGACCGTTGGGAGAATGTGCAGCGAATCCTTTATAGCCGTTCCGGTAGTTTTATGTGCGATAAGACCGAATACGACAACATCTTCAAAGGAATCGTTCGCTGCGCAGATTGTGGCAGAACAATGTTGGTCAAAGTTGAAGCCCGCCGCAAACGCAATAACATTTTGGATCAGACATTTTATTGTTGCAGCACTTATCGGAAGTATGGTGCGAAAGCCTGCGCCTCTCACAACTTGGAAGCCCGTGTTTTGCATGAAGCTGTCCTTGCTGACATTCAGGCACACGCAAAGGCCGCTGTGGGCAACCGAGACGCCCTTGTGCGAAAAATTGCAGACCAGATGCACCTTCGGGTATCTTCTGACCGGGCGCAGCACAAGCGGGAATTGAAACAGTGTAAAGCAAGAATCGCAGAAATCGAAGATTTGTACGCAAAACTTTATGAGGATGTGTCAAAGGGGCTTCTCCCGGAGAAACGTTTTCAAATGCTTGCAGATCGCTATGACAAGGAACAGGCTGAACTGACCGAAAAAATCGAGCAGTACGAACAGGAAGGTCGTGCTGAACACGATCAGATGGATAAGATTCAGGATTTTATTGATGAAGTCAGCAAGTATGCTGGCATCACCGAACTGAACTATAAGATTCTGCACCAGCTGATCGACAAGATTCTGGTATCCAAAGCGGAAAAGGTCGATGGCGAATACGTCCAGAAAATCCAGATTTTCTACCGCTTTATCGGCCCATTGGATGCCATTGAGTAACAACGTCAGAAAAGTCACCTCCGAGAACTATCCAACAGAAGCAGGGCGTTGTACAAGTCCTCAAGGATGGGCATATTCTCCGGGCAGGGGTTCGCAAAATATTTGCGGTAGATCAGATGCACACAACGGTCGATGACGGTTTTCTCCACCGGCAGCAGCCCTTCTTTGCCGCCAACCACCAGTTCGCAGAGAGAAAGGATAAAGTCAGCTTTCAGGGAAAGCGGGTTATCTTCCTCGGAGTAGTTGGCATTGATGTCCATGGGATTGATGAACTGGGTACTGTTGGGCGAAATTTTGATGACCTGACCCTTCAAACGATTCACCAGCGGCGAGTATTCGCCTTCGGGGTCGTTGATGATAATATCATCGTCCGTCACCAGAAACGCATTGGCAATTTCACGCTTTGCCGAGAAACTTTTGCCGCTTCCCGGAGTGCCGAGGATCAGGCCGTTGGGGTTCTTCAGCTTCTTCCGGTCCACCATGATAAGGTTGTTGGACAAGGCGTTCAGACCGTAATACAGGCTTTCTTTGCCGGACTGATACAGTTCCTGTGTGGTAAAGGGGATAAAGATGGCAGTGCTGCTGGTGGTCAGCCCTCGCTGAATCTCAATCTGACAGTCTGCCAGCGGCAGGCTGCTCATCAGCCCCTGTTCCTGTTGGTAGTCCAGTCGGCACAGGTTGCAGTTGTGCTTCTGGGCAATACTGGATGCCTGAAAAACATTGTTTTCCAGCTCCTGTTCCGTGCGCCCGGTGTTCAGCACCAGAAATGTGACAAGGAACATCCGCTCGTTCTGGCTCTGCAATTCCTTCAGCAGGGCTTTTGCATCTCTGCCGTAGGTCGCCAAATCGGACGGAATGATGTCAATATCATATCCGGCACGGATTGCCTTCTTCTGTTCCTCGATCTTGCTGCGATCCAGTTCGGTGATGGTGCGCTTGACCGTCTTGATAGCACGATTCTGATCGACACTCTGAATGTGCATGGTGACGATCTGGGACGAATCCATGTCCAGAAAGTCCTTCAGCAACTGGTCACTCAGGTCAGAAGCCGTGATATTCAGGAAGCTGGCGGCGCAATAGATGCCGCCCATCTGGAACGTCCGGGAGTTTTTGAAGGCAAAGGCGGTGGGCGCAATGGCATCCTTCACCGAAAGGCCGCTTTTTACAAGGTCCTTCCAGTCAAAGTGAAACTTGGATGCACCGTCCATGTTGAACATATCGTGCATGAGCTTCAGCCGCTGGGCACCGTTCAGGGGCTTTGCCTGCACCCCCAGCCGGTGGAAGTTGTTGAGCAAATCGTTTTGGATGTGGTCTAGCCGGGGCTTGACCTGCGCCATGCTTTCGCCCTCCACACCAAAGGTGATAAATTTGGTCTTGGTCAGACCATTATTGCCCTTGGCAAGCTGCTGGCGCAGCATCTGGGAATACTCCGCACGAACATCATCGAAACCGTCCTTCTGGAACGGAATGCGGATGCTCTTTTCAAACTCGGTGCTGTCGGTTGCCATGTTCACGAAGGACAGTTCAAACTTGATGGAACTGTCGAAAAAGTTGAGGAAAGAACACCATTCTTCAAAAATGGCGGTCTTGTCCTCCTGCTGGGCAAGCTGATAGTTGATGTCCTGATACTGAATCGTCCGAGTGTAGTAGTTGGGCTTCACCCGACAGGTGCCATCCTCAAACATCCGCTGCATGGGGATGGACTGCTGGGCGGTCCGGGGAACAGCAGACTTCGGCGGCTTTTTCTTGCCGCCCTTATCGGTCTTTTTCCAAAACGGGATCATGGGTCATGCCTCCCTTTCATCAAAATCGCATAGTAGTTGTTGGTCTTGTAGGGGCGAATCTTCGGGCGCAAGAATCGCGCCTGAACATAGTGCGACAGCAGCTTTTCCATGGGCTGACCGTTTTTCTCGTACATCCCAAGGAAGAACGCCGGCAGCATCACCGCCATCATGCCGAGGGTGGCGGCAGTGTTGCCGCCGGAATCCCGGAGAACAAAAAACAGCGGCACTCCAATGAGAGCCGCTGTGCCGAAACAAAGCAGTTGCCGTTTCGTCAGATTGAATGCGACCTTCGATTTCACTTTCGTCAGGTCACGGGGAACGGAAATATACGCAGCCAATAAAGCGCCTCCTTTAATGCGCGCCCAGCACACTTTTCGTGACCGAGCTGGTCTTGAACAGGCTGAAACAGAGCAGAACAGTATAGCCCACGATGCTCCAAATGGAGTTGATGGCATCCCCGGAAATCGCCACGCTCTGGATCAGCACGGCATAAATTGCCACGCAGATGAGGATGAGAAAGCCCTGAAAACCCAGCGCAAACAGGCATTTCAGGTAGTTCTGCCCCATGTGCGACTGCTCGTGGTTGCCCCATGTTGCCATGGGGATGGGCGCAAGGCTCACCATGCAGTAGATCTCAATCATGCGCCCATACACGATGACAAAAATGATGATGCTCAAGATCCGCATGGTGATGCCGATGAAGAAGGACTGCAAAAACAGCCCGAACAGTGGGCCTACATCCATCTGCATCAGGCTGGATTGCAGCATGGACAAGCCAATGTCGTTGACACGGGTGTTTCCGGCAATGATGCCACTGGAATCGGACACCACCTTCTGGGTGACGTCGAACACCGCCATCACAATATCGAAGGTGTTGGAGATAAACCAGACGGACACCGTCGTTTTGAAGATCCAGCGCATGATGAGCGCAGGCTCAAACTGTGCCATGTTGTTGTGCTGGGTGATCATCTCAATCAGTTCGTAACAGGCGATAAAGGTCAGGATGATGCCTGCAATGGGCAGCACTACGTTCCGGGAAAGGGCTTCAATCATGGCGAACACTCTCGGCTCGAAGGCCGATGGCTTGGTGCCAACCTGCTGTGCGATGTTTCCCACCTGCGTGTTTACATCATCGAACAGCCCGGAAAGGTTTGACAGAATGCCTGCCGTCAGGATGCCTTTGATCCAGTCGGCAATGGCTTTGAGAACGGTTTCCATCCAGTCACCGTCCTTAGCTGAAGTGGTTGATAAGGGTCTTGAGCAGGTTGAGCAGAAAAATAAGGTGGGTCAAAAACTGCATAAAAAACACTTCCTTTCGTTGATGGGTGCTTCCTTTCGTTGATGGGTGGATAAAAAACACGGCTTGGAGTACGGACATTCAATAAACCTGCAAACCGCAGAGGGCTATCCTTTGCTGCTCAAGCCACCGTATGGAATAATCGCCGCAGAAGCCGCTGAAAACAAAAAATGCCGACTGCTTTTCGGCAATCGGCAAATCATAATAAAAAGTTATGTAGCTGTTTTTATAAGTCGACGAACAGGAACCTTGTGATAAACATCAAGGATGCGTTTTTCTCCATTTCGCCAAAAGGGGTTCATGTAATAACAATCGCATTCTTTACAATACCAAATGTATTCAGCTTCTCCGTCAATCTCTAATGTGAATGCCTTCATTTTTAGAAGCGGATGCCATGGGCAATGTTTCTGAAGCTCTTCTTTTTGACGATCAACTTTGCGAAGTCCAAAAAGCTTACCACATTTTAGAGGGGGAGGATTAAACTTAAAACGACTATCAATGGGATTTTCTATATGATCATTGAAGTTTGATAATCCAAGTTGATTGAGAGGTCTATAATGAAGCCCTGCATTATGTTGATTTTTTGCCATTATAATAATCCTTTTTCAAGCAAGCATCTTGCCCTCCAGATAGGAGCAGCGGAGATAATCAGGATTAGTGTAGTATACATTGGAATTGAAATCAGAGATCTCATCCGTGATAAACGACGAAAAAACATCCAGAATTGCCTGTGCTGCATCCTCATTCTTCATGGTGGACAGCACCAGCCCCTGATACAGCATTCCGATGGAGGTTGCAGAAGGAACCGTATAGCGGCACTCTGCGGCGGTATCAAAATCCCCCTCCGGGATGTTGAAATCGTCAATCAACTCATCTGAAACCTGCTCAAAGGACAGGCAATGGTTTACTTCTGCCAGCCGGAGCTGCCGTTCGATGTCGGCTTTTGTAAAGTGATGGATCACATCCTGCCGATGATTTTTGGTCTTGCGGGCAATGGTCTCAATCAGGCTACAAACATAGAGAACATCATTTTTCTGCTTTTCGGTCATGGATGGGTTCACTCCTCTCAAAGGTCAGGCAGTGCAAAGCGTTTACGGTGTGAAAGCTGATCTGGTGTGTTGGATGCTTGAATTTCGCCAATGCCCAAAATGCTTCACGGCTGATCTGCCCGGACGTAAATCCGTTGACGTAATCCCAAATGGTGTCGTCTGCCATGGGTCCCTCCACAATATCGTAGGGATGGGTTTCGCCTGCACGACATTTTGCAATGAAATCCAGCCATTCGTCCGACATTTCAGGGAAACGCAGGATCTTCAGGTCGGGATTTTCTACATAGCGATAGACGTTCACAAGGCCATCGGCAGAACGGCGGTCTGCCCAGCGGTAGGCTTGCTGATAGTTGTTCGTGCAGTAGAACCCCCAAGAAAAATCCTTTGTATACCGTGTGATGCGGATTTCGGGATAGACAACTTCTTCTTTACTGCCATGATACAATAAAATCTCGCTCATCTGCTTCACCTTCTGTATGTGAGATCGTTACTATGGCTTTCCTTATTATAATATGTACCGGGCGGCAATCGCCGCCCACTGTTCTTAACCGAACAGACCGCTCAGCAGGGGAATCAGGGTGATGCCCACCAGAGCGACACCGCCGCCAGCCATGAGCTGCTTCATGCCCTGACTCTTTGCTTATGTGCGATAAAGAAGTAATAGAAGTGTAAAAAATTTTGCCGTTCCTATCCGGCACTTGCGCATTGTGTCGGATAGGTCGGGCGTTAGGCTTCGGGCAAGTCAATCTTGCCGACAAAGCTGTAATAAATCTCAATGTCCTGCCTGCGGGTGCCGTTCTCGTCATAGCTGCACTCATGCACGACGATTTTCTCAATCATTTCCCGCAAGAGGGTGGGGGTCAATTCCTCAAAGGCAAGGTGCTTTCGGACGATACCCATAAACTTTTCCGCGTTGACGGTGGCGGCCTGCGACTTGTCCAGTTCGGCCTGCAAAGTGGCGGCGCGGTCTTTCAGTTCCCGCTGCTCCTGCTCATAGTCTGCCGACAGTTCCATGAAACGCTCGTCGCTGATTTTGCCGTTCACATTGTCCTCATACAGCCGCTTGATAATGCGGCTCACTTCGGAAATGCGCTCCTGCGCCTGTTCAAGCTGCTTCGTGACTGCGGCGGTCTTTCTCTTGCCGCCGATCTCGTTCTGCTGGATAAGCAGCTTTACAAAGCGGCTCTCATGCTTGGCGGCATATTCCGTCACCTGCCGGAGATTGGAGAGGACACCGGCGGTCAACAGGTCGGTGCGGATAAAGTGCGCCGTACAGTCGCGGGTGCGCTTCTTGTAGCTGCCGCAGATGTAACAGTCCTGCTTGCGGTTCTTGTTCTGATACCGCTGCTGGTACATCACATGGCCGCAGTCGGCGCAGAACAGCATACCGGAGAACAGCCCCACTTCATCATAGCGGTTCGGGCGTTTGCGCTGCTTGCGTAACTCCTGCACGCGCTCCCATGTTTCCCGGTCTATGATAGGCTCATGGTGGTTCTCAAAAATGGCCTGCTTCTCGATGGGGTTCTCTACGCTGTGCTTGGTCTTGTAAGAGGGCTTCTCCGTCTTGAAGTTTACCAGACAGCCGGTGTACTCCCGGTTTTCCAACAGGTGGACAACGGTATTTGTCGCCCATTTGCACTCATAGCCGGGGTGGTAGCGGCGGGTGCTGCCCGTCCTGCGGTATTCCAGCGTCCCCGGCGTGGGGATTTGCTGCTCCGTAAGCATACGGGCAATCTTGGTCGGGCCGTTCCCGGCAAGGCAAAGCTGGTATATCTGCCGGACTACCGGCGCGGTTTCCTCGTCAACGATATAATTCTCGTCCTCGTCCATGAGGTAGCCGTACACCGGCTTGCTGGTAACGGGCTTGCCGCTCATGCCTTTTGCTCTCTTAACTGCCTTGATTTTCTTGCTCGTATCTCTCACCAGCCATTCGTTGAACAGATTTCGCAGAGGGGTAAAATCGTTGTCCATGCCGCCGTTTGCGCTGTCCACATTGTCGTTGACAGCGATAAAACGCACGCCCTTTTGAGGGAACAGCATTTCCGTGTAAAACCCTACCTGCAAGTAGTTTCGCCCTAACCGGCTCATGTCCTTGACGATAACTGTACCCACTTTCCCAGCTTCAATGTCTGCAAGCATGGCTTGAAAACCGGGCCTTTGAAAGTTCGCGCCGGAATAGCCGTCGTCGGTGTACCAGCGCAGGTTGGTAAAGCCATTCTGTTTTGCAAAGGCTTCGAGTATCCTTTTTTGATTCGATATGGAATTACTCTCACCTTGCAATTCGTCCTCATGGGACAATCTCGGATAAAGGGCGGTAATGAGGTTTTGGGTGGCTTGTCTTAACATAAAATCCTCCGTTTCCGACAGCCAGCCCCACTATTCCGTGGTTTCATTGTACCACGGAATAGGGCTGGTTGTATAGCGGCAAAAGTGTCAAATCTGCTTCTTTACAGCTTGTCAAATCGCCGGTTTTTGTGTAGCAGCGGCTTCCGCTTCCAGTACCCGCGCCATTTTGTCGGCGGCGGTGGTGGTCGTGTCTTTCTTGAAATAGCCGGACACGACAAGGACGGAATTGCCCATGCGGATTTCCGTCACGCAGTCGGGGCGGCGGGCGGTGCGGGTGTCGGGCTGCTTGTTATCTGCCATAGGCAATACTCCTTTCAGTCGGTAATCAGTTTCTTCATGCTCTCCATTTTCCGCTGCGCGGTTTCCTGCCGGAAATTCTCGCCGGTAAAACGTACCGGGACGCACATGGAAAGCAGCCGGTCATAAATCCGGGAATGGGCGGTGTCCTCCGGGTTGTGCAGGCCGTCCAGCGTGAGGTTGGTCGTGACGATCAGCGGCTTGCCGCTGCGGTAACGGCTGTCAATCACATGGAAAACCTGCTCCAGCCCGTATTCCGTTCCGCGCTCCATGCCGAAATCGTCAAGGATAAGCAGCGGATAGCGGCAAAGGCGGGAAATGTACTCGTTGCGCCCCTCAAAGCTGGCGGCAAGGTCATTGAGGATAAGGGCAAAGTTCGTCATGTGGACGGGGATTTCTTTCTCCATGAGGGCGTTTGCGATACAGCCCGCAAGGTAGCTTTTCCCGGTTCCCACGCCGCCCCAGAACAGGCAGCCGATATTGTCGGTTCGCATATCCTCCCAATGCTCCACATACCGGCGGGCAATCCCGGTCTGCGGGTTCCTGCCGTTGTCGTTCTCAAAAGTCCAGTCCCGCATGGTGGGGTCGGTAAAGCCCCGGCGTTTCAGTTCCTCCACGGTGTCAAGGTGCCTGCGCCGCTTCTCGGCGGCCTCCCGTTCCTCACGGGCGGCTCTCTGGCAGTCGCACTCTGCCGGGTGGCGGTCACGGCCAAAGATAGCGGCCTTATCCGGCGCAAAATAGGCTTCTTTCGGCTTGCGGCACTTGCCGCAGTACAGTAAACCGTCCTCGCCGGTGTAGTCCTCCGGCTCCGGGGTGGCAGTCGTCATATTCTCCAAAACAGCGTTGATTTCGTTCTTCATAAACTCTCGCCCTCCTTGCATGAGTAGTCTGGTATGCCCTTTTTCGGGGCTTTCTTGGCTGCGTCCTCCTGCGCCCATTTGTAGATTGTGGCGGCATGGCTGCGGTATCGCTTGCCGCTGGACGCGATATGGCAGGATAGCCGGTCAATGTAGTAGTTCCATTTGTCGGGCAGGTCTGCTTTCAGCCCGTCCAGTTCTGATTGCGAAAGAAAGACATTTTCATACCGGCCATAGGCGGCGCGGGCGGGCTGTCCCGTATCTAACTCTCGCTCTCTCTCTTTTTCTATCTCTATCTCTTTCTCTATCTCTATCTCTGGTGGACAAATGTCCGCTTGATATGGTGGACATTTGTCCGCCCCGGCCTTTGGCAAGGCTTTCTGCTCCTGCAAAGCCAGCCTTGCCCGCCGTTTCCGCTCCCCCTCGGTAGAGGATTGGCCGATAAGCAGTTCAATGTTGCTCATATACAGCGCGCCGTTCTGTAACGGCTCCACAAGCCCCAGCTTCATAAAAATCTGCAAGGCTCGTTCTACGGTGCCGACTTGCTGGCGGGTAATGGTGGCAATCATCTGCGCGGTGTAGGGGATATTTTCATCAAGCTGCAACTTCCCGCCGTTTTTCAGCGATTTCAAGTACAGTTTCAAGAGAATGTTGGAATAGAGGATACCGTCCTGCATACTTTCCAGCAGCACGATAGCGTCCTCGTCAAAGTAATTCTCTTTCAGCTTGAGGTAGTAGTATTTTCGGTTATCTGACATGGTTCCTCCTTTGGGTGGATTTGGGGCGTTTGTACGCATTTAGAACGCCGTTTCCGGGGGAAAAGGATAAATGTATCGCGCACCCTTTGACACCCACGAAAAAAGCCTTGATTTATGCGGGTTTGAAAGGCTCTAAAGCGTGACATCTCTGCCTTTGTTTCCGCTTTCTCTCGGCGGCTTTGATTTTCTTCATGCGTCCGGCGCAGTCGGGGCAGTATTTCCCCCGGTTGGATTTGGGGACAAATGCCGCGCCGCAGACCGCACACCGTTTCCGGCTCCCCCGGTACAAAAGGGCTGCGGCCAGTTCCCCGTCAAGAGGCAGGACAGCCACACGGAACCAGCGGCACATGAGGGAAAGGGAAATGCTCTGGACGCACACGCAAGGCTCCCCGTCGTCTAACAGCAGGCAATTCCCCCCGTCATAGTTACAGCACTCATGTACCAGCCGCCGCGCCCGCCGGTACTGGCGGTAGTCCATACGGGGCAGGTTATCGCTCATGGCTCTGCTCCTTTCTGCGGTGGGGTTCCTCCCGGCGCAAAATTTGGTCGATGTTCCGCTTGACGGTCTGCAACTCCTTGAACCGCTGTTTCTGTTCGTGATAGGTGTTATACAGGCCGTCTTTCTCGGAGATAAGCTGCTCGATCTCGGCCTGCAACGCTTTCCGGGCGGGCAGCTTGGTAATGCCATGCGCCTTGAAATACCGGGCGGCGGCTTCGGCTATGATAAAGTCGCTTTCATGTGCCTGCCGGTATGCGGCGCGGGCTTTCTCGGATTTTTGCGCTTTCAGCCCGTCGCGGGCGGGCTTGGTCTTGGCGTAGGCAAGTACCTGTCGCTGCAACTCCTTTTTCCCTTGTAGCTTGGTTTCCAGCGTTTTCAGTTTGCCGCTGGTCTGGCGCATTTCCTGATAGGCGATATCAACGGCAGCTTCTAACTGCTCCGGGGAAGTAAAGCCGTATTCCTGATACACATTCAGCGTTGCGGCCATTTGTTTGAGGTTGTGCATGGTCGCCCAGCGTTCATAGCCCCGGCCTTTGCCCTCGGCCATTTTCTGCTCAATGTCCACAAGCCGCTGCACACCGTCCTGTTTCGGGGCGGGCTGTATGCCGGTTTTCCCATGCCGGGGGTATTCGGATATGGCTGCGGCCTTTTCGGTGGCTCTGGCGGCGTTCTGCTCCAAAACGGCAAGGACGGCGGCGCGGTCAAAGTCGTCGCCCAGCTTTCGGGCGGTAATGGGCTTCGTCCTGTCCGGCGTGAGGTAGGACAGCCGCCCCCGGCTCTCCTTGACGGTCACGCCCTCCCGCAGCAGCAGAGAGGAAAAGTCCTCAAATGAGGTCGCCGCAGACAGCGCAGCGCGTATGGTCTGCCGCAACTTCTCCTTGTTCGTTTCAAACTTGGTCTGCCGGGGCGTGATACCGCCTGCAATCATGGGGGCGTTCTGCTTGTCCAGCGCGGCCTGTCCCTTTTTCTGCGCCCAATACTCCCGGTCGGTCACGCGGTTCTTGCTGCCGTTCAAGAGGTCGATTTGGTAAAGCCCCTCCCGGTGGCACATCTCCATGACTTCTGATTTGAAGTATCGCAAGGCCGCGTCGGTACAGCGGTGCTTGCAACCGGCCTTTGTATCGGCTGGCCTGTCCATATAGGGCAGGAACGGCACTTCCTCAATCCGCAGGCTGTTAATAACGATATGCACATGGATATTGCCGCTGTGGTTATGCCCGTCCGGGTGGGTGCATACAAGGGCTTGGTGGCCGGGGAAATGCTCGGCGCAAAACCTCTCGCCCAATGTCTGCGCCCGGTCTACGGTCAAACCGTTGTCCGGCCCGTCCCGTGGGTCAAAGCTGATGATATAGTGGTGGCTTTTCACATCTTCCCGCCGCTGGTTCTTCCCATAGCGGAGATTTGCCCGCATACACGCAACGGCAAAATCCTCCCCGCCGCAGTTCAGCGTGGACAGCCGGTAGTCCTCGCGGGGGATAAGCCTGCCGGTTTCATCAAGGACGGGCTTCATGGTGAACTCGTCATGCTCAAAAAGCAGGTATTGTTCGGCGGCTCCGTAGTCGGCGTTTTTAGAGTTGATATGCTTGAGTGTTGCCAACCGCGTCACCTACTTTCCCCAGGACTTCATACTTGAGGGCGGCAAGGTCGGCTATGGCGGCGCGCACCTCGCCGGAAAGGGCATTGTAGGGTGCGCCGTACTCATTCAGATACCGGGCAATCTGATTGAGGTTGCCGCCGATCCTGCCGTACTCGGCGGCCAGCTTCCCGACAGCGGAGAGCAGTTCGTCATTGACCGCCGACACATGGATAACGGGGCGTATGGTGGTGCGCCGTATCGCCTGCCGGAGAAATTCCGACTGGCTGATACCATAGGGCGCAAGCCGCGCTGTGAAGTCGGCGTATTCATCTTCGGACAGCCGGGTTTTCACAACGCGGCTGCGGTGGGGTGTGTTGTATTTCTTTCGCATGGTCTGTAAACCTCCCTTCACTTTACAACGGACATTTTGGGGGCAAAAAACAGGGGTCACATTAAAAATTTTGGGGTAGCCGTTGCGGAAATATTTTTACGGCGTAAGCCGCATAGCAGGGTTTGGGGAAGGCACTCCCCAACAAGTTTCCCGCGAGGGGCAAAACCGCAGAATTGCGGATTTTGGCACCGTGGTAGAAACTTGCTCTCCGTGACTGCAAACTTTCTCTCACTTCCGTCCGCCACTTTTTTGGAAAACTGCAACCACAAAAGTTTGTTTCTCTTTTTCTGCTACTACTAATCCTGTAAAGGGCATTCCTGCCCGCTTTCGCTAAAATGACACCGGACGCAGTGGTTTCTACCCGGTGTTGGAGAAATCCTTTCTCTTTGCCCTCTACTACGGGTAAATGCTCCAAATGCCAAACACCAGGGCAGAAAAATTCCCTCCTCGCTTACTACTACAACCGGCAGGGGGCAAAATGGCCGGGAGCGGAGCCGGACAACAAAAAAAGCAGTAAATCTTTTTCAAGACTTACTGCTTTCGCTGGCCGCGTCGGTGGCGGCTGGTATTCAGTTTTTATGACTTGTCCGGTGGTTCGTCAAGCCGGAACTTGAATTGACAGTCAATTAACCGCTGCTTTACATAGTCCTCCACCTCGGCGTTGACCTGCCCGTTCACTTTTGAGAAATAGCGGATATATCCGGCGTAGTGGAGCAGGACAGCGTTCACGGCTTCTGGGTCGCCCTCACGGGCTTTGAGGATTGTTTCATAGGGGAGAAGTCTACTCATACCGGCTCACCCCCATTTCTTCGCGTAGCCGCTGCAAGGCAAGCTGGATATGCCGCCCCGCTGTGCTGCGTGACCGGCCAATACACGCGCCGATCACGCGCTGCGGCTGGCGCAGAAAGTAATAGCGCAGGATTTCTTCCCGCGTCTGCTCCGGCAAAACAGAGATCGCGTCGGCAAGGGCGGCGTTGCAGAGCAGGACGGTCTGACCGCAGACGGTAAATGGGTATTCCTCGTCCGGCTCCGACGCGGCAAACTGGACAAACTTCTCGTTCATCAGATAGTCAAGGGAAACTTGCCGTTCCCATTGCCGTTTAAGCTTCAAAATCTTGTCCAAGGCGGCACAGCGGATAACAGTCTTGCAAAAGGCGTTGTACCTGCGCTGGATATATTCTTGATAGGCTATCTGGTCGGTCATGGAAATTCCCCTTTCTGAATAATAGTGCGGGGCGGTGGCACTTCTTGCTGTCGCCCCTTGATTGCCTACCAGCAAAGGCGGGCGGGGCTGTCAACGGCTGCGCATATGCGCCGTTCATCTTGACCGTTGACTGGCTCGGCTGGGTTTGCTATTTACCCGACAAACTTGAATTTATTTTAAGCTATCACGTTTTACCTTCTTAAGCCTTACTATCATTACCATAGGAATTTCTTTGTTGGTTTTAAAACATTCTTCATAAAATCCATCAATGACAAATCCAGCTCTAAAACAAAGGTTAAAAATATCTTGTATGGAACGATGATAATAAATCTGCTCTTTCGGTTGCCCTTCAATCGCTATATCATAGTAACTGTGCGGTGTCATATATTTTTCAGTCAACGTGACAAAACAAGGGTGTTGCGTTGCAAAGACAAAAATTCCGCTTTCCTGCAACAGTTCATAAACAGCCATAAGAAGTGGTTCAATATCCGTAATATCCATAATTGCCATATTAGAAACTGCTTTCGTAAAGGCTCGATTTCTTTTTAATTCTAATATACTTTTTCTATCGGTCGCATCCGCCACACAAAATTCAATTTGTTTTGCATATTGTGATTGCCGTCTTTTAGCCAATTCTATCATTTTTTTGCTGTAATCAAAAGCGACAACCGAAGCGCCTCTTTGTGCAAGATACGAAGAATAATTTCCATTGCCACACGCAATATCCAAAATGTAATCCGCAGGATTAGGAGATAGAAGTTCCGTTACTTTGGGACGCACTACCTCTCTGTGAAATTCATTAGATTCGTCACCCATTGCATTATCCCAAAATTGTGCGTTCTCCTCCCAGATTTTTTTACTTTCCTCTGTTCCCATGTTCTCTCCCACTCCCCAAATTTGCTTTTTTGCTTCCATTAAATCTTCCTTACTATATTCCATTGTTACCCTCCATAACTTCTGATTGTTGCCGTCTTGACGATTATGTATCTTTACATTACCTTCTGAAACATATGGCGCACCTTGTCCAGGCGGCTGTTTGGACGGCGGGGCTGGATGACCGGCTGACCGACAGCGGCCTGATATCCTTTCAGCTCTGTAAGGCATACGCTCCGCCCGTTGGTGTAAAAGGCCAGATCAGTACGGTATGCCTGTATACAGCGGGCGGGAATCTCGCCAGTAAAGACAACTTCATCCTTTTTTACCTGGGCCGTTTCGATGGTGGCACAGTATTTCGGTGCATCATGATAAGCCCTGGAAAGGTATTCCTGGGGCGCATAGAGGATGAAGGAGAGATAAGGTTCCAGCAGCTGCGTCCCCGATTCCTTCAATGCCTGTTCCAATACAATCGGGGCCAATGAGCGGAAGTCCGCCGGCGTGCTGACCGGACTGTAATAAAGCCCGTATTCAAAGCAAATCTTACAGTCCGTTACGTTCCAGCCGAACAAGCCCTGCTCCAGCCCGTAACGGATACCATCCCTGACAGCGTTTTGAAAACTCTGGTTCAAGTATCCCAGCGAAACCCGGCTCTCGTATTGTACACCGGAGCCAAGCGAGAGTGGTGTAACAGACAGTCCTATGGATGCCCAAAACGGGTTGGGCGGCACCTCGATATGGATGGTGTGGCTGGCTGCTTTGAGCGGCCGCTCCATATAAATGACGGAGGGTTCCTTTACCACTGTTTCAAGCTTGTATTTTTCCGACAGCAAAGCGGAAACAACCTCCAACTGCACCCGGCCCAAAAAAGAAAGAATGATCTCATGGGTGATGGAATCCACTTCGCAACGCAAAAGCGGGTCAGTATCCGCAAGTTGCGTAAGAGCGTCCAGCAGCCGTTCTCTTTGCGCTGCCGTTTTCGGCGCAATCGTCGTCCGCAGCATGGGGAGGGGGTCCTCGCGCCACCTTTTACGAGGGAGCCGGGTTTGGTCCCCTAATACATCGTTTAACCTCACGCTGTCGCTGGGAAGGATAACAATTTCACCCTGATAAGCGGTGTCTGTCCGAACAATTTCCCCTTTGGATGGAATACGCATCTCTGTGATTTTCAGCTTTTCTCTCCCGGCCAGGGCCACCGTATCCCGCAGGCGCAGCGTTCCGCTGTATAACCGTAGATAGACACGCCGCTGGCCGCAATCGGTGTACTCAACCTTGAAAACGCTGCCGCATAGGGCGGCGCCCCCCTGTTCCCCAATCGGTTGGAACAGCCCTGTCACCGCATCCATCAACGGTTGAATGCCAAGGCCCTTTTTGGCGCTGCCATAATAGACCGGGAACAGGGAGGCGTCTTGAACCCGCCGCTGTTCCTCCCGCACAAGTTTTTCCCGGCTGATTGGTTCTCCTGCGATATACTTTTCCAATAATTCATCGTTATTTTCGATGACCGCATCCCATGCTTCTATGTCGGTATTTTCCTCCAGGACTATTTCCGGGGACAGCGACACCGTCTGCTTGATGATAATATCGGCGGAGAGCTTATCCCGAACAGACTGAACCACGCTCTGCAAATCAACGCCAGCCTGGTCGATCTTGTTGATAAAGATAACGGTGGGAATGTTCATTTTCCGCAGGGCATGGAACAGAATACGGGTCTGGGCCTGCACGCCATCTTTAGCGGAGATCACCAAGATGGCCCCATCTAAAACAGCCAAAGAGCGGTACACCTCCGCCAAAAAATCCATGTGGCCGGGCGTATCCACAATGTTGACTTTACATCTGTGCCACTGGAAGGAAGTGACTGCCGCTTGAATGGTAATCCCACGCTGCCGCTCCAAAAACATGGTGTCCGTCCTCGTTGTCCCTTTTTCGACGCTCCCCGGTTCTGAAATGGCTCCGCTGGCATATAGCAGGCTCTCCGTCAAGGTCGTCTTTCCAGCGTCTACATGGGCAAGAATTCCAATATTGATTATTTTCATGTGATTGTCCTCCCTTTACTGCCCCGAAGGGCATAAAAATCCCCAGCAGTAAAATACTTTTACCACTGGGGATTATAATTTGCAGACATACACATATACAGCATACACCTATTTGTGATTGCTGTTTTTTGGGATATGTCAAAATTGATAAGGCAAAAGTATTCTTAAATTGGGTACAAAAACCAAGCCCCCGTGAAAGGGACTATCATAATTCTTTGTTCCCACTATTTGATTATAGTTTTATTTAAGAATACCTTGCCGCATATTTTTTACTCCTTTTCTGGAATTAAACTATTATATCACATCAGCTTTAGGAAAGCAAGTACCTAAAAGAAATTTTTCTTCCTCTTATATGTTAACAATCATACCGGCTTCTTGGCGTTCAGAATAGTTTCTGCTGTTTGCTGTGGTGTTTGGTTGGAATTGTCCAACCAAAAGCTGATCCGGGGTGTTGTCTGCATTTTACTAAATACAAATTCAATGTATACAGAAAGATATAAGGAGTGGGAGGGATTCCGCCGTAGTCGGCATTGTAGGAAAATCCAAAAGTTTAGATTTTCTCAAAATGCTTATCTTTTGGTCTTTGGTTCGGAATAGTGTAGTGCTGGCGGTCTATCTATTGTTTTCGGTTGCTTGCTTCTTTACCGTACATGAGCATTACTGCCGGGGTTGTCGTTACCATAACCTTCCAGCAGGTTGATGGCACCCCACACGCCGAGACCGGCGCCCAAAGCCACGACCAGAGTCTGAAGAACTTCGATAGCAGAGTTGAAGAATTCCATAGTCTTTTCTCCTTTATTATAAAGCGTTTTCGATCATTTGTACACACCTGAAATCCTATCATTTTATGCCGCATAGCCGCAGCAAGGTTGATTTTCTGGTGCACCTTTCTGACCGGGTAAAATAAAACCGCCTACCGGGTCAGGCAGACGGGAGCGAATCAGCGTCCACCACGATGAACTCATCACCGGGGTGGATCTTTTCTTTTCGGTTCAAATATTTTTCAATATCGAAGGTGTTTTTGGGGTCGTAGTCCGAGGTCAACTTGTAGTTGGGGTGCTGGGTCAGATCATACTTGTCCGAGAGGAAAGGCCGCACACCGCGCAGTTGCAGGATGCACTTGCCGCCATCCAGCACAGCAATCTCATCGCGACTTAATAATTCGTGACCAAGTTTCTGGAACGAAGTGCCATAACTGGGGCTATTTCCGCGTGTGTCCGAAGTGTTGAACGAATCAATCGTTTCCTTGCCCAGCATTTCCGACAGGTCTTTCAGGGTGGTAGGTTCGGAGCCGCCCAGAAAAATTTGAGAATCCATGTTGCCCACGATGGTGTCCGCATTGTCCTTGTAGATGGCTTTCAACTGGCTTCTCGCCTGCAAAACAAGGCAGGCGGAGATCTCACGGCTGCGGATGGTGGCTACTAATTTTTCAAGGTTTGGGATCTGCCCGATGTTGGCGCACTCGTCGATCAGACAGCGTACATGGATGGGCAGCTTGCCGCCGTACACATCATCTGCTTTATCGCAAAGCAGATTGAAAAGCTGGGTGTAGACCATGCTGATGAGGAAGTTAAAGGTGGAATCCGTGTCCGACATGATGAGGAACAGTGCCGTTTTCTTATCGCCCAGCGTATCCAACGCCAGCTCATCGTACATGGTAAGGTCACGCAGCTCTTGGATATCGAAGGGCGCAAGCCGGGCACCGCAGGAAATCAGGATGGATTTTGCGGTCTTGCCGGCAGCTAGCTTGTAAAGTTTGTACTGCCGCACGGCAAAGGATTTTGGCTTCTTCTTACCCAGATCCTCAAACAGTAGGTCAACTGGATTCTGATAAGTTTCATCATCTTCCGAAACCTGCATGGTGTTGAGCATTTCCAGCAATGTTGCGAAGTTTTGCTCCTCGACAGGGGCTTCGTAGTGGAGGTACGCGATCAGTGAAACCAGCAAAAGCCGTTCAGCCTTGTCCCAGAAAGGGTCGCCACCTTGCCCCTCACCTTTGGTGCTGGTCATCAGTGCGGTGACGAGCTTCAGAATGTCCTTTTCACTGTGGATGTACGCCATGGGGTTATAGCGCATACTCTTGGAAAAGTTGATGGTGTTGAAAATCTTTAGCTTGTAGCCCTTTTGTAACAGGGCATTGCCGCACTCGACCACGATACTGCCTTTTGGATCAGTAATTACATATGAACTATGACATTGTAAAAGATTTGGTTTCAGCCAGAACCGGGTCTTGCCGCTGCCGGAACCGCCCACCACCAGCACGTTTTTATTCCGGGCATTCTTGGGGTCCGGTGGGCGGTTGCTCATCATCAGCCGTTCCGTTTTGGTTAGGATGATGTTGTCGGCGAACTTTGGTGCCATGAACGGCTCGATATCTTTGGGTCCGCCCCACCGGGCAGAGCCGTACTCCATGCCGTGGCGGTACTTCTTGGCGTTTTTGCCACGCAGATAGACCGCCAGCCGTAACCCTGCGCCGCAGCACAAGCCCACCAGCAAATCCAGTGGATGCAGGCTGGGCAGAGGATTTGCAAACGCCACCGGGATTGTACTCATCATGGACATAATCTTATCGCCCAGTTCCTTGCCCTCCGCAAGCCGCCACGCTTCACCGAAGTTCGTTGCCGCCAGTCCCAGCAAAATATAGGGCAAATACAGAGCCAGCAGCTTTGTCAGCTTTTTCGTGGTCACAGTCCACGCTCCTGTTCCTTGTGCCGGACTTTGCCGGGGAGTTCTGCCGCCGCCTGCACCAGTTCCTGCAATCGTGCCAGCACCGAGGGGCGTTTGTCCTTGTTCAGCAGGGATGCCGAATATTCCTTGAACGCCGAGTGAAAGGCTTCTGCATCCGGGGCTTTGAAAAAGACCAGATACCGGGGCGGCACTTCAGAGCTGTCCTTGCGGATAGCGTAGTCGATGCCGTACTTTTTGGCATAACGTTCCAGACCACGGATGCCGGTCTTGCTGATCTCCACGCTGGATACGCCCCGGTTCTGCCGCAACAAGGTGCGGACGCTCTGCTTACCTTGGGATGCCTTGGACTGGTACAGCCGAAACGCCGCTTTAACTGCCCGCAGGACAGTCCGGGCAGACAGCTTCGTGGTGGAGATCATAATGTTGAATGATTTCTGTTCGATTTCTTCCTGCACTGCCATCACCTCCCATGCAGCAGGGTACTTTTAGCGGTCATGCTCTGCCGGGGGCTTGGTGCGGGGCTTTTCTGCCGGAGGTTCATCAGGCACCGGCAGCACCAGCAGACGGTTGCCCAGTTTCAGAAAGGCTTCCGGTTGATGGAAAAGCTGCTCGTACTTCTGTGTCATATCCGGGGTCAGGGATGCAAAATCCTCCTCGCCCAGACCCACCACCAGAAAGTCTCCGGCAACGGCATCGTACATCTGCCCATTTTCATCCCGCAGGGCACGGTTCAAGGGCAGACCCATGAGCTTACCATCGTCATTGCAGATGATAGCCACCGGGTCTGCAAAGGGGTAAACAGCAGCAATCGTGCCGCCCACCGCCTCCTGCAAGGCTTTCAGGTTATTGTCAATCTCGACCTGCTGCGGATACTGTCCCGGCGCAATTTTCAGCACCGACAAGGTGTTTTCTTCCATGTGAATCCTCCTTTCCGCTCAGTCCGATCTCACTGCTCCGTGCCGCCTGCATCAGAGCCGCTACGAAGAAGCCGAAAATGGCACCTGCTTCAAAAAATGCGAATCCGATAAAAAAGTTCAGCATAGCACACCTCAGTCGATGCAGATGCAGGTCAGCTTCTGCCCATCTGCCATCAGGGTGGTGCTGTGACTTTCCAGATAGGTCTGAAAGCGATAAATGTCCTCCACTGTCAGGGACACGATGGTACTGTGCCCATCGGTGCGGTAGAAGATGACCGGACCTGTCAGGTACCGCTTGCCTGCCAGCTTGAGGACCTGCGCCGGATTGTGACTGATAAACAGCGGCGCACCTTTCACGGAAATCAGGGCATCCTCCTCATCGAAACAGGGCAGAACGGAAGGAGCATCCTCCTCCACAATAATGGTCAGTTCCATGTTCGGGCCGATGGCGGCAAGGTAGACATTCTCGCTTGCCATTTCGGTCAGGCAGGATGCCGCCTGTTTCAGCATGGACAGGATGTTCACGTCCACCGTGATCTGCGGAGCGTGAGTTGCGGAGTGAAAAGGAATCGTATTGTTCATAGGCGTTACCTCGTATAATAAAATAGTAGTATTTATAGACCGCTCTCCAGCGGAATGCTACAATAGTTTCAGGGTGCTGTGGATTGG